>DLLA01000159.1 GCA_002479035.1 Bacteroidales bacterium UBA7574 | reverse complement strand
ATCTTTGGCAGAAGACATCATTGCACGTTTGTGCAATTCTTTAGCCGTATTGACTGACTGAAAGAATACATTATACGGGGGACGGTTGAGGATTCTGTTGTCTATAAAAAAGCGTGGTGTAAGTGCCGAATGGTACGACACCGTCATCTTGGCAGCCACAAAACCTGCCTGCAACAATATAGCACTAATGCCTGCAACAAGCGACACCTTGTTATATTTTGGGCGGTGATACGTGATACACGAGATGACACACATTACTATGACAGGAAACCAATGCAAGACCTCAGAGAGATTGGTATGGTAGAACTCGGACGCCTCTTGCGGATTAGTCTTGATGGCAGAGATAGCAGTACCGGGCAACAGATACGAATTATACAAGTCCACCATAGTAAGGTCTATGATAGACGTGACGGACAGCAGCACAACCGCCACGATATACATCCAACGTTTGGGCAAGAGCCCGACGAGAGCCAACAACGGAAGAGCATATAGTATGCTTGTCAGCAAGTATGTAGCACCCGATGCATTCGCAAAGAGATAGATGAGATTGGGATACAACAGAATACATCCTAACAAGCAGAGACTGATGAAACGGCAAGCATTATGTTTCCAATCCTGACAAGCCATTATTTTTTCAGTGCATTTACCAGCATACCGCAGGCAGCAAGGATGTCTTCTCCACGGCTGCGGCGTATGGTGGTGGTGAGACCATGAGCGGTCAGGTAGTCGCGCAGCCACTCCATCTGACGCTCATTGCTTGAGGGAAAGGTGATTTGGTTCTCCCTGTGCGACACCTCTTCCACACCCGCATGAAAGCGTATGAGGTTGATGCGGCAGTCCAATCCGCGGAGCAAGCGCAGGAGTTCATTGGCGTGCTTGGGCGTATCGTTCACTCCTGCCCAGCATATATACTCGAAACTGACACGGCGTTGGTGCTGCCAGTCGTATTGTTTCAAGAGGGTAACCACCTCGGAAAGAGGGTATGCCTTCTCTATAGGCATAATGGCTTGGCGTTCTATACTAAACGGGTTGTGCAGTGAGACAGCCAGATGGCAGTCGCACTCCTCTATATAGCGTTTGAGTGCGGGTACAATACCTACCGATGACACCGTGATACGCTTTGGGGACCATGCGCAGCCCCATGGCGCAGTCATCACTTGCAGCGAGCGCAACACATTGTCGAGGTTATCCATAGGTTCCCCCTCGCCCATATAGACGATGTTGGTCAAAGGACTGACCCCTCCAAGCCCCCCCAGAGGGGGGGATGATAAAACGGAGGTACTTTGTTTGTTATTAGATAGTTTCGGGTTGTCGGAGGTCAGGGGGAAATAGAGTATCTGGTTCAGTATCTCGGCGGCAGGCAGTTGTCCGTGAAAGCCCAATGTGCCTGTCATGCAGAACTTACAGCCCATCTTGCAGCCCGCCTGTGTGCTGACACATAGTGTAGCGCGGTCGTTATCAGGTATATAGACAGACTCTATATACTGCTCGCCCACTTGGAAGAGGTATTTGTGCGTGCCGTCTTCCGACACGGCTTCCGCCACAGGCGCATGGCGACCGATGGTGTACTTTGCCCGTAGTGCTTCCCTACCGCGCAGCGAGATATTGGTCATCTCATCGAAAGTAGTGGCACGGCGCACGTACAGCCATTCCGCCAACTGCTTACCGGCAAAACGCGGTAGCCCTGCATCCAGGGCTACCGCTTGCAATTCCTCCAATGTGAGACCTAAGAGGCTTACCATCCGAACAATGGATACTGTGTCATCTCACGATTCACCTCCTCGCGTACCTTGGCGATATTGGCTTCACATTCAGGGTTTTGGAGTACGGTATCAATCAAATCCACAATCCACGGCATCTTGTCTTCCTTCAGTCCGCGTGTGGTGATGGCGGGTGTACCGAAACGCAAACCACTGGTCTGGAATGCGGAACGGGAGTCGAAAGGTACCATATTCTTGTTGGTAGTGATGTCGGCAGCCACAAGTGCCTTCTCGGCAACCTTACCTGTCAAATCAGGATACTTGGTGCGCAGGTCAACCAACATGGAGTGATTGTCCGTGCCACCGGAGATAATCTTGTAACCCTTCTGTATGAAAGCCTCTGCCATGACCGCTGCATTCAATTTCACTTGTTGCTGATATACTTTGAATTGCGGTTCCAGAGCCTCGCCGAATGCCACAGCCTTGGCAGCAATCACGTGCTCCAACGGTCCGCCTTGCACGCCGGGGAAGACAGCCGAGTCAAGCAATGCGGACATCATCTTTATCTCGCCCTTCGGTGTTGTCTTGCCCCATGGGTTGGGGAAGTCCTTGCCTACCAGTATGACACCGCCACGGGGACCACGGAGGGTCTTGTGGGTTGTCGAGGTTACAATATGCGCATATTTAACGGGGTTCTCCAACAGTCCTGCGGCTATCAGACCTGCAGGGTGAGCCATATCCACCATGAAGATAGCGCCTATCTCGTCAGCCACGCGGCGGATACGTGCATAGTCCCACTCGCGGCTGTATGCACTTGCCCCTGCGATAATCAGTTTGGGCTTCTTCTCGCGTGCCACTTGCTCCAGTTGGTCATAGTCCACACGCCCTGTATCCTCGCGCAGGTTGTATTCCAAAGCATGGAACATAATGCCCGAGAAGTTGACAGGCGACCCGTGTGAGAGGTGCCCACCATGGCTCAGGTTCAAGCCAAGGAAAGTGTCGCCTGCCTGCAGACAAGCCATAAACACAGCCATATTAGCCTGTGCGCCCGAGTGAGGTTGTACGTTCACATACTCAGCCCCGAAGAGGCGGCGCAGGCTGTCGCGTGCAATGTTCTCGCTCTGGTCCACCACTTCGCAACCGCCATAGTAGCGTTTGCCCGGGTAGCCCTCGGCATATTTGTTGGTAAGTACGCTTCCCATGGCTTCCATCACTTGGTCGCTCACGAAGTTTTCACTGGCAATCAGTTCGATGCCTTTTGTCTGACGTTCCCGCTCACGGCGGATGATGTCAAAAATCTCTACGTCTCGAGTCATTATCCGATTATTTAGTTGTTTAAGGTTACTTTATTGCATTCCATCACACATCTGTGCAATGCACATTTGCGGATTGTTTGTGACCGCAAAGATACTGCTTTTCCGCGAGATGCACAAACACGCCATTTCTTTTTCTGTCGCAACCCGTCTTATACGGCTGCCATATTCTTTTCGTTGTACAAATCCTTGCCTTCCGCCGTGTAGGCGTACGCAATGCGGTCTTGGTAGTATTCCTCCACTTTCCCGCGCACTATCTTCATCGTCGAGTTCACCAAATGGTTCTGCTCCGTAAACGCTTCGGGCAGCACCGCAATGGCTTTCGGCAGCCACATCTCGGGGAACATACCTGCAAACTTGCCGTTCTTGTATTCGTCTGCCTCGGCTTGAATCTTCTGCAGCATGGCGCGCTTGCCCTCATGCGATGCAGGGTCCAAACCCTTGCCCTTCACGTACTCGCGCAACGCCTCTTTGTTCGGCACTATCAGCACTATCGTGTACGGGTCTTGGTTGTTGTGCAGCACCACCTGTTCGATATACTTGCTGCCGTCGGTCAGACTGTCCTCGTAACCCTCCGGACTGTATTTCTCGCCGTCCGAACTGATTAGCAGTGACTTAAAGCGACCTACTACCCACAGATACCCGGGGTGGTCTTTGCGCACATAGCCCATATCGCCTGTGTGCAACCAGCCGTCCACTATCGTCTTCGCCGTCGATTCGGGGTTCTTCCAGTAGCCTGCCATCACGTTCTCGCCGCGAATCACTATCTCACCCTTTTGTCCGGCGGGCACTTCCCTACCCTCTTCGTCGCATATCTTCACATCCAAGTCCGCCACAATCCGTCCGCTCGAACCGAAGATGGCGTGTCCCGTCGAGTTGGCACAGATAATAGGTGTCGCCTCACTCAGTCCGTAGCCTTGGAACATCGGCATACCCACTGCGCAGAAGTAGCGTTGCAACTCGATGTCCAGCAGCGCACCGCCGCCCACAAAGAACTTCATTCGTCCGCCGAAGCCTTCGCGCACTGCCTTGAATATCAGTTTGTCGAACAAGTCCACCAGCGGTTTCCGCCAGAAATCCTTGCCGCCGCGGTTCCAATACTCCTTATTATATTTAATGGCGTTGTTGAGTGCGAAGTTATAGAGTTTCTCCACCATCGCGCCTTTCTGCTTGATACTTGTCTCGATACTCTTGCGGAAGTTACGCGCCAACGCGGGTACCGACAACATCACCATCGGACGCACTTCCTTGATGGACAGCGGGATATTCTTCAGTGTCGCGATAGCGGTCTTGCCTACGGGTACCGTGGCTATGCTGCCGCAGTACGACATCATCGTATAGAATCCCGCCACATGCGCGAAGCAGTGGTCCAGCGGCAATATAATCAGCATCACATCATCGGGCTCCACGCCTATGATAGAGCGTGCCTGCTCCACATTGGCGGTGTAGTTGCGGTGCGTCAGCAGGATACCCTTCGGGTCGGCTGTCGTGCCCGAGGTATAACTGATGTTCGCATAATCGTCAGGACCCACCGACTTGTACCGCTCCTCAAAGTCCTTCCCATGGTGTGCCAGAAACGACTCGCCCTTGGCTATTACTTGGTCTATCCCAATCTCCCTGTCCTCGTATTTATCCAACTTGTCGAACACTATCACGAACTTCACGTTGGGGCATTCGGGCAGTATCTTGCGTATCTTCGGTAGTTGCTGCTCGGAGGTCTTAATGTATTGTGCATCAGAGTGTTGGATACGGAACAGCAAATCGCTTGCCTCTGCCAGTTTGATGCTCAGCGGCACATTAACACCGCCCGCATACAATATACCCAATTCGCCCGTCACCCACAGGTTGCGCCCTTGGGACAGCAACGCTGCACGCTCGCCTTTCTGCATACCCAGTGCCATCAGTCCGGCGCCTATCAGGTGTGCCTGCTCGCGTGTTTGGGCATAAGTGGTCTCGGTCCACACATTATCTGTCTTCTCGCGCAGAAACACATGGTCGGCATACATCGCCGTATATTTCTCCACGAAGTCAATGATTGTCAATCTTTCTTTCATACCTTATCCGTTTATCTCACTATTATTGTTTATGTTCGCGCCGCAAAGTTACTAATTTATTCCCGAATACACAAGCCACCCCCGCATTTGCCCCGAATCACGGTACAAAGGTACTACATCAGCGGGGAGCGTTGAGCGTTTCCGGTAGTTTGTGTTACTTATTGGTGCGATTTGGTGCGATTTGGCACTTTCTGTTACTTTCTGTTACTTTTCTCTTGTAACTTGTTGCATAGTAACCCGATAATCATTCTTTGGCAATATCCTATGTAGGACAACGCCTTGGGAGACGACGCGAGCCGCGTCGTTTCCCAATAAAAGAGGCTGTCTAACAATGC
>DLLA01000191.1:1133-10543 GCA_002479035.1 Bacteroidales bacterium UBA7574 | reverse complement strand
TTTCTGCCCACTCCTCAAGAGCATCCTTGGCTTGCGGGTGCTTGATGTAGTACTCTTTCAGGGTGCTGATTGCTATAATTCTCATCTTGTTTTCGCTATCGTGCCGCAAAGGTAGTATTATTTTTGATACTATACAAATTTCGTGCCAAAAAGTACAGGGCAACCGCATCAAAATAATAGCATGTTTAGTATGATTTTAATGATTCAGTGTATCGTTATACTATTTTTCAAACAAGATATTATTCGTACTTGACGACGCGAGACAATTAAGGAGTTATACTCAGCCCACAGGGCTTCGTTTTCGCTACGGCACTCAGTGCGCAATGCGCACCTGCCTTACGCTTCACGTCTCCATACAACATATTCACTCAGTTTGAGCCAAACTGCCCGCAGACGAGGTGTCTGCGTCCCCGGCGATGTCATTTGTGGCAAAAATCTCAATTATGCTATTCTGCAATATATAAATATATTAATGTTTAATGCGATAGCCCTGAGTGATAGTAGCAGCAGTTGTGTATATCGTTTATTTGTACTACCTTTGCGCTCAATATATTACGAGGGGATTATGCATAATATGGAAATTGAGCGCAAGTTCTTGGTCAAAGATGACAGTTACAAACGCATAGCCACTGCGCAAGTGGCTATCATCCAGGGCTATATATGCAAAGAGGCAGGACGCACGGTGCGTGTCCGCTTGTGGACAAGCAAACCCGTCTCCCCCACCCTCAAGGTGACTGAGGAGACACACGCATACTTGACCATCAAGTCAAAGACCGGCACCATCGGGTTTTCACGCTTTGAATGGGAAAAAGAAATCAGTCCTGCTGATGCAAGGCAACTCTTACAGATTTGCCTCCCCGGACTGATTGAGAAGACACGCTGGATAGTCCCTTACGCGGACCATTCCAACCTCAAGTGGGAAGTGGATGAGTTTCACGGGCGCATGGCGGGATTGGTGATGGCAGAACTGGAGTTGGAACGCGAAGACCAACCTTATGCCAAGCCCGATTTCATTGGCGAAGAAGTCACGGGCGACCCGCGCTACTACAACGCCAATATGTAGTATTTTCAGTGATTATTCTGCAGGTAGTCAAGCAGTTGGCGCATATTGTCAAACACACGGTCGGCACCTGCCTGCTGCAGGTCATCACGGGTGAGGATACCCGTATTCACGGCATAGACGGTGAGTCCCGCAGCCTTGCCGGACTGCACGCCCATAGGTGCGTTCTCCACTACGGCACACTCCTCTTTGGGCAGCCCCGACCGTTCCCATGCTTTCAGATACGGTTCGGGGTCAGGCTTACCGCGCTTCACATCCCATGCCGTAATCATCCGCTCGCGGGTAAACACATTGGGGAAGTATGTCTCCAACTTATCAAACAGACTCTGCTGGGCACTGCCTGTAACAATCCATATCTGGTACCCTTGCGCCTGCACATACCGCAACACTTCCGCCACGCCCGCTATGGGTCGGGCATCGCCCAAGTGGTGAAACAGTTCCGTCTTCTCGTTGTATATTACTCGCACCTCTTCAGGGGTGGCGTGCCTGTGTTGCGTAGTCATAAACGCCTCATCGATAACACTCTCGCCTGTCCTGCCCTCATTGATATAGGTGTCGTGCGCGGTGAATGGCAACCCGTAACGGGACATCACGCGCTCCCATGCAATGGCGTGCAGCGGCATGGAGTCGAACAGCACACCGTCCATATCAAAGAAAAAACCTCTCATTATGTACGATTTACGGCTCCATTAAAAGCCATTAAAAACATCATTAAAAAAACAAGAAACATATAATTAGCCACAAATTAACCATAAATTCCTATATAACAACATTCTCTGTTAATCGCCATTAATTAAACGTTAATCATTTATCCATTAAAAGCCATTAAAACACCATCAAAAACAATGAGAAACATATAATTAGCCACAAATTAACCATGAATTCCTATATAATAACATTCTCCGTTAATCGCCGTTAATTAAACGTTAATCATTTATCCATTAAAAGCCCATTATAACATTAATTACCACGTAATTAACCATTAATTTCCCATGCCCTTGCAAATCGAAAGTACCTATTCTTTTCTTACTTCATTCTTCATTCGGTTGGTGCATCGGGCGTAGCAAATCATTCACCGTCTTCACGGGGTTGAAGGTGCTTATTGGCACTTCCACGAACAGGGTATTCCAACGGCTCATTGCCCCGTTCCACAGTCCGGGCAACTCCAGCGCCAGCAACTCCTTGCCGTCCTTCGACTTGTGGGAGATGAACCCTGTCTGTTCGTCCACGTAATCAGGCAGATGGAAGGGTTTGCCGTTCACATCACGGGTGGCACACACCAAGTCCACGGGGTTGAAATGCGTAGCACGTGCCATCAGTTCGGGGTTGCTTATCTGACTGCTTTCCAATATCTGACGACTGATACTGCTATCCTTTTCGTGTACAAGGAACGGACCTCCGCCGGGTTCGCCCGTGTTCTTCACCACCCCGCATACGCGCAATGGTCTGTTGAGCCGTGCCCGCTCTTCTGCCGACAGGTTTGGGGCTTGCAAACGTTCAAAGATACGTTTTTGCTCTGTCACCAATACACCCGCCAACAGTTGCTTATACCGCACGGTGTCGCCCTTGAGTCGGTCGGGCACCACATTGTCGATGTTCTTGATGAATATCACGTCCGCCTGCTGCTCGTTCAGGTTCTCAATCAATGCGCCGTGCCCGCCCGGGCGGAAGAGCAACGTGCCGTCCTCATTGCGGAACGGAGTGCCGTCGGGATTGGCTGCCAGAGTATCCGTGGAGGGTTTCTGCTCCGAGAATGACACATGGTAGCGCACGCCATATCGTTTTTCGTATTCCGCCAAATGCTCGTCAATGTGCTTGCGGAACAACTCCAGATGCTCGTGGCTGACCGTAAAGTGCAGGTTTACTTCGCCTTTCGATGCCGCATACATAGCACCTTCCACCATGTGTTCGAGTGCGGGCGTACGTGCCCCATCTTGGTAGGAATGGAACAGCAGCAGCCCCTTGGGCAAGTGCCCGTAGCCCATATCATTCAGCAGATGGCTTACCGCCGCTTTGCCCTCATAACCTGCCAGTTGCGGACCAAAAGCGAAATCGTCTTTGTGCGTCAGGAACTGTTGGACAAAGGGTGTTTCCTCCCCCGTGTTCAGATACTCGAACAGGGCTTTGAACATACGGCTCGCAGCCCCGCTGGCGGGTACGAACTTCAATATCGTATGCCCTTCGTCCAAATAGGTCTGCCATGCACGGATATACTCGTCCGTCTCCGCCTCCGTAGGACGCAGAATACCATTCCCCACTGCCGCAGGAGCCACAATATCCAACTCGGGAAAGCCTGTCTTGAAGGTTTCCATTTGCTTCTCTGCCCGCTCTTGCGAGATGCCATGCGCCTGTAACTGCGCCAAATCTGACGATGTAAACATAGTTTGATAGTTAGTCGTTCTATTGACACTGCAAAGTTATACATAAATTCTTGAAGTACCAAAAACGCAGACTGTTTGAACAGAGCAACCACACCAAAATAAAGATAAATAAACATATAATTATCATCTAATTAACCATTAATTTTGATACTTAAGAGGCAAACCACAACACAATATAATAAAAAACAAAACATACAAAACGAACAAAACATAAGCGCGGACAACATGTCCGCGTATAAAAAAGGCTGAATTTTGATGCGGTTACCCCGGCTATTTTGAATCATCGCTTGCACATGTCCACGAAAAGTCGTACCTTTGCAGCCACTTTCCGTTGGAGAGTGTCGGGGATGTAGAAATTCCCGAAGTATTGGGGATGGATTTGACTGCTTGCAACCCCGTAACAAAATGCTAAAACTTGTGCCGCAAGTCCCAAACAGTCACTTGTGGCTTGTTTTTTATCTAAACAACAAATGAACTACTTATTTACTTCGGAGAGTGTCAGCGAAGGACACCCCGACAAAGTGGCAGACCAAATCTCGGATGCCGTATTGGACAACTTTCTGGCGCAGGACGCCGACTCGCACGTGGCGTGTGAGACACTCGTCACCACCGGTCAGGTGGTAGTCGCCGGCGAGGTGACAAGCAATGGTTATGTCGATGTGCAACATATTGTGCGTGAGACGATTAAGCATATCGGCTACACCAAATCAGAGTACAAATTCGAGGCGGAGAGTTGTGGTATCCTGACCGCTCTGCATGAGCAGAGTCCTGACATCGCACGCGGTGTGAACGGGCGTGGCACGGAGAACGAAGGCGAACAGGGTGCCGGCGACCAGGGTATGATGTTCGGATACGCCACCAACGAGACCGACAACTATATGCCTCTCACCCTTGACCTTGCGCATACCTTGGTATATGCGCTCGCGCGCGTACGCAAAGAGGGCAAGGAGATGCAGTATCTGCGTCCCGACAGCAAGAGCCAAGTAACCATTGAGTACAACGAACAGGGTGAGCCGCTGCGCATTGACACTATCGTGGTCAGCACACAGCACGACGAGGACGTGTCGCAAGCCCAAATACGTGACGACATACGCCGTGTGCTGTTGCCCTTGGTGGCTAAGCGCGACGCACGCTATGCCCGTCTGTTGGAGGGCGACTACAAGTTGCTGGTGAACCCTACGGGTATGTTCGTGATTGGCGGACCTGCAGGCGACACGGGCTTGACGGGACGCAAAATCATCGTGGATACCTACGGAGGACGCGGTGCACACGGTGGTGGTGCTTTCTCGGGCAAAGACCCGTCGAAGGTGGACCGCTCGGCGGCTTATGCGGCACGCTGGATTGCCAAGAATATGGTGGCTGCAGGAGTGGCACGTGAGATGCTGGTGCAGGTCAGTTATGCCATCGGTGTGGCAAAGCCTGTCAGCCTGTATGTGAACACCTATGGCACGGGCAAAGTGGGCAAGAGCGACGCGGAGATAGCACAGGTAATCAGTGAGTTGTTCGATTTGCGTCCGCAAGCCATCATTGAAGCCCTCAAACTCAAACAGCCGATGTACGAAGAGACTGCCCGCTACGGACATGTGGGGCGTACCAATGAGGTGGTGACCAAGACCTTTATCGATGGTAACGGGCACCCCTTCACACGCGAAGTGGAGTTGTTTACGTGGGAGAAACCGGACAAGGTGGACGCAATACGCAAAGCCTTCGGACTCTAATCCCTGCCCCCTAATCTCTAATCCCTAACCTCTAACCCCTAAATAGGTATGACAAAAGCACAACAATCGTGGTTGGTGACGGGCATTGTGGTGCTCGCTGTGGCGTTGGACCAGTGCCTGAAAGTGTATATCAAGACGCACTTTGACTTGGGCGAGGCACACGAAATCACTTCGTGGTTCTGGATATGCTTTGTGGAGAACAACGGTATGGCGTTTGGTATCGAGTGGTTCAGCAAGTTGCTGCTCACGCTCTTCCGCATCGTGGCGGTCGGGCTGCTGGGGTGGTATATGCACATACTCATTCACAAACAGCATGCACGTACCTCGTATATCGCTATGATTGCGCTGGTAACTGCCGGTGCACTCGGCAACATCATTGATTGTGTGGCGTACGGTAAGATATTCGGATACGCGGGTTGGTTCTATGGGAAAGTGGTGGATATGCTCTATTTCCCGCTTATCACCAACAGCGCAGGGGAGTGTATATTCTTCCGACCGGTGTTCAATCTCGCGGACTCGTGTATCACTGTGGCGGTCATACTGATAATACTGTTCTTCCGCAAAGACCTTGACCAGAGTCTGAGCGGCTTGTCCAAACGCAAACAAGAGCCTGAAGAATGAGCCGTTCACCGCATTATCTGCTTTTATTGGCTATGACGATATGCCTGCTGGGGATGGCAAGTTGCCGTCCCCGCGGTGTGTTGTCGCCGCATGAGATGCGGGATGTGGTGTACGACTTGCACCGCGCAGACGGTGCCATACAGGTGGCAGGCTACAACTACTCGCACGATGAAGAACTGGCAGCGTGCTACAAGTCTGTGCTTGACAAGCACGGTATCACACAGGCGCAGTTTGATTCTTCGCTGGTATGGTACACGGATAACCCGCAACGGTTCAACAAGATATACCCCAAAGTCGTAGCCCGTTTGGAGGCAGACCTGCAGGCGGAACAGGACTTGCGTGATACAAGCCGCCCGACCACTACTTTATCTCCGATAGAGGATATAGAGGAACTTCCAGATATTCCGCAAAAACCTGTAGAACAACTACTTCGAGAAAATATCCATGGTAAGGACAACCCATGGACGATATGGGAGCCTGTCCTCTTCGAGGCAGACAGCACCTTTGTTTTTACCTCATTGCGCCATGATTAGTCGGGCGCGGTAGTCCGCCACTACGTGGCTGAACGTGTCGCGATACTGTGCGGGAACGGGTTCGGCAGGTGGCGACACCATTTTGAGCGGGTCGATAGGCGTGCCGTTCTTCCATACACGGAAGTCGAGGTGAGGTCCCGTGGAACTACCCGTACTGCCCACATAGCCAATCACTTGCCCTTGCTGCACGTGTTGCCCGACCTTTACGCCCTTGGCGAATTTGGACAGGTGCAGGTATGCCGTGGTGTAGGTGGAGTTGTGCTTCACCTTGATGGTGTTGCCTCCGCCACCTTTGTACTGGCACATCGTCACTATGCCATCGCCGATGGTGACCACCGGTGTGCCTGCGGGAGCGGCATAGTCCACACCCGTGTGCGGACGCACAATCTTATAAATCGGGTGCTTGCGCGCATAGGTGAAACGTGAGGATATACGTTTGTAGTTGAGCGGCGCCTTTAGAAACGCCTTGCGCAGGCTGTTGCCGTCGGCATCGAAATAGTTGCGGATATTGTCCTGCTCAAACCAAAATGCCTCCTGCCACTTGCGCCCGTGGTAGAAATTGGCGGCATAGATACGCCCGATGCCGATACGGGTGGTGTCCACATAGAGTTCGTCGTAGAAAACACGGATAGAGTCCCCCTTTTGCAGACCGAAAAAGTCAATCGTCCATGCGTATATCTCACTGAGTTCGAGTGCCAACTCTACGGGCAAATCATTGACCACCATTGCGTTCCACAGACTCGACTCAATCGTCACTTCGGCTGTGCGGTCCCTATGGACAGTGGGCTTCTCGTGCCGCTCCACGTGCATCGAATCGGTAAGGTGCAGCACCACCGCCTGACTGACAGAGGGCACATACACAAAATAGCACAACTGCTCAACACCTGCTGTATCCGGTTGATACAGTGCGTAGTAGGTCTTGTCCGGACGAATGGAACGTACGTCAAACTCGCTCTTGGGCAAGCGTGTGATGCCCGCCAACTGCCGACGGTTTGCGCCCAAGCGCGTCAGCATGCCGCCCAACGTCTCGCCGGAGCGTACACGCCCCGTATCCACACGGAACGAGTCTATCGGCAAGCCGTATTCATAACGCACGGCGGGCACTTCCTCTACTTTCTCATTCTCTCGGGAAGACGTGTTGCGACCGCACCCCGACAGGCACAACACCGCGCACAAGACCCACAGCAGACGACTCTTCATCACTTCTTTTTCGGGTATTTGCGGGTCCACGAACTGATTTTCAAGCGTATGACACCCAACAGCGCCTCCGAGAAGATACCTCCCGACATCTTGCTGGTGCCCAACACGCGGTTGACGAAGATGATAGGCACTTCCACAATGCGGAACCCGCATTTGTATGCGGTGAACTTCATCTCAATCTGGAAAGCGTATCCTTTGAAGCGTATCTTGTCCAACTCTATGGTTTCCAATACCTCGCGGCGATAGCCGACAAAGCCCGCCGTGGTGTCGTGGACCGGTATGCCAAGCACAAAACGGACATACTTGCTGGCAAAATAGGACATCAGCACACGTCCCATAGGCCAATTGACCACATTCACACCGCTCACATAACGGCTGCCGACAGCCACGTCCGCGCCCTTGTTCGCGCATGCGTCGTAGAGTTTGAGCAGGTCGTCGGGGTTGTGCGAGAAGTCGGCATCCATCTCAAAGATGTAGTCGTAGCCGTGCGCTATCGCCCACTTGAAACCTGCGATATAGGCGGTACCGAGCCCCTGTTTGCCCTGGCGCTCCACAATGAAAAGCCTCTCATGGTAGTTGTCTGCCATCAGCCGCTTCACGATATTGGCTGTGCCATCGGGCGAACCGTCGTCGATAATCAGTACGTTGAACTCCACAGGCAGTCCCATCACAGCACGGATGATAGCCTCGATATTTTCCTTCTCGTTGTAAGTGGGGATGATGACCAGTTTGTTATCCATAAACCTATGTCTTTTAGGGTGTTACAATATCCGTTGATGGTGGTAGCGGTGTGATGATACCATCGTTGAGTGCATATACGGGACTGGGTTTCAGCCGCTCCAGAGGTGTCACGAACAGGTCTTCGCCTGCCACAATGCCCGCGTCCAGCAGGATGTCCGACACGGTGTTCAATGCCACCTGCGGGTCGTTGTTCTCGAGACTCAAGTGGCAGAGAAAGACGTTGCGCATGCCCGTGTGGTAGTTGTCAGCCAACAGGGTGCCGCACGTCACGTTGCTCTGATGCCCGCGGGGCGACAAGATACGCTCTTTCAGATAGGTGGGGTACGGGCCGTTGAGCAGCATCGCCTCGTCGTGGTTTGCCTCAATCACGATATGGTTGGCGGTGCGCAGATATGCCTCCAACTCGTCGTTTGGTTCGCCGCAATCAGTGGCAATCATAAACCGCTGCCCCGCGTAATCAATCACGTAGCCCACGCACTCGCTCGAGTCGTGTGATACGCCGAATGTATTGACAGTCATGCCGTTGAGTTCAAACGGCACGCCTTTCTCTATGTACTTTTGCGAGGTGCGCAACTTCACCAATACGCCGTAGTTGCGGTTGATGCCCTCGTGAATGGTGGGCGTGGCATAGATGGGCAGGTGCACTTTCTCGCCCAAGGTGCCCACGGCGCGGATATGGTCGGCGTGGTCGTGCGTGACGAGTACACCCATAATATTGGCGAAGTCCAACCCCATCTCGCGCAGGTCTTTCTGAATGGTGCGCGCCGAGATGCCTGCGTCTATCAGTATGCCGCTGCGGGGCGTACCCAGATAGTAGCAGTTGCCACTGCTACCACTCGCAAAACATCTGAATATGAGTTGGTTGTCGTCCATATCGTGCATCTCGCAGCACCACAAAGGCTGCCATTCAACCCGCAAAGGTACGCAAAAAATACGAGTTATGCAAATAATTTGTGTATGACGGACATATTACATTACCCGAGTACTTTGTCCGATAACATTTTAAGCGGGAGTGGGATGGCGGCAGAAGATGTCGGAGAGGAGAGAAATTGAAAAGGGTGAAGGTATTAACAAATTATAACAATCATTCCAAAAACGCTCGAAACAGGCTCTATAAAGATGCGAGAAGAGAACTTTAATCACATACTAATCACAT
>DLLA01000191.1:0-1087 GCA_002479035.1 Bacteroidales bacterium UBA7574 | reverse complement strand
CACATACTAACCACATACTAACAGTTCAACTATAATACAACTTTAACAATAGGGGAATGAGGAGGAGTATGAAGAGTTAAAAACAAAGAATGAAGAATGGTATGCGGCGGGTTGGCGAGAGGAACCAAAAGTGAAGAATTACGAACAGGGAATTGTATGTAACAAGTGCCTGCGCGGGGACGAGGCGGCAATAAGCGAAGGGCGATTGGGCAATGGATGGGGTGAGATTGGACTATGGGGGAGGGGCAATCGGGGGTGAGGGGAAATGTGACAAGGAAAGGAGGACAACAAGAGACAATGCCCTATCCGAGAGGGAGAGGGCAAGCGGAACGTAAAGATTAGCAAGGATTTAGGCTGGAAAGGGGCTTGGCGGGAAGAGGAAACGAGTACGGGATGAGCGGGAAAATGGTGAGGAAAAGGTGACGGTCAGACAAGGAGGGAGTGGATGTAGGATTGGATTTGGGTGCAGAGAGTGGGTACGGGAGTGGTGCCGTCGTTGTTGACGATGTAGTCGGCACGGCTGATGTCGAGGGCAGTCTCCTGCGCGCGTATGCGTGCGCGTACCTTGTTGATGTCGGTATGGTCGCGGGCGATGGTGCGTTGGATACGCAGTTCCTCGGGGGCGGTGATGGCGATGACATGGTCGCACACCTTGTTGAGTCCGCTCTCGAAAAGGATGGCACTCTCGACAAAGCAGACGGGCTGGTCGGGGTGGTCCTTGATTTCCATGCGTGCCCATTCCTGCACATCAAAGGCGACGGCGGGGTGGACAATGCGGTTGAGCCTCTCGAGGAGTTCGGGGTGATGGAAGACCTGCTTGGCGACGAGTTCGGTGTGATAGACATCGCCGTCGAGCACCTCGCTGCCGAACAGGAGTTCGACCTGCGAACGCACCATGGGGTTGGTGATGATGATTTGCTTGGCGCGGCTGTCGGTGTCGTAAATGGGATAGCCGAGGTCGCGCAGCCCAGCCGCGATGGTGCTTTTGCCGCACCCGATGCCTCCTGTAAGTCCGATAATCATATTGTGGTTCGTTTTAGAATTGGAAATAGATAAATGCTTGTAAATCAGCGGTTATGAATTGATA
>DLLA01000200.1:443-3726 GCA_002479035.1 Bacteroidales bacterium UBA7574 | reverse complement strand
GAAAATAAGCGTCCTACCCGCCACTATTGTTTGGTGAGTATAAGCCTGCAAGCCCAATATGATGCGCTCAATATCAAAGTCCATCTCGAAGATGTTGCGTATCTGCTCGGCATCTTCAAAATTGACAGACACCATATTATCGAACTCATGCGCACCAAATTCCATAGCCAACCAAGTCTTTCCTGTTTGGCGCGCCCCCTCGATTATCAAGGGCTTGCGCATACTGTCAGGCTTGTTCTTCCAATGTACTAACTGTTTGTATGCAAGACGTTTCATAACTTCGCTTTTCTAAATCGCCGCAAAGTTACACATTTTCAGCAATATACACAACAACTCCTGCAAAAACTCGACGAACTTTTTCACTATCCGCTGCAAAAACTTGACGAACTTTCGCACTATCCGCTGCAAAAACCCGACGAACTTTCGCATAACACATGCTTAATGAAACATCTCACACACACAACAAAGAGACTGCCTACGCTTATAGACAGTCTCTTTTGTTTCTATTCCCATTGCCACTATCCGACAAGAATTATCGGTTAATAGCGGGCAGAATGTTTCCTCTTGTTTAATGTCTGCGGTCAAGACGGGCTCCGTCTGCTTCGGGGTCATGGTAACCACCACGATGCTCCGGACGTGGACCACGACGCTCCGGACGCGCTCCGCGGTCACCACGGGGTGCACGTGCAGGGCGCTCGGGCTCCACATAGTCAGCGGGTTTCTCCTTCAGTGCCTTGGCACTCAGGCGGAACTTGCCCGTCTTCTCGTCCACCTCCATCAACTTAATCATAATCTTGTCGCCCTCTTGGATGCCTGTTTGCTCCATCGTGTCGTAGCGTTTCCAGTCAATCTCCGAGATGTGGAGCAGCCCTTCCTTGCCCGGCATGAACTCCACGAAGCAACCGTATGGCATAATCGACTTCACGGTAGCCTCATACACCTCGCCTACCTCGGGCAGAGCCACGATAGCCTTAATCTTGGCAACAGCAGCGTCCATAGCCTCTTTGTTGTTCGATGCCACTTCTACCTTGCCGCCTTCCTCTATCTCGTCGATGCTAACCACTGCACCCGTCTCTGCCTGAATACCTTGGATAATCTTCCCGCCGGGGCCAATGACCGCACCAATCATATCCTTCGGGATGATGAACGACACGATACGCGGAGCCTGCGGTTTAAGGTCTTTGCGCGGTTCGGGCATCGTCTCCAGCAACTTGTCCATGATATGCATACGTGCCTGATGTGCCTGTGCCAAAGCGGCTTCCAGCACCTCGTAACTCAGACCGTCCACCTTGATATCCATCTGGCAGGCGGTCAGACCGTCGCGCGTACCCGTGGTCTTGAAGTCCATATCGCCAAGGTGGTCCTCATCGCCGAGGATGTCGCTCAGAATCTTATAGTTGAGTTTGCCGTCCACCAACTCCGAAATCATACCCATGGCAATACCGCTGACGGGCTTCTTGATAGGCACACCGGCATCCATCAGTGCCAACGTACCTGCGCAAACGGTAGCCATAGACGACGAACCGTTGGACTCCAGAATATCGCTCACCACGCGGATGCAATACGGGAAATCGGCAGGCACCATATTCTTCAGCGCACGGCATGCCAGGTTGCCGTGACCTATCTCACGACGACCTACACCGCGTTGAGCCTTAGCCTCGCCCGTGGCAAACGGCGGGAAGTTGTAGTGAAGCAGGAAACGGTCGGTACCCTGAATGAGAGCCTCGTCCACCAACTTCTCATCGCGGCTGGTACCCAGCGTTACGGTAGCCAGAGCCTGCGTCTCACCGCGGGTAAATATCGAAGACCCGTGAGGCCCGGGCAGCGGACTCACCTCGCACCAGATAGGACGGATGTCAGTGGTCTTGCGACCGTCCAGACGCTTGCCCTCGTCGAGCACGGCACGGCGCATCGCCTCTTTCTCCACATCATGATAGTAACGCTCCACCATAGCGGCAATCTCTTCTACATCGATGCCGAGAGCCTCGGCACGCTGTGCCATATAGTCAGCCTTGTCGGTCTTGAAATCCTCGCAAATCTGCGCAAACATCTCCTCGCGGTGGTGCTTGTCGGTGTCGGCAGCCGTAGCCTGCGCGTACGCACGTGCGTAACTGTAATCGTGTACTGCCTGTTTCAACTCGTCGTCGTTCACCTCGTGGCAGTACTCGCGCTTGGTCTCCTTGCCGTAAGCCTTCATCATCTCGTTGATAGCCAGACACTCGGGCTTGATAGCCTCGTGGGCAGCCTTGATAGCCTCCAGCATCACCGACTCGGGCACCTCTTTCATCTCGCCCTCCACCATCATGATGTTGTCGTAGGTAGCAGCCACCATCAGTTCGAGGTCAGCCTGCTCGCACTGTTCAAAGGTCGGGTTGATGACCATCTTGCCGTCCACGCGGGCTACGCGCACCTCCGACACGGGACCCTCAAAGGGTATGTCCGAGCATGCCAATGCCGCACCGGCAGCCAAACCGGCAATCGACTCCGGCATATCCACGCCGTCTGCCGAATACATCGTAACGTTTACGAAAGTCTCTGCGTGATAGTTGGCAGGGAACAAAGGGCGCAATGCACGGTCAATGAGGCGGGCAATCAGGATTTCGTAGTCCGACGCCTTGCCCTCGCGACGGGTGAATCCGCCGGGGAAACGACCTGCACTGGCAAATTTCTCTTTGTACTCCACGGTCAGCGGCATAAAATCCGTACCGGGAACAGCGTCTTTCGCGCTGCACACTGTGGCAAGCACCATCGTGTTGCCGATAGTCGCCATCACTGCGCCGTCTGCCTGCTTGGCAAGTTTGCCGGTCTCCAGCGTGATGACACGACCATCCGGGAGAGTAATCTCCTTTCTTACTATATTCATTATGTCTTTTGTTTGTGGGATGCCGTTTGCACCCCGTGATACTTTGGAATGCCGTATTGCACTCCGATTTCTTATGACCACAAAGTCGCTGCAAAATTACTGCTTTTTCTGCGGCTGTGCAAATTTTATACAATTTTGCTGCGAGAAAAAGCCTACTCCTCGGAGAAATGCACGAGGACGTGGCGATAGGAGTTGAATATCTTGGACTTGGAGACAAAGCCCAAATAGTGTTTTTGTTCGTCCACGACGGGCAGATTCCATGCGCCGGTGTCTTCGAAGACCTCCATGACCTTCTCCATAGGCATATCGTGGGTGAGGATAGCCTGCGGCGAGTTCATCAGTTGCCCCACCGTGAAACGTTTGTACAGACGGGGTTGGAACATGATGTTGCGCACTTCGTCGAGCAGCAAGATGCCGAGA
>DLLA01000200.1:0-412 GCA_002479035.1 Bacteroidales bacterium UBA7574 | reverse complement strand
CGAGAAAACGTCCGTTGTGGTCGATGACAGGGAAGATATTGCGATGGCTCTCGGCAATGACCTTGACGAGTTCGCCGAGCGTCATCTCGGGATAAAGCGTGGTGAGGTCGGTCTCGAGGACGTTGTCCATCTTGAGCAGGGTGAGGACGCTGCGGTCTTTGTTGTGGGTGAGCAGTTCGCCTTTCTGCGCGAGACGCATGGCGTAGAGGCTGTGGGGCTCGAACATCTTGATGGTGAGGTAGGAGATGACCGATACCACCATCAACGGCATAAACAGGTGATAGCCGCCCGTGAGTTCGGCGATAAGAAAGATGCCCGTGAGGGGCGCGTGCATGACACCCGACATCAGTCCGGACATACCCGCCAAGGCGAAGTTGGACTCCGGTATGGCGAAGCCGATGAGGTTGAACAG
>DLLA01000089.1:6121-6295 GCA_002479035.1 Bacteroidales bacterium UBA7574 | reverse complement strand
ATTGGCGGAGGCGAAGAACGCACCAACCTGCAGCAGCAAATCAACCTTAGCGGACTGCAAGACCATATCCGTCTGCTCGGGCAAAAGACCAAGACCGAAATCATTCCCCTCTTGCAGAACAGCGATGTCTTCATTCTTCCTTCCCGCGGTGAAAACTTCTCCGTGGCTGTATTG
>DLLA01000089.1:5521-6079 GCA_002479035.1 Bacteroidales bacterium UBA7574 | reverse complement strand
GTATTGGAAGCACTGGCTTGCGGACTGCCGGTCATTGCTTCCGTCACGGGAGGTATCCGTGAATGTATCAACGATCGTAATGGCTTGCTCTTCCCCGTCAACGATGTGGACGCGCTCGCCGAGGCTATCAAAACGATGTATCTCAACAGAACCACTTACGACCGTCCCGCCATCGCCGCCGATTGTCAGGCACGCTTCTCACCACAAGTCATTGCTCGGCAACTCACCGGCATTTTCCAACAGGTCATTGCCAAACAATAACCCGCAGCAAGCCCCACCCGCAATGGCAACAAACCAATAAAAAAACTACTGACAACCCA
Organism: Bacteroidales bacterium UBA7574; assembly: GCA_002479035.1. Lineage (GTDB taxonomy): Bacteria > Bacteroidota > Bacteroidia > Bacteroidales > Paludibacteraceae > Colicola. The sequence continues at coordinate 5,759 of DLLA01000089.1, read as the reverse complement.
TTACCACACCCTTATGCCCTATTTGAATTTCCCTAATGCCTTACATTTCCCTTACTTCCTAAGTCCCTCCCTTGGAGAGGGTTGGAAGGTCATCTCCTACGTATCTCCCACTGAAAACCATATATTATTCTTATGTCATTCTTATGATATTCTTATGTGATTGTTGATACCATTTCGGATTCTCATCGCAAGAATACAGCAAGAATCAGATAAAAACATATTAACTATTAACCATTAC
>DLLA01000089.1:0-5473 GCA_002479035.1 Bacteroidales bacterium UBA7574 | reverse complement strand
ATTAACTATTAACCATTACCTATTATATCATTTCCTCCTATGGCAAAAACCATTTTAGAACCCACCCTTGAGTCTTTGCACGGCAAACTCAGCAAAAACTCCAACATCATCTTCCGCCGCAAAACCCCGCAAGTCACCAGCAAACGTGCTATTTCCTGCGGTCCCCAAGAGGCGTATATTATCACCAAACCCCGCGACTGGAAGAAGAACCCGCCATGCGGTGCCGAACTCGAAAAGATTAACCGCTTTCGGGAAGCATGCCGTCTCACATCCGAGCAACTCAACAACCCCGAAACGCGAGCCGTCTGGGAACAACGCTTCAACAACCAGTTGCACTACGCCGACCCCGAAAGCCCACAAGACCCTGCCACAGGACGACGCAAAGTATATACCCAACTCTGGGCGTACACACGTGCCGCCATCCTCCGTCAACTCCAAAACGACGCTCAAAACGTGTAAACCGCGCCGCTTGACAACCTGCCACGCGGTCATTACCTGTTGCCTGCAACAATATCACACAGATTAACAGATAATTAGTATATACTCCTTTGTATAGTTAAAGCATTTTTTGTAACTTTGCAGCCCAATTTGTATGAGACATTGAAAATGACAACGAATGATATCGTAATATATGGTGCCGGTGGCTTTGGACGCGAAATGGCATCTTTGCTCAAACGGCAAAACGCAATCGAACCTGCGTGGAATCTCCTTGGATTTATAGATGACGATTTGGCGAAACATCCGGTCGGCTCACGCAATGAATATGGGGCGATATTGGGCGATTGTTCTTTTCTGAATACGTACGACAAACCGCTGAACGTGATTTTGGCATTAGGCAAACCCGCCCTGCTGAAGCGTGTATATGAAAAGATTTCCAACCCGCTCATTGTATTTCCAAATATCATCGGACCCGACGCACAGATATTGGACAAAGACAACTTCTCTATGGGGAAAGGCAATATAATATGCAGTTTCACTACGATGAGTTGCCATGTCCAATTGGGCGATTTCAATATCTTCAACAACCGCTGTTCCGTAGGGCATGATGCACGGATAGGCAACTTCAATACATGTATGACCGCTACACGCATTAGCGGAGATACCCGAATAGGAGACTTGAACTTTTTAGGGGTAGGCTCCATTGTCATCCAAGGCGTACATATCGGGAATAATACTACCATTGGTGCAGGCAGTGTCATCCTCCATAAAACGAAAGACAATGCCCTGTACATAGGCAATCCTGCAAAAAAAGTAGAACTGTAAATCACAATAAAACAACAACTATGGTTACAATAGAAGAATTTATCCAACTGTTCACCGACCAATTCGATGATGTTCCCGCACAACCGCTCACACCGGAAACACGTTTCCGTGAACTCAAAGAATGGAGTTCACTGGTCGCATTGTCTGTTTTGTCCATGATAGACGAAGATTTGCACGCAGACATTACCGCTGATGCAATGCGTCAGGCGCAGACTATTCAAGAATTGTACGACAAGATTCAATAAGTGCTATGAATAATAATCTGGCAACATATAACCGTATCTTCTGTGACTGTTTTGGCGTGGAGGACGAACACCAACTCCCTGTTCTCCAAATGAAAGTAAGCGAGCAATGGAACTCCGTAGGACATATCAATCTTATTGCTGCCATTGAAGAGGCTTTCAATATAGATATGGAACCCGAGGATATGTTCAATTTCAGCAGTTACACAAAAGGAAAAGAAATCTTGGCTCAGAAGTATAACATACCTTTCAATGTTTGATTTCTCGGCATATTATGACCACGTCGCTTGTATAACACCGCAAGGGGAACGTCTGACCTACCTTCAATTGCAGCAGGAGGCTGACACATTGCGCCGTTATCTTCATTCAGGCAACCTGTCCTTCATCCTTTGCGAAAACACGGTAGGCTCTTTGTTGGGCTACGTGGCTTCCTTGCAATCCCACGAAGTATGTTTGCTGCTCAATGCCGGTATCTCTTACGAATTACTGCAAACGCTTATAGGATGCTATCAACCCGTGCATATCTGGTTGCCTGCCGATAGTACGCATATCACCTCCCTGCAGCCACAATACACAGGGCTGTACAAAAGCCACAACTATTGTCTCTTACAAACAGAGAATGGAACCAACGGACTTCCTGCTGACTTGGCGGTATTGCTGACCACGTCTGGTTCTACAGGCTCGCCTAAGTTGGTACGTCTGTCCGAACGGAATCTTCTGAGCAATGCTCTGTCTATCTGCGAATACTTGCACATCGATAACCAAGAGCGACCCGTTACATCGCTTCCTATGTACTATTCGTATGGTTTGTCGGTGGTCAACAGCCATCTGTTAAAGGGAGCCGCTCTCCTGCTCACAACGGATTCATACATCGAACGTTCCTTTTGGGATTTTGCAGCAACGGAAAATGCAACCTCTTTCGCAGGCGTACCATATACTTACGAAATACTCAAAAAACTGAAGTTCTTCCGTTTCAGTCTCCCCTGCCTGAAAACACTGACCCAAGCAGGAGGAAAACTCAGCAACGAACTGATAGAGTATTTCTCTTCCAATGCCGCACAACAAGGTAAACGATTTGTCGTAATGTACGGACAAACCGAAGCAACGGCACGTATGAGTTACCTGCCGCCTGATAAGACGTTGGAAAAACTCGGCAGTGTGGGAATTGCTATCCCCGGAGGAAAGTTCTGGATAGAAGACGACCGGCAAAGAATTACCTCTCCCAATACAGAGGGGGAGTTGGTATATCAGGGTGCCAATGTCAGTTTGGGTTATGCCTCTTGCAAGCAAGACTTGTTCCTCGGAGATGAGAATCAAGGCATCCTGCATACCGGCGACATTGCCTATCAAGATGCCGATGGCTACTACTATATTGTCGGAAGGCTCAAGCGTTTTCTCAAATTATATGGCAATCGTGTCAGCCTCGACTATACCGAGAACCTCCTGTTAGGACACTTTGAATACGATTTCGCTTGTGTAGGAACCGATAACAGAATGATTATATACACCACGGCAAATGGTGATATACTGAGTGAAATACTCGCTTACTTGAGTTCCGCCACCCACTTGCAAAGAGCCGCATTCGAAGTACGACATATAGACACCATTCCACACTCTCCGTCGGGAAAGATATTATACAACTCGTTATCCAACGTATAAAGAACATACTATGGCTTTTTTCTCAATTGACAATATCGCTGTTCGCGGAGTGGTAACCACTACGCCTTCTCGTATAGAAGAGAACATTTCCTATCCTTTATTTGGAGAGGGAGAGGCTGAAAAAGTAATCGCATCCACGGGTATAGAACGCCGGCACATTGCAGGTAAAGATACCACAGCGGGGGACTTGTGCTACCAATCCGCACAACATCTGCTGCAACAACTGCAATGGGAGAAAGACAGCATCGACTGTTTGATATTTGTAAGTCAGACTCCCGATTACAAGTTACCTGCCACATCGTGTATCCTGCAAGGCAGGTTAGGATTACCCGCTACGTGCTTTGCCTTGGATATCAGTTACGGATGTCCGGGATGGATATATGGGTTAAGCGTCATATCCTCATTGCTCTCCGCAGGAAAAATGCGCCGCGGATTATTGTTGGTCGGAGATACCCCCACCAAGTTCAAAAACCCGCTTGATAAGACAGCATGGCCGCTCTTCGGAGATGCGGGTTCTGCTACTGCGATAGAGTTTGACACTGACGCACAGCCTATGCAGTTTATCTTGGAGACCGACGGTACCGCATATAAATCCATCATTATTCCCGATGGAGGAGCACGCAATCCCGTTACAGAGCAATCACTGCAGCCCGTAGAAATAGAACATGGCATCACGCGTACTGCATTAGACACGAATATGGATGGATTGGCAGTTTTCCAATTTGGAATCAAACGGGGTCCTGCAGTTACACAGCAACTTTTGGATAAGACAGGGCATTGCACCGAAGATATTGACCTTTTTCTCTTCCACCAAGCTAATCACTATCTCAACGAAAAGATTCGCAAGAAACTCAACATTCCGGAAAGCAAAGTTCCTTATTGTCTCAAGGACTATGGCAACACCAGTTGTGTTACCATCCCCCTTACTATCACCACTGCCTGTCAGCCGTACAATCTGACCAAACAAGCAAGTACTATTGTGGCAACCGCTTTCGGCGTGGGATTATCGTGGGGAAGCGTACTTATACATCAACAGCCCGTCAAATGTATTGAACATCTCTCTTATGAACAACTATAATCCTTTTTCCCTGACAGGAAAGACTGTCTTGGTCACAGGTGCTGCTTCCGGAATAGGGCGCTGCGTTGCAGTAGAGGCTGACAAATTAGGAGCCACTCTCATCTTAGTGGATATCAATGAAGAACGCCTGCAAGAGACACTGACTCTGTTGAGTGCCCGACAGCACACTTATATCACCGCCGACCTCACCCAACAAACAGCCGTAGAGCATATATGCAGCACAATCACTGCGTTGGACGGTTTGGTTAATTGTGCAGGCGTGGGCATTACATTGCCTTTCAAGTTCTGCAATAGCACGGAACTTCGACGTATTATGGATATCAATTTCTTTGCTCCTGTCCTGCTGACTCAGAGCATTATTAAGAGCAAGAAAATCAATAGGAACGCTTCTATCGTTTATATGACATCCATTGACGGGACTGTCTGCGGGCATATAGGGAACTCCATGTATTCTGCTTCCAAGGGAGCCATTATGGGTTCCGTGCGCAGTCAGGCGTTGGAGTTAGCCCCGCGAGGTATCCGAGTCAATTGTGTTTCTCCTGCACGTGTAAATACGCCACTCATACAACGTGATAATATCTCGCAGGAAGAAGTGGAAGCAAATATCCGTTTATACCCGCTTAAACGTTACGCCAATCCTGAAGAGATTGCCTACTATATCATATACCTGCTTTCTGACGCAAGTACATATACCACGGGCTCTAATCTCATCATTGACGGCGGATTCACTCTACAATGACAGAACTATGAGCCTTCGTAGCAGACTTTGGACTATTGCGACCAATGCCTACCCCGCCTACTTACGCACCATGTACAAGATGTCGCTTGGCAAGGGTGTGCGCATCGCCTATCGTGCCCACTTGGACAAAAGTATCAACCCGCGTGGTATTCATATTGGTGATAGAACATGGATATTGAACGGAGCCTTTGTTATGGCGCACGACCACTGCCGACACCTGAAAGCAGACACGTACATCGGCAATGACTGTGTTATCGGTATCAATGCTATCATTATGCCAGGCTTGCACATTGGTAATCAGGTAATTATAGGGGGGGGTAGCGTGGTTACAAAGGATATTCCTGATAATTGCATCGCCGTTGGTAATCCTGCCAAAGTAATCAAGACTGGCATCAAAGTGTACAACGGACAAATCATAAACGACACAAACGAGTAAAACAAAGACGCAATATAGATGTACAGACATTGCTTCAAACGTGTATTGGATTTCTG
>DLLA01000030.1:26591-31771 GCA_002479035.1 Bacteroidales bacterium UBA7574 | reverse complement strand
TGCTCAGCCAGATGAACATCTACGACATCGACTTCTCGGGCGTGAAATACTTTATCCTCGACGAGGCGGACCGTATGCTCGACATGGGTTTCTATGACGACATCATGACCATCGTCAACCGCCTGCCCAAAGAGCGGCAGACCATCATGTTCTCCGCCACTATGCCCGACAAGATACGCCAAATGGCACGCGCTATCATGCGCAACCCCGTGGAGGTGAAGATAGCCGTATCGCGTCCGCCCGAGACCATCCACCAGATGGCGGTGCAACTCTACGAGGCGCAGAAACCCGCCATGGTGAAGCACCTCCTGGCGGGCAGAGACCTCAAGAAGGTCATCCTCTTCGTCAGCAAGAAGCAGAAAGTGCGCGACCTCACACGCGCCTTGCAGGCGAAACACATCGACGCCCGCGCCATGTACTCCGACCTGGAGCAGAAAGAGCGCGACGAGGTGATGCTCGATTTCCGCAACGGCAAAGTGGATGTATTGGTGGCTACCGACATCATCTCCCGAGGCATTGATGTGGACGATATTCCGCTGGTCATCAACTACGACGTGCCCCGCGACGCAGAGGACTATGTCCACCGTATCGGTCGTACGGCACGTGCGGAAAACAAAGGCGAGGCGGTTACACTCGTCAGCCCCGAGGATGCCCGCTATTTCCAGAAGATAGAGCGTTTCCTCAAGAAAAACATCGAGCGTCTGCCCCTGCCCGAAGCCCTGGGCGAAGCACCCAAAAGCGAATTGTACACTGCCCGCGCAGGGCGTAATTCTGGCAGAGGCGGCAACGGTAGAGGTCGTTCTAACAGGGGTGGTGCCGGTAAAAGTGCCTCACGCAAACAGCGTTCCGGCAACAACCGCCCATCTCAAGACCCGCATGCTTGAAATTGTCCCAAAAGATGTCCCAAGAGGTTACCATAAATGAGCGCACCATCAAACGTGACATGGCAACGCTTCAACAATTAGGCATCTTACGCCGCGAAGGAGGACGGAAATTGGGGTGTTGGGTCATAAACTTTAATGCCTCCTCGCAATAAATATCCGCCATACAATACGCAGAATAAGGAGCAACACTGCCAATACTCCCGCTATGGTTCCATACTTATAGAATGCTGGTACATACCGCTCGGGCGGTAGTTGTACCACCACCTCGCGGTCTTGATACACGGTGTCCGTCTTCACCACCACCCTGTCACGATACTCGGTATGCCAGTGCTCTATGCCGCCGAGAACGTTGCCGGGGACGCGGGCGCCCTCGCCCGCGGGTAACATACAGGGATATGCAGTTCGTTCCGAACTGACCGCAGACGGGGGCGTCCGCGTCCCCGGCGAGGACAATGACGGCGCGGGACGCGTCGTCTCCACACTGCCCCTCTCTCCATTGCCCATTCCCGCATACACCACCACGCTGTCCCGCACATAGTGGTACGTGCTATCCTGCCATGCCCTCGTCTCCGCTCTGTAAGCCCCCTCCTTGAGGGGGTTGGGGGAGTCGGAGGTGCGGAGTGCTTGGGTTCTGCAGCCGTTTAGGACAAGGCACATCATACAGAGGGGCAGGAGCCTTCGGGTCGATAATTTCCAGATAAATCGTTTCATGTCGTTGTTGGGCTTGTAAGAGAGTTTGTGTGAGGCGGTTTTCTATCTCCCGCGAGGGGACAAGGATACACCCCGCGGAGTGCTCGGGACGGGTGCCGACGTGGAAACGGATGCCTCGTCGGAGCGGACTTGCGCCACAAGCCCCGCTCTGCGGGTCGGGGGCGCCGTCGCTCCTCCTCCCCGCGCCAAAACAAGTTTTGTCGCGGGGTGCAGAGCGGGGCACGTTGTTCACTATCGGCAGCAGGCGGCGGAACTTAGGGGACATGGTCACGCTCACCGTGTACCAGAGGGCGGGGATTTCCACGCCACGGCGTTCCAAGGTAGTGCAGAACATAGTGCCGTCTATAAAAAGACGACCGCCAAGACCTCCCCTAACCCCTCCTTCAGAGGAGGGGAATTCAGTATCTCGTATTAGTTTCAAAATCATAATCATCTCGTATTTTATTAGTCCAATTGGTCCAATTAGTCCCATAGGGCTTATTGCCCTACTCTGCACCCTCCCCCTTTGAAGGGGGAGAGGAGGGGGTCTTATACCGGTAATGGTAGTCGATGCCGATGAGGGAGCCTGCAAAGGTGAGGATTTCGCCGAAGGCGACGAGCACGCTGCTGTCTATCACCCCCGCAGGAGGAATGGCGATACCTGCCACCAATAGCCCGCAGCCGAAGAAGACCAACCCTGCCGCCAATATCAATTGAAAATGTTTCATAATCCGAGGATGAATTAAAAATTAAGAATGAATAATGAAGAATTGCAACCATTGTCCGGTGGCAGTCGATACATGCAATTCTTCATTCTTAATTCTTCATTCTTAATTACATTTTACGCTATCTCCTCGGCGCATTGGTGCCAAACGTACTGACGGAGGGTTTTGTACTGTGTCTGCGCTTTGAAAGCGGCGATGTCGGCAGGCATTTTGGAGGCGTCGCGCAGCCGTGCGGTGGTGGCTTTGCAGATAGCGCCGAAGCGGGTGCGGTATTCCACCTCGGATTGCGAGAGGGCGGTGGTGCGCTTGCCGCGGATGTGGGTGTAGTTGGGGTTTTGCAACATTGCCGCATTCGACGTTGCGGCTTGACGTACCATAAAGGTGACGGTACTCTTCTTCGAGAGTTTCCCCGAGACGGATTTGACGGGGTCGATGTAAGTGATGTGAGCCATTTTTTAATGATGAATGATGAATGATGAATGATGAATTGCAACCATTGTCCGGTGGTAGTCGATACTTGCAATTCATAATTCATAATTCTTAATTTTTAATTAAGTCTTACTCCGCCACGCTCCACAGGTAGGCGCGGAAGGTCTTGTACCCTTTGTCCTGCTGTGCCTTGAAGGCAGCCATATCGGCGGCGTATGTGGAGGAGGTGGGGTTCATACGTGCCGCCACTTTGGCTTGCTTGGCGGCGAAGGCGGTGCGGTTGGCTGTCTCCTTGTCGGTCAGGGGGTGGGCGGTGAGGTCGCGCTCGCCTTGCAGATAGGTGATTTGTTTGCCGCTTGCCGTGCAGGCGTGGATGACGCGGCTGTGCCGGCTGATTTTGCCGCACAGTTTGCGTACGGGATAGTCGAATTGGGTTTTGCTCATTGGTTAGATGTTAGGGGTTAGAGACTAGGGGTTAGTTTTTTTTGCGACCTGCGACAGACCTGCGACAGACCTGCGACAGGTGTGTGTATCAGTTCCGGAAAGACGATGCAAAGATACATCATTTTCGTGCCTTTTGTTGGGCAAACAGTACCAATAATGAAAGGTAAACATAGTTGATAACACCATAAAAAGCAGGTACGACTTGGAAAAAAGCACCAATCATTTTGCAGTATCAGAAAATTGTCGTATCTTTGCAGCGCAGTCCCGGTAATTCCTCTCCCAGACTTTGTGCTGGTGAAGAATCCGGGTTATTTTTTTGTACCAACCTTGGATTATTCCGTTCAAAAAACAGACATTCCATGACCGAAAGGGAACTCCTTGAATCTGCTTTTTCTGCGCAACGCATGAGCAAATACATAAGCCTGTACCCCGACCATGAGGAGTATGCCGTGCTGCATTACAAAGAGAATCTCAAACTCGCAGAATCGCTCTATATCAGCCTGTCGGTCTTTGAGGTCGCTCTCCGAAATGCCATCAGCCGGCAAATGGAACGTATGACGGGCAGGAAAGACTGGTACGCCGTCTTTCCGAGTACGCCCGCGCTTAAAAGCCTTAATCCGGATATCACCCAAGCCGTCAAACATATCGCCAACCGAGGCGAACATGTCGAACCCGACAAAATCATTGCCGAACTCACTTTCGGATTTTGGGTGACTATGCTTAATAGCGAATACGAACTCATCTTGTGGAAACATCTGCGTTTGGCATTCCCTTATATGCCCAAACAGAAAAGGCAACGGAAGAACGTGTCGGCTCCGTGCAATGCGTTGCGCAAACTGCGCAACCGCGTATTCCATCATGAGCCTATATGTTGGGATATCCATTATGTCACCCTGTTGCACGATACGTTGGTAGAGGTGCTCGGGTACATCAATCGGGATTTGCCTGCGTGGCTCGAAACCATTGATCATTTCAATGATGTGAAGGCAGAGATTTGCCGAGAGATGAATTGGAAATAACATACGCATTCCAAATTACCCATTCCGCATTGAGCGCACTATTTTCCTCACACTTTCTTCCGACAGACCGAAATCCTGTCCTATCCGTGCATAGAGTACCATAGTCGGCATGGTGCCGTAGAGTGTGCGGAAAATGCGCACGATAGTCTTGTTTCGTTCTTCAAATACTCTGTTCATATTAACTATTAACTATTAACTGTTACACCTTCGTTATATCTTGGTTATAGGTTAGGCTCCCTATTCGCCTTATTAGTCCTATTAGTCTCATTAGTCTTATTCCCCATAGGCAGACTGAGCACCTGAGCGGCTGAGCAGTTCATTTCCTATATATACATACCCGTGCGCGCGGGCGGGTGTATATATAAGAAAACAGCCGCTCAACTGCTCATCTGCTCATTTTTCATTCGTGCATGGAGGTGCTGCTCACTCCGTATCTCGTCGCTAACACGCTGATACACAATCCAACCGCGCAGACGTTTCGTGCCGATGGTCACCTTTTTGAAACCATGAGCAGATAGCAGCATTCCCAATCGGTTCAGCGGCATCGGGCGTTTTATCGCTCCGTAATCCACTAATTTCTGGCTTATCTCAGCCGTCGTCAGAAATTTCACCTGCTCGCCCGTCGCACCTTCTGCCGGCACGTCGAACAGCACGCTGAGCAACTGCTCCTCGTTGTCCTGGGCGCGGAACTCGTCCTGGTGGTCCGCCATCTCGGCTATCTCGTCCTGCTCGAACCAGTAGGGGTAGTCGTGCTCTATGAGGTACCGCGCCTGCGCGTACATACGTCCGTAGGGGAAGAAGGTGTGGGTGAACGGACTGGCGATACTCGCCACCTCGAACGGCAGCCAACGCCTGTTGCCGGTGATGTCGGAGAGGAACTCGCGTTTGTTGCCGCTGGCGCAGAAGGAGGCGAGTCGGAGTCGCCGCTCCTTGGTGTAGCCGTAGGCGACGCGCTCGTTGATGTCCACGGCGGTGATGAGGGACTTGAG
>DLLA01000030.1:26029-26555 GCA_002479035.1 Bacteroidales bacterium UBA7574 | reverse complement strand
TGTTCATGGCGTCTATCTCGTCGAGGTTGATGAGCCCGAACTCCGCCAACCGCAGGCGGTCGTCTTTGGTCCACTGGGTGTTGGACATCTTGCACGTGTAGCCCCGCAGTTCGGGCGGGATGAGGTGCTCCAGCCACGTGGTCTTGTAGATGCCCTGCTTGCCGATGAGCACTAATACCTGCTGGTTCACCGCCTCGTCGCGCAGCCACGAGGCGACCATCGCGATGAACCACTTGCTGAAACACCGACGCCACAACTCGTGTTTGCTCTCGTCCGTGAGCGTCACTTGGTTCGCCATCTCACCTATCCAGTTGGGTTCTTTTTGCGCGTCATACGCGTTTTGTTGCTCCACCCACTCGCGCAGCGGGTGCACCTGCGGCAGCATCGACGAGTGCAGCACCGTCAGCACCTCGCGGCTCGTCACCGCCGCACCCGTCTCCGCACAGCACCCGCACACCATGTCGTTGATGTCGCGGTCGAGGAGGTCGCGCCAGAGAGGAAGACCCCCGACCTCCCCAACCCCTCC
>DLLA01000030.1:10401-25957 GCA_002479035.1 Bacteroidales bacterium UBA7574 | reverse complement strand
CCCTCCAAAGGAGGGGCTTGCAAAATCGGGTGATATTTCTCGGGAAGGTATTCCATATCCGTCGAGCCCCCTCTCTGAGGGGGTTGGGGGAGTCGGGGTTGGGGAGGTCTCGGTCTGTATTTGCACCCGCTGCCTCACCGTATCCACCCTGAGCCTGTTGAATTGCAGGTAGTTCTCCTGTATCCAGTCCGCCGCCACCTGCTGGCGACTGTCCTTCTCTTTCTTTTTCTTCTTTTCCTTTTCCATATAATATAGGTGTTTTGTTCTCCATGAAAAGCCATTAAAGAACCATTAAAACATTATCGGGTGTTATTCTCCGTTAATTGCCGTTAATTATTCGTTAATGGCATTATCGGGTGTTGTCTCCGTTAATTGTCGTTAATTATTCGTTAATTACATTATCGAGTACCATTTAACGCCTTTTTAATGGTCTTTTAATGGGCATTAATGGAGGAAAACATTAACGGTCAATTAACGGCAATTAACGGAGAATAAATGCCCCGCGGCAATTAGCGGAGAACGAGGAAGTGGCGGACGATGTAGTTGTAGAGGCTCATGCGGCGGCAGTCGCCGTGCTCTATCCACAGTTGTTCGTAGGGTTTGCGCAAGCGCGGACTGCGATAGATGATGCCGGCGTTCTCCACGGCGGCGGCGAACAGTTGGCGGTGGAGGCGCTGCCGCTCGGTGGTCTTGCCGCCCGGCACGGCATAGCGGCGCAGGTACTGCCTGCCGTCCCGCACGTAATACACCACGTTTCCCACGCGACCGTGCAACTGCATCATTGTCCGCGTCCCTTTGCTGCCACGTATGGGCATACTCTTGATATTAATCTTCATTTTATTTGCGTCCTCGTTGTTTACGCTCGGCAACGTGCCCCGCGCCTCGAAGACAGTGCAAAGGTACTACAAACAAAAAGGGTTGGACGAACTATCCAACCCTATCCAACTATTATCCAAACGTATCCACCTTTTTTCCCGAAAACAGCGTTTTTCCGTCCAACTCCATCCAACTCTGTCCACCTCATTATGGAATTATGGAATGATGAATGACGAATTATGAATTAAGAATGAAGAATTAAGAATGGCAACCTTTGTGGAGCCGGCAGTTGCCATTCATCATTCATAATTCATCATTCATAATTAACTCACAATCTCCCCTTGCCAGAGCATGCGTAGGAAATCAAGGACATATATCTGTTCGATGTCACCTATCGGGCGGGTGATACGGTCCAAGGACACGATGATGCGGCGGCTGTCGGGATAGTCTTCGCCGAAAGAACGCAGTCCCTTGAGGTGCTTGGGCAGGACCTCTTCCACGGACTTTATCTCTATCGCCACCTCGGCATCACCCAATACGGCATCCACCTCTATGCCCGTGTGCGTGCGCCAATAGGACAGTTGCTCGCGCTTGTGGTTGTAGCCGAGGAAGGCGATGAGTTCCTGTATCACGAAATGCTCAAACGCATGCCCGTACTCCACGGTACCGCGCTGCAAGGCGGTGTGGTGCAACAGGTGCTGCGCCAGTCCGACATCGAAGAAATAGAAACGCGGAGCCTGCACCAGACGGCGTTTCTGCGTCTTGGTGTAAGCGGGAACCATATAGCCGATGAGGGTGTCCTCCAAGATACTGAAATAGCCCTTGACCGTGTTGGCACTCACGCCGCAGTCGGTGGCGATATTGGTGTAGTTCACTATCTCGCCGTTGGTCAGAGCCGCTACCTCCAGAAAACGCCTGAAGCCGTTGAGGTTGCGGACCAGTGCCTCCTCGCGTATCTCCTCCCGCAGATAGACGTCCACATAAGCCGACAGACGGCGGGTGGGGTCTTTTGCCAAGTAATGCGGCGGAAGCATACCGCTGACCAATGCGCGGTTGAGGTCGAAATCCGGTATCTCCGCGCTGACCAGCGGGTAGAAAAAGCACGGCAATGCGCGTCCGCCGAGGGTGTTGTAGCCCTTGCGTTTCAGTTTGCGGGCACTACTGCCGCTGAGGATAAACACGATGCCCCGCTCGGAAATGAGGCGGTGCACCTCGTTCAGCAACTCGGGCACTTCGGGTATCTCGTCTATCACCACGATGGTGCCTTCGGGCTTGGTGCGGAGCATCTCATAGAGGTACACGGGACGCCGCTTGAACTGCGCACAGAGTTCCGTATCGAGCAAGTCGATATAGATACTGTCGGGAAACTGCGTGCGCAAGAAAGTACTCTTGCCTGTTTGGCGAGCCCCGAAGAGGAAGATGGAATCTTCCAAATGGTTGTTAATCTGCGGATAACGGGTAAACATACGGCATGCTATTTGTTAGTTATACTGCGGATTTACATTAAAAATCCGCAGTAGCATTGCGGATTTACATTGAAAATCTGCGACAAAGGTAGTGTTTTTTTATGATATGGGCAAATAGTTCCGGCAAATTACATAGTACACATTACACCTCAGTCCAACCTGTGCCGTCGGATATTCTCGTAGCCGTAGGTGATGCCGAGGAACTCCACAAGAATCTCCTGCAGGCGTTTGGTGGAGACGTTGTGATAATTGATATTGCCGATGAGTGACTGGTGGTGGAGTTCCTGCATGAGGTCGGTGACGGTGCCTTCTGCGGCACGCCGGAGGAGTTCGAAGACGCGCTCGCAGCGTCCCTCGCGGATGGCGGTGTCGGTGAAGAAGGGGAACTCCGATGCGCGGCGGTTGGGACGTGTGCCCTTTTGCATTCGCACTATCCGCGCACAATCGCGCATACTGACGCGCGGCAGTTCGTGAATGATACGCTTGACCACGCCTACGATACGGTTGTTGCTCTCGGCGGACAGCAGGATAGGCTGGAAATCGTGATTGCCGGGGATAAGCCACCGGTCGCCGTTCTCGTCCTCGTAGAACACCTTGACCGTGTTGCCGCCGTCCACACAGGCAATGACAAAATCGCCGCTGTCGGCGCACTCGGTGTAGCGGACCAGCAGTTGGTCGCCCTCTCGGAGGTCGAAATCGCGCATCGACTGCCCGCGGACGGGCACTACAAACGATATATCGGCAGCAAAAGCCCGGGGAACGGCAATGGTCTCATGGTTGTCGTCGCCTGCGTCCATGGGCACGCCCGCCCGCACACCGTTGGGATAGTACGGCACCTCCACCCACTCGTCGGGCACAACGGCCGCCGTGCGCAAGGGGGCTGTATGGGGAGTGTTCATGGGCATAGGACGATAAGGGGATAAGGCTGTCAGCGGACAGAGAGAGCCGACTCGTCGGCTTGGCGCTGCTGCAGGTGCTCCACGTAGTGGCGCATGTTTACTTGCTGTTGGCGACCGTCGGTGTTTTTCCATGCACCGAAAAGACCGGCGGCACGGTTGGCATAGTCGAGGGCTGCGGAATAGTCGCCCGACATCTCCGCGGCAACAGCCATATCGGCTGCAGCGATGGCGGAGACTTTCTTGTCGCCCTTGTCCAACGCCTGCTGCCAGGCGGCGATGGCATCCTGCCACAGTTTGCGCTGGAAAGCGCGCATACCGCGCTGTATGTCGGCATCGGGATTGTCGTAGAGGTAGTGGGTGGCGGGCAGCCATTGGGGGGTGAGGCTGACGGCGACATTGGTGCCCGCCTGCTGCGCCAAGTAGAGGAGTGCATCGTGACGGTCGGGGAGTCCCGCAAGCGCGCTGGTACGCGAGTAAACGGGCTCCACCTCCCAGAGCAGGGTATCGGCGGTGGTGAAGACGGCATCCTGCGGCTTGCCCGCATGGTGCACCGTCCAGTGCGTCTGCGAACAGGCTTGCAGGTAGGCGTAGTACCGGTCAGCGTCCACAGGGAAACTCTCGCACATATCATACAGCACCAGGTGGTTGAGTATCAGCAGTGCATCGGCTTCGTACTCGGCACACAACTGCTCCTCATCGACCACCGTCATGGGGCTGCGGGAGTAGAAATTGCGGCTTTTGTTTTGGCTGATGTCCATGAGTTCCACCTGCAGGTATTCGCCGCTGCCGTCCATCGTCTGTGTGGCGGCAAAGAGGCAACGCAGTGCCGCGTCGGTGAGGTCAACGGACGTGCCGGCGAGCATGGTGCCGTCTTCGGCATTGCTGTGCCCGAACTCCTCGGGCTGGGGAACGGTGTTGTTGACCACCAGGATACGTTGTGCGCCCTGCAGCAGCGGTCGGTCGGCAGGCTGACGCTCGTCCACGGTGAAGTAGTACTGCTGCGCCGGCAAGGTGACGGCAGCGAGAATGGTCAGAAAGGTAGAAATGAAGCGTTTCATAGTGAGTAAAAATTGTATGGGGTTAGAGTTTGCGTATGCGCCACTCTTTCGGGTACATGTTGTTGCACCGGTTGCCGACGTTCTTCACGAAGCCCAACGGCACGTGCCGGTAGGTGACGAGGAGGAACGTGGTGGGCTTGCCGGTGACGGTGATAGCCTCCGTGCGGAGGTAGGAGAGTGCCTGCTCGAGGGGGAGTTCGGCTTGCGGAAAGGCATCGGCTTTGAGGTCCTTGACCATCGCCAGGGGGTGCTGCGGAGCCATCGTCTTGCCGCGTTGCTCGCCGATACCCACACCGTAACTGATGCAGATGAACTGCGTGGTGAGGTACTCTATCAACTCTTTGTATTTCAGCGGGTAAGCGGTGATGAAGCGGTCCTGCTGCCGCATCACCCAACGGTCGGGGTGGAGTAGCCAGCCGCGGAGTATATTCTCCTGCTCGATGGGCTTGGAGGCGGGCTGCTTGCTCTTGGGCACGCGGAACGGATTGAGACATTCACCCCGCTTGCGGAAGGCGCAGATATACAGCCCTTCGCCACGGGTCTTGTGCGGATAGAAATGGTAGCCGGGGTGCCCCTCCGTGATACCCCATGCGGGGTCGAAGCCGATGTCCAGCACGTCGGCACCGAGTTCCTCGGCTATCCACAGGGCGTTGTGCTCGTTCTCCTGACGGTTGAATGTGCAGGTGGAATAGATGAGTATGCCGCCGGGCTTGAGGGTGTCCCATGCGTCTTCCACGATGGTGCGCTGACGGTCGGCGCACAGACGCACGTTGGTCTTGCTCCACTCGGCGATGGCATCGGGGTCCTTACGGAACATGCCTTCGCCCGAACAAGGGGCATCTATCAGCATGCAATCGAACAGGTTGGGCAGCCGCTCGCCGAAGTCAACAGGTTGGTTGTGTGTGACTACCGTGTTGCCGTTGCCCCATTTCTGGATATTCTCGGAGAGGATGAAGACGCGCTGTCGCACCACCTCGTTGCTGATGAGGAGCCCCTCGTCGCCTAGATACTGGCTGATGAGGGTGGATTTGCCCCCGGGTGCGGCACAGAGGTCGAGAACGATGCTGTCGGGCTCCACGAACTGCTCCAACACCTGCTGCAGGAACATGCTGCTCGCCTCCTGCACATAGTAGCAGCCCGCGTGGAAGAGCGGGTCGAGGGTGAACTGCGGTCGCGTGCTGAGGTAGTAGCCGTCCTCGTTCCACGGCACCTCGTCGGTGTCGGCATCGAAAGTCAGTTCGTCTATCTTGTCGTTGAGACGGATAGACGTGACGGGCTCGCCTTCCAATGCGTGGAAGAGTCTCTCGGCATCGGCGGCACCCAACTGCTGCTGCATGCTATGTATGAAATCTATGGGCAACATACGTGGTTGGCTGAAAAAGCGGCTGCAAAGTTACGAAAAAAATGGCAAATATCCGCTATGAGGGGCAACTATTGTGGGTGCGCTCGGAAGCGCGTTGCAATGCTATGGCGTAGGCTTCGCGATAGTAGGGGTAGAAATGCTTCCAATCCGCCTTGTCGGCTAAGGCTGCCGCAAGGGTGCGGATAGCATCTATCTGCTTGGCTTTCAGAGAGAAGTAGTGATGCAATGTGTCGGAGATGGTTTGAACGACCTCGTCCTGATTGCTATCGGTGCGGCGGATGACGGCTACACCTTGGTCGATAGTCTGCACACCCTGCGACATACACCAGACGCCAAAGCCGCTGAGTGTGGTGGTGATGGTCGGCACATGAAAAGCAATGCTCTCAAGCGGAGTGTACCCCCATGGCTCATAGTAACTCGGAAAGACGGTGGCATCCAGACCGATGAGCAAATCGTAATAAGGTAGGTTGAGTACACCGTCGTTGCCGTTGAGGTACGTGGGGATAAAGACCACACGCACATTGCCGACGGTGTAGTCGGGCTTGTCAAGATAGGGTATCATCACAAAGGCGAGAATCTGCTTATTGCCCGCCTTGGCAGACGTGGCGGGTATGCTACCCAACCGCTCCATAGACGCAAGGAAGACATCAATGCCTTTGTTTTTCCACTCCAACCGTCCGGCAGTACCTATAAACCAATCAGTGGCTTTTGCCTCAGCCCCACGCGATTGGGCGTAGGCAAGCAGGGCTTTGCGTGCACGTTTGCGGGCGACGGTGAAGGCATCGCCCTGGGGAACAAAGTCATGCTCAAAGCCGTTGGGCGTGACGATATCCACGGGCTTGTCAAGGAGTTGTTTGCACTCGCGTGCGGTGAGGTCGCTGACGGTGGTGAAGCAGTCGCAGTAGTGTGCGGCAGTCTTCTCGGCGGAGTGCTTGCTGACCATATTGAGTTCCGCCGCCATCTGGTCGCCGTGGTAGCCATCGAAATAGTCGTACAGCGGCTTGCCATTACCGGCAATTGAGCGTCCTATGCCCGTGGCATGGGTGGTGAACAGGGTGCCGATATGGGGGCAATGCTCACGGATATAGAGTACGGTGAAAGCCGTCTGCCACTCGTTGCAATGCATGACCGTTACCGGCATACCGAGATGGCGGTAGAGACTCTCTGCCACCTGCCCGACGGCGTAGGCAAAGAGGCAGGACTCGTCGTAATCGCCATAAGCAGCATGGCTCTGCACACCGTATTGCTGCCAAAAATGTGCATAGATGGCGTCCTTTTCCGCCCATAGTTTGTCCCAGCGAAGCAGCACCGCAATAGGCTTGCCCGGCACCTGCCAACGCCCTACGCGCACGCCTTCAGGTCGCCAACCGCGCAGAAGAGTCTTGCTTTCTTTGAAGTAGATATCGGACGTCCCGCCCAAATCGGGACCAAAGAAAATCACTTTGTCTTTGTGTTCGCACTGCATAGATGCGGCACGGGTAGAGAGGACGGCATAGATACCGCCCACACGGTTACAGACCTCCCACGAGGTCTCAAAGATATATTCGGGTTGCATAGGTCTAACGGGCTTCTGAATTGAACGCAATACGCGCTATATCAGTCACTTGGTTGTACTGCGCGGGCGTGGTGGAGAACTTGTTGGTCATGCTCTTGACCAGCGGCATCGCCCATAATCCGCTCGGGGTCGCCCAATAGAGTTGGTTGCGCTCATGGTCGATATGCAGCGCACCTGTCGCCGCTGCGTCCACCTGCGTGATATATGTGGCAGTGCTTGTGCCGTTGAAGTTGGCTACAAACAATCCGTCAGCCGTAACGAAGTACCATTTCTGCGCCATCTTATCCATTTGCACCCTCTTTACGGGACTGCCGACGATAGTCTGCATACGCGCAAGGTCAAAAACAGAGTCGTTATAGACCACCACGGTATCGCACACGGCTGCCAGCAATTGCCTGTCCTCGTCGCGCGTGTCCGGCAAAGCGTCCTCCAAACGCTCCCCTATCAGCCGTTGGCGCATCATAGTGCCGTCAGCGCGGGACATCAGCAATGCAGGTGCCAGCGTCTCATACACATACAGGTCGCGGCTGATGGGGTACTGCACGCCGTTCTGTGTGATGGTGAGTTGCACCTGCTGCGACTGCCCATAGGTGGTGAAATACACCGTCACCGCACTGCTCGTCAGCGTACCCGACTGCAATACGCAATGTTCGGGTAACGTCCACTGATACTGCAAGTTATAGGAGTACGGATTATAGATATTCGCCGTGAGTGTGACATCGGTATAGTGCGTAATCGAGTCCGACGATGCCACGAAGGTCGGTATGGTGTCATACACCGTCACCGACTTGCTACACGTCTGATTCTTAGCACTATCCACGCGCAGCGTGACAAGGTACGTACCCGCCTTCTTGAAGGTATGGCGGGGGTTCTTGCTGGTGGTCGTGCTGTTGTCGCCGAAGTTCCAGTCCCATTTCTCGCCCGCACTGCTGTTGTTGGTGAATGTAACCGCCTCACCTGCACGCGGTTCCGTGGGCGAATAGGTAAAATCCACCGTCACTTTCTTGCACCCGACCGCCATCACCGCGAGGGCACAAAGTATGTATATCTGCTTCTTCATATCGTTTTTTGCTTGTTGCGCCACCATGTCATCTGCCTTTTGGCATAATGGCGACTGTTTTGTTTTATCATCTCCACGGCACGGTCAAGCGTCCATTCGCCGCGAAAATACCGCAGCAACTCCTTGTAACCCACAGTGTTAACGCTATTGGGCAGTACCTCATTTACGCCTTCGGGCAGCGGGTCAAGGGATATATTCAGCATCTCGAAGGCACGTTTGGCTTCATCCAGCAGCCCCATTTCGAGCATCTTGTCCACACGGCGGTTGATACGGTCGTACAATTCCTCGCGGGGTCGCTCTATCATCACCTCTTCTATATCAAACCCCCTCGCGATATTGTTCTGCCGATTGGGCTTCCCGTTGCGGCGAAACACCGAATACGGCTGCCCGCTCACCCGACAAACCTCCACACAATGCATCAAGCGTTGCGGGTTCTGTCTGTCCACCTCCGCCCAATAATCGGGGTCTAACCGCTCCACTTCTGCCTGCAACCACGCCAACCCGTTGCGCTGATAATCAGCACGTACAGCCTCACGTACAGCCACCGGCACCTCAGGTATATCGTCCAATCCGCGGCAGACGGCGTCCACATACATCATACTCCCCCCCACCATCACCACATGGTCGTGCGTCTTGAATAGTTCCTCTAATAGTTCCCAGCAGTCGCGCGCATACTGACCCGCGCTGTATGTCTCCGTAAGTACCTTACAACCAACGAAATAGTGGCATATCTCCTGCTGCTCCTCCTGCGTGGGAGCCGCCGTACCGATAGGCAAATCGCGGTATATCTGACGCGAATCGGCACTCACTATCGGGCATCCGTACAGACGTGCCAGACGCAGACTCTCGTCCGTCTTGCCCACACCCGTCGGTCCCAATATGACCACCAATGTCGGCATCAGAACATCGACCCATCGTCGAAACTCAGGTCTTGGAAGCCCTCCGCGTCAAGGTCGCCGTCATCATACTGGCTGTCGCCGTAGAAGTCCTCGTCCAGTCCTATGTCGTCCTTGCCGCCCTTGGCCGTCAATGCGTCCATCGCGTCCTCCGTCTGCAACTGCTTGGGTGCTTTGCCTTTCGACTCCACGCACTTCACCTCGTCGCAGGTGCCCGGCAGTATCTCCGTCAGGTTGCCGAAGAAACAACGCTCAAACATCGGGTCAAACACGTAGATGAGCCGCTGCCCTTGCTCTTCCAACAGGTCGCTCAGGTGCGTGGACTCCATCACCATATTGTCGTACTCGAAGTTGTTGCCCATCTCCACAAGCGTAACCTCCTGCTCTTTCTCCCAGCGGTCGTTGCACATATAGAACGATGTCATCTGGTCGTCCGGATACTTGACGCTCTTCAATATAGCACGGTGCAGGTCGAGAAACGTAGCCTCGCTGTCTGCCTCGAACACACGGCGGAAACCCTCCACCTCGTCGCACGAAAAAGTAATTTTGTATATCATAGTCTGTCGTTGATATAATCATTGTCTATCCGCCCGCAATTCTTATGCCAATCTGCAAGGTATGGCACAATAGAGCCCACAAAGTTAGTGATTTTTGTGAATATACACAAATGAAATCCACCTGCTCTTTCCCTGACTTTGTCGCGGGTCTATCGCGGGTCTGTCGCGGGTCATCGCGCCATTCCCTCGAAATGATATGCTTTGCCCTGTATAACTGACCGTTAATTTTCAAGAAGAACGGCTGCCAAACTTGCAGGTCGGGCAGCCGTGAATATCATAGTCGCGGTGATACAGAAGGCTGACTACAAGGCGGTTGTCGCCTTGACGGAGCCTGAGAGTATCTCGATTTCCACGCGGCGGTTCATTTGGCGGTGATGGTCGGAGTCGTTGGGCACGATGGGGTCGTTCTCGCCTCGTCCGGCGGTCTTGATACGTTTGCCGTCGATACCGCGCTTAATCATCGCCTGCCGAACGCTCTTGGCACGCCCTTCGGAGAGGGTCTGGTTGGAGGCCTCGGAGCCCACATCGTCGGTGTGACCGATGATGCGAATGGTGACTTCGGGATTCTCGCGCAGGAAGTCGAGGAGTTCGTGAAGTGCCTTTTCTGACGATGGCAGAATAGTGGTCTTGGCTGTGGCGAAGTACATATTGTGCAGCACGAATGAGCGAATGACCTTGGGTTCCATCGCCACATTGACAGCCGCGGTGAGCGGTGCGATGGTGTCGAGGAACGGTTCGTAGGCATCGGCTGTCGCCTGGACGATATACGGCAGACGGTTGTCCACGGAGGTGGAGAGCACGTTGTTGAGCGAGTCGGTGGTGGTAGCAGCCACGAGTGTGCCATCCAGCGTGGTGATGGTGACTTGTGCCGCCACGGGGCGCAATGACCGTGCATCGGTGACCGTAGCCGCGAGCGGTGACGACGGGTAGAGTGCTACGCGGAGCGTGTCGTAGTCGTCGCGGTGCTCAAAGCGGATGGTGTCGTGCGGCAGATAGCCGTTGCGTGCCACGTAGATTTGGTACGGTCCGGCGGGCAATCCTTTGCCGACACGCGCCCTTTTGGCATCTGTGGGCTTGTCAAGACGCACCTTGCCGGTGGTGGCATTGGTGATTTGCACGCGGGTGCCCGGCAGTGGTTTCTGCGTGACTTCGTCGTGCGTATAGACATAGACATACGGGTATGCCACGGGGTCTTTCTTGCGCACTTTCTTGGGCAACTCGAAGAGGACTTTCAGTTTGACACCTACGAGGAGATTGTTGAGGGCCGCCTCCCGGTGTTCGGAATAGCCCAGCATAGAGTAGGGACGCAGGTCAGTGAGACTGCTGAAGCCCACAATGCCGCCGTCAGGCTCCGTGCCGAAGGGTACGGGGTTGGGCCGGTAGGTATGGAGATTGGAGATGCCATAGTCTGCAAACAGGGCAAGACGCACGTGCGTGAGGTCGCGGAGCGACTTCTTCTTGCGCATATTGCGATAGCGTTGGGCACGGTCCATCTTCTTGAGTTCCTTTTCGCTTGCCCATGCCCGCTTGCTGAGGTTGAAACCCACTTCGGCGGAAAGCATGACATTGAGTCGCGAGAAATCGACGGTTTGCGAGGTGCCGCTGATGTGGAACTCGCGCATATCATGGGTGTCGAGCCCATGGAGCGGGTCGATGATGTCATCGTCTTCTGCCCATATCTCGACATCGGATTGGCTGATGGTCTTGCCGCCAAAAGGCAATAGTCCGACCTTGGCACCCACGAGGAAATAGGCCTGCCGCCATCCGCCACCCACCATGACAGGCACATATCCCACGCCGTAGGAAGTGGTCTCGCGGAAGTTGGAGAACGAGTAGTGGTATGCCATAGACGGGTACTCCACGATAGATGCGGTGTGGTCGGTCACGGGCAGGAGATTGCTGCTCGTGAGGTAGTCCACACCGAACCCCGTATGGAAAAGGAAATGCCGGTATTCCAGTTCGTAGAATACGGAGCCTGTGACACCCCAGCCGGACAGGGGCTTGGCAACGCCGTTGCAGGGCTGCCAGACATTGCCGAAGAAGAGGTGCGAATAGCCGCCGCCTGCGTCGAAGCCGAGATAGTTGGTAGGGCGGTTGTCCTGTGCCTGTGTACCCACTGCAAACAGGAGCAGCAACAATATGCCATAGATGATTCTTTTCATTTGTAGTCCTCCTGAATAGTTAGTACACAAGTATTTTCTGTATGTATCGTTCACCCGATGATGTGGTAAGTTGCATGAGGTAGATGCCCGATGCGGCGGGTGCACTGACGCGGTTGTCGCCCGCCAAGACCGGTGTGGAGCCTATTGTGATGCCCTCGCGGTTGTAGGTGGTGAGTTGCCCGTCCTGCGCCGCCCGCACCCGCAGTGGAGCCTTGGCGGTGGTGGCAGTAGGCGTGATGACCAGGGTGACCGTGGCAGGCTGCGGTGTAGGCGTGAACGGGCATGAGATGAGTGTCACCCCGTCAACGGTGCGTGTGACCTCTACCTGCCAGGTGCTGCCCTCCAAGCCCTCGGCGGGGCGATAGAGCGTGGATGCCGTCTCGCCTGCCAACGGCAGTCCGTCGCGATACCATTGGTAGGCAGTGAAGCCCCCGTAGCGGTCGTAGGCGGTCTTGCGCACGGCAAGGAGGTCGCCCCACCGCTGTGTGATGAGCGAGTCGGCGGCATAGTTGACCTGCAGGTGCAGGGTGGTGGCAAGGTCGTTGCAGAACGAGTCTTGTATGGTGACGATAAGCGCATAGTAGCCGGGGAAGAGGGTGTCGGGCAACTCGGGCACGGTGATGCTGCCTGTGAAGGGCAGGTCTGTCCAGACGGCTTGCCGCTGTGTGGCGGAGTCCACGAGTGCCAGGGAATAGCCTGACGGACTGCCTGCCGTGACGGCAACGCGCACCGTAGGACGCTCCGCCGACTGGCAGAGGATGAACGACTGCTCGCTGTAATGTACTTGCAGTTGCGGGTGCACAAGGAGGTTGAGTTCGTGGAGGATATATCCGCAGGCGACGGTGTCGGTTGGTTCGCGGTCCCAATAGCGGCCGGTGAGGGCGTAGGTGCTGTCGCGCCATGCGTAGGCCTCGCCCTCGCAGATGCTGTCGTAGTAGAAGACGGTAGGCACACTATCCACGGTCAACGCGAGGTGCATGATGCTGTCGCACCCATATTGGGATTTCAGTTCGAGGGTGTATTCACCCGCTTCTGTGACATTGAACCCGTTGAGATTGTAGGTCTCACCGCGGCAGATACGTGCCACGATGGTGGAGTCGTATTCCTCGTGCACGGTGAGCGAGAGGTGCACAATGCTGTCGCAGCCCCGAGCGGTGGTCATGTAGTGTACATACTCACCCGGGGTACTGACAGAGAATCCGTTTGCTTCGTAACGCTCTGATGCACAGATAGATGCGACGATAGTGGTGTCGTAGGTGGGATTCACGGTGAGGTGCAATGTGACAATGCTGTCGCACCCGAAGGGGTTGAGCAGCGTGTCCACATACGTGCCCGCTGCTGTGTACTCTCCGCCTTCGTAGCGGAATGTATCGCCCTGGCAGATGGTGGCATTCATGGTGCTGCTCATGGGGTGCCAGACTGTCAGGTCCACGATATTCCAAGTGTATAGCCCGTCGGGTCGGCGTGTCTGAAACTCGCGGTGCCCCGTTTGGCTGAGAATGGTATCGCCCACCTGCAGGGTCTCGCCGTAGCAGATGGTGGTGTCGATACGGCAGGTGTCGTTGCCGAAGTAGGCTATAAACAAGGTGTCGGTCATCGTGGCGACTATCGTGCGCGGGGTCTGGTTGCTGCCATTGTCTTTCCAATAGCGGAACACATAGCCGGACAGGGGGTTGGCAGTGATAGTGACCTGTGAGGCAAAGGGATAGGTGCCTGTGCCGGTGACCGTCCCCTTGTCGGGCGTCGCCGAGATGACCTTGACAAACACATCCTGATGGAGGGTGGGTTCGGGGGGATTGGTGGGGTTGAACACGGTGGTGTCGCCTGTGCCGATATAGTCGTAAACGGCTACGAATGAGGCGGTTGTGTCGCCCATCGTGTAGTTGCACGAGACGGATGTGTTGTATGGTTTTCCGTTGAGGGTCCAATGGCGGAAACGGTAGTCGGGGTTGCCTGTGGTGGAGAGCAGCACCTGTTCGCCCGGGATGAGTATCTCGTTGTCCATGGTGGTGCCGCCCACCGTCATGGTGCTGATGCCGGCAGCCCGCGGGTGCGTCTTGACGGTGATGAGGTGCTTCTCAATCAGGCGTGCCTCGAAGTACGCTGCCGAGTCGCCCACCGTGTAGAGGAACTGCGTGCCCATCTCGGGATAAGGACGTCCGTTGAGTGTCCACCCGCCGAAGGCGTACTGGGTGTACGGGGTCACGCCTATCGCTACCGTGGTGCCTGCCCGATAGGTGCCGGAGCCCTGTGTGTAGCCGCCCTCGGGCGGGGTGGCAGTTACCTTCACCAGTTGTGATACAAACGGTTCGGGCGGGTTGCCCGGGTCGAAAGGCTTGTCGGGAATGACGGGTTTGTCGTACTTGTAGTGCGCTATGAAGGTGACCGCCGAGTCGCCCATGGTGTAGGTGAATGTCCGCCCGGTGGAGTATTGCACGCCATTGAGGGACCAGTATTGGAAGACATAGTAGGCGTTGGAGTCAGTGCTGAGTTGTACCTCCTCTCCCACGCGGTAGTTGCCCTCTCCGTAAGCGCGGCCTGCGTCCGAGGGTGTGACCCCCACGGTCAGCCTGCGCGTGACTAACGGCTCTGGCGGGTTGTCGGGGTTGAAGTCGGCCAGTGCCGACACACTCCCCAGCAATGCGCCCGTCAGTGCGATAATATGCAACAGGTTGGGTCTCATCGCACTACTATTTTCTTGGTACCCATATTCGTCTTCACGAGATACACGCCTGCTGCGAGGTGCAAGTCGTCCAAGGCAGCGTGCTCAGCCACCAGCACACCCGTGGTGGTATAGACGGTCACATCTGCCGCCTCTGCCTCCGTCAGGTCGTCCACTGAGGTGGTGATGCCCGGCGCCTTGGCTGCCAGCGAGAAGCGGGTACGGTTGTGCCCAGCCTCGGAGTAGAAGGTGTAGTCGCCTGTTGCGAGGTCCACCTCTTGGTGCAGTTGGTTGTCGTAGATGCAGACGGTGGTGTCCATGCGTGCTGCCGAGAGTGTCAGCATGCCTGCTTGGGGTGCGTAGTAGCCTATGCGGATGACTTCACCGTTGGCGGTGGCAGGTCGCTCGTTGATGCTGTACTCCTCGTTGAGTGCGCCGATGGTGTAGAGTTGTACTGGCGACGGGTTGCCGGCAAAGAACTTGACGGCATCGGTGCCTAACTCGTAGCCTGTGGCGGCAGCCGCGTTGAACACTACGCGCGTGCGGTCGGTATAGGCATCATCGCTGAGTGTGAGGTTGATAACCTGACGTCCGTCGTTAGATGTGTTGGCGTATGCCTGACGGGCAGGGGCAGCAGCGGGCTGCTTGTCGTCGCCGTACAACTTCTTGTTCGCCTGGATACGTGTCTCGCGTCCCGAGATGGGGAAGGTCATCTGCGACAACTTGGCGTTCTGCACGAAGAACGCCTCAAACGGCAGGAAGTGGTAGTGGTCGTCGCCCGGGCGATAGGTGTCGTAGCCTGTGCCGTTCCAGCAGATGACGGGGTAGTTGAAGCCGCCGTTCATGATGCTGTCGAGGTCGTAGTAACTCATATAGGGGTTACCCACGAGGTTCCAGTTGGCATCCCACGTGTGCGTCGGGTCGGCAGGCGCGTAGAGGTTGAGCGGCGTGCTGACATCGGTGGTCGGGAACTTGGGGTGCTTGAATACCAATTGCAGCGTGTCGTTCTCTTTGGGCTGGAAGATGTAGCCTTGTGCATTCTTCAGCGGCTTGCCCACAGGG
>DLLA01000030.1:5959-10352 GCA_002479035.1 Bacteroidales bacterium UBA7574 | reverse complement strand
GGGGTGTTCTGCCAACCGCCGCTGCCGTTCTTGGCGCGGATATCGCCGTCGTAGTAGCGGATTACGAACTCGCTGCGGCACTTCACGTCCTCGCGATTGATGTCGAAGGGGAAGGTCAGGAAGTGCCATTTGTCCTTGGACTCCAACAGGTTGAGGCGCAGGGTGTCGATGTCTATATTGTCGTCGCTGATGATGGACGATCCTGTCTCGGGGGTGCCTGTGATGGTGATATCGCCGAAATTGAGGGTGGAGTCGCCGTAGATAATCAATCCGCCGCCCGGGTTGATGTCCACATCAGGATTGCCCTCTATGGTGCCGTGTTCGCCGCCCAACTCGTAGTCACCGTTCAGGTAGAAGTAGTCGTAAGCCTCGTCGAACTCAATCAGGTGGAGGAACTGGCTCCATTGGGTGTTGTAGAAGTAAGTCAGGTAACTGGTGCGGGGTACATAGAGGTCTGCCACCTGGTAGCAATCGAAGGTCTGCTGGAGAATGTTAGTGGGCTCTACGGTGTAGGTATAGACCTTCGACACCTTGGGGCAACCTGCAAAGGCGAAGTTGTTGATGGTATATACGGAACTGGAGATTTTGATGACATCCATATTGGCGCAATCGCGGAAAGCGTTACTCTCAATCGTTGCCAAATGAGGGGGCAATACGATGGTGTCCAGCGAGGTACAGCCCTCAAAAGCATACTCTTTGATGGTCTTCAGCCCTTCGGGGAATTGGCGGTTCTTGAGTGAGGTGCAATAAGCCACAGAGCCAAACTCCAAGGTTTCCATATTCGTGGGCCAAGAGATGTCTAACAGGCGTTCTTGTCCGACAAAGGTGTATTTGGGAAGTGTCTTCAGTTTGCAACCTGGTGCAAAGATGACGTGCTCCAATTTGCCGCCATGTTGCCAATAGTCATGTTGGTATTCTCCTGCTTTCCAATACCACGATCCAGATTGCTTTCCATTATTGTCGTAGTTTTGGCAATATATACGATATCCCATGTCACCATACATGAATGCACCTGTTCCCATGTTTTGCACATTGGCGGGGATGGTGAGTGAGGTGAGACCTGTGCAGAAAAAAGCCCCATCACCAATGGTCTCAAGGCTATTGGGGAGTTTGATAGTTTCGAGGGAAGGTGTGTAGGCGAAAGCGTTGGTGCCTATCTCGATGAGTCCCTCTTTGATGTCCACGTGGCGGAGGCTGGTGCAGCCATCAAAGGCTTTGTTGCCAATGGATTGCAGTCCCGGTTGGCAATAGACGGTGTCCAATCCTTGGCAATTGGTACAGCAGTCGTGTATAGAGACAAGGTCCTTGGGCAGATGCAGTACTTTGAGTCCGAGTTCGGAAAAGGCGTATTCTTCCAACATATTGTCATGGGTGCAGTAGCCGGTATAGTATTCGTAGGAGTTGGCTACGACGGAGGCATTGGAGAGGTCGAGGTATTTGAGGTTAATCATCTTGTTGCGAATGAGCATGATGTCGTAACTATTGATAGTACCATTGACTTTGAGGGAGACGATATTGGTAAGAGTTGTCAGTCCAAGGGCTGTATGCAGAGCCGACAGGTTAGACGCAGCAGTCACGGTTACTTCACGCTGCTTGGTTGTGCTTTCAGACAAAATCCTATCGGCAAAATCTGACCAATAAGGTGCTGTTTGATAGGCATTCAATAATGTCTCAGGAACGAAAATAAGGGCTTTGCTGTTGATAAGTTGGCTACTTACCAGAGTTGGGGGCGTAGTAGCCGCAATATGAATGATATTGCTACCATTAAAAGCGTTCTCTCCTATTGATGTTACTGACGATGGAACATTTATTTCCAGCGAGTTACAATTCAGGAAAGCGTTGGTTTGAATGGTCGTAATGGTGGACGGCAGGTTGATTTTCAGCAGAGCACCGCAGTCTTGGAACAAACCCTCGCTGATAGTGGTGATAGGACCACTGAGGACTACGTTTTGCAGAGAAGTACATCCATAGAACGAGTATGCACCGACTTGTTTGGCAGGAATCTCAACCGTTTTGAGTGATTTACATTCACGGAAAGTATTTTCTCCAATGGCGATGACCGTTTTAGGCATAGATATGGTTTCCACGCCAGGGTCTTCGTAATTAAAAATATGATAGTTTGAATAGCCGATTTCGGTAACGGTATATGGGGTTGTGCCATTATAGACAACATCAGGGATAGTGAGATTTTTAGGGCAGTTGTGTATTCTTGATACACAGGCGTTGTCGCCGTTAGTGCCAAATTCGTAGATAACTCCGTTGGCATCGGTCCATGTTTCTGCCGTAGCAAACAGTGCTGTGAGGCATAATAAAATAGTAGTAAAAAGGTGTTTCATATACGTTATATTTTTATGGTTATCGTATTTGTTTGCAGTTAATTGTTTGTATTAACGCGCAAAGTTACAACAAAATCGCTGATAATGCAAATAGTTTTGTATATTGATGGGTGTTTTTTTGCAGTTTATGGGTAAATAGTAGCGAGAAAGCACGTCTGTGCCCTGCAGTATGGGGCAACTGCCGACCCGCGACAGACCCGCGATAGACCCGCGATAAATTCACGACCGACTTGCGATGAGTCTGCTACTATTCAAAAAACAAGACTGCCAGTTGGCAGCCCTGTTCTGATGTGTCACCCGCATGTCGTGTGCGGTGGTGGTTATGTGTAGCGGACAATTGTCCGTTTGCTATGCGGATTATCCGATGAGAGCCTGGTAGCCTGCAGCGTCGAGCAGGGTGTCGAGTTCCGCCGGATTAACGATGCGGATTTTAATCATCCAGCCTTCGCCGTAGGGGTCGTTGTTGACCAGTTCGGGTTGGTCGTTGATAGCCTCGTTGATTTCCAGCACTTCGCCGGCAACAGGCATATTGAGGTCGCTGACGGTCTTTACAGCCTCGATAGAGCCGAAAGTCTCGTCTTGGGCGATGGTCTCGCCTTGTGTGTTGATGTCAACGAACACGATTTCACCTAACTCGGATTGTGCGTAATCCGTGATGCCTACGTACGCTTCTTCACCTTCTACACGGATCCACTCGTGGTCCTTGGTGTAGCGCAGATTTGATGGGATATTCATATTATTAGATTATAAAATTGATTATCATTTGTTGGGTACCTGATTGCCGAGCATTGACATGGCGCAGCGGAAGCCGATGGTGCTGGACGACTGGTCTTGGTCCATGAACCGGCGTGTGGTGGGGTTGAGCCAGTAGATACGGTCGTTCCACGAACCACCTTTATATACGCGCGTGCGATTGGTGACGCGGGGGATGAGAATATCCGACGGGTCGAACTTCACCTCCGCCATCTGCTCCTCGGTCAGACCGAGGGTGTCGAGCGGGTAGTCGGTATCCAGACGGGAAGAGAGGTCACCGTCCTTGTAGTCGCGCTTATCATCTTTGGCATCATACTCAATAGCCAGGCAACCGGTCTCGGTCATTACGGGGTTGCCATTCTCGTCGCGTTTCACGCGCGAATAGATGTTACCGCGATAGGGGTTGTATTCGGTCATTTCGGCGAATGAGGTTTCGCGATACACATCAAGCACCCATTCGTTCACATTTCCTGCCATATTGTAGAGACCGAAATCATTGGGCGCGTAAGCATCAACGGGAGCGGTGAGCACATAGCCGTCGTTGGTGGCACCAGCCACGCCCATCATGTCGCCACGGCTGCGGACGAAGTTGGCCATCATCCGGCCTTTGTTCTTCTTGCTCAGGTCACGCGGGTGGTAGCCGGACCACGGGTAGATACGCCCTTCGGCGGGCATACCGTCTTCATCTGCGGTAGGCGCGAAGGCTGCATATTCCCACTCCGCCTCGGTGGGCAGGCGGTAGCCGATGAGCAGCACCCCGTCGGCGCGGTTGAGTTTACGCGGGTTGCCATACGCATCTACGCGGGCACCACGCCCCATATCGGGGTTGAACTCGTTGTCGGCAAAATACTTCTCGGTATTGAATACGAACTGGTCGCGCACCCACTCGTAGGGCAGACGGTACATAGTCACCAGCGGGTCGGTCATATTGCCGTATTCGTCCTCTTCGGGCTCCTCTTCGCCCTCGTAGCCATACAGTTGCGCCACAGACAGGGGTACCTCTACGGCTTCTTTCTCATAAGCGGCATACTCGGGGTGGGCATAGTTGTTCTTCAGGAACTCGTCCGCCTCCTGCTCCGAGAAATAAGCATTGGGGTTGAGCAATTGGTATTGCGGTTGCTCCATATACTTGCCGGACACCAATATCAACTCATTGACACGGTCGGTACGCCACTGGCAGTACGCCATAGCCTGGTCCCAGGACACACCTACCACGGGGTAGAAACTATAGGCGGGGTGGCGGAAATAGTTCTCCACATAGGGTTCGTTGTACGCCATCTCGTTGCGCCACACGGTAGTATCGG
>DLLA01000030.1:0-5875 GCA_002479035.1 Bacteroidales bacterium UBA7574 | reverse complement strand
ACATATTCCATCCACGTCACGTACTCTTTCCACGCCATATTGGTAACTTCGTATTTGTCCATATAGAACGAACTGACAGTCAGCGTTCTACGCTCGCTGTTGTGCGGCGCAGTCACGAACTCGTCCATCTGACCGATGGTGAACGAACCACCCTCGATAGGCAACATGCCCACGGGCGTGATGGAGGTGAAGCCCTCGTATGCCTCGAAACGGGTGGTATTCTCGTCAAATGTCTTCCAACCCGTCTGAAACGATGTTTTTGTGTTCAATTCGCGGCTTTGGCAGGCACTTAGCACCACCACCATCGCGAGCAGTACAGATTTTGTTGCAGTATTCATAATGTTGTCTCGTTATGCACAATTCAGTTTCAGCCCGCAAAGGTATAAAAAAAAAGTGGTTTAATCTAACCTTTCGGGCGAAAAAATACAGAAAAAGTGATTTTCTTGGGAAAAGCACGTTTTTCGGCAGTAAGGGAGGCGCACAGATTGGCACATTTGCGATGTTTTTTGTACCTTTGCGATTGAAATGCAAGCATTTGTTCGACTACGTGGTCAGTTATTAGACCTGTCAGTGCCGCGCGTGATGGCGATTGTGAACATCACGCCCGACAGTTTTTACACCTCATGCCGCTCGATGAGCGAGGACGAGGTGCTCCGCTGTGCCGAAAAGGCGTTGGACGAGGGGGCTGAGATATTGGACTTGGGGGCTTGCTCCACCCGTCCCGGCTCCACGCCTGTGGACACAGAGGGCGAGTGGGCACGGCTTGAACCTGCCCTGAAAGCCATCCGCAGGAGGTGGGCGGAGGTGCCTGTATCCGTGGATACTTTCCGTGCGGAAGTAGCCCGCCGCTCCATAGAGGAAGGGGCGGATATTATCAATGACGTGTATGGCGGGGACGCTGATAATCAGATGTTTGACGTTGTGAGCAAGTATCGCGTTCCTTATATTCTCACGCACGCGCGAGAGATTACCAAGAGCGATGACGGTTACGACCGCACGATGACGGATATACTGGACTTTCTTCAGTCACGTACTGACGAACTGCACCGCCGCGGTGTGGCAGATGTGATTCTCGACCCGGGCTTCGGCTTCGGCAAGAACGTGGAGCAGAACTATAGTCTCCTGCGCCAGTTGGATGTCCTGCAGACACTCCAT
The DNA here is from genome assembly GCA_002479035.1 of Bacteroidales bacterium UBA7574. GTDB lineage: Bacteria > Bacteroidota > Bacteroidia > Bacteroidales > Paludibacteraceae > Colicola. Next base: position 4,720 of record DLLA01000030.1, on the reverse strand, counting down.
GCCCCCGTATTGGTGGGCGTGTCGCACAAGTCGATGTTCTACCGCCCGATGGGGCTGACACCTGATGATGTGCTGCCTGCCACCACCGCAGCGCATATTATTGCCCTCGAGAAAGGCGCGAATATCCTCCGCGTGCACGAGGTGGCACCCGCCAAACAGGCGATAGCCGTCTGGCAATACACCTATCCAGACAAGGCATAACCGCCACAACTACAGACGATTAACTATGCATATAGGGCTGAAAGACATAATCGATATCCTCTTGGTGGCTACCATTCTGTTTGGTATCTACCGCATCTTGCGCCGCTCGGGTGCCAGCAACCTGTTCTGGGGTATCTTGGCATTCATATTTGCGTGGTTGTTAGTTAGTTATGTCTTCGAGTTGGAACTCACGGGTGCCCTCTTCGACCGCTTCATCAGTGTGGGGGCCATCGCGCTCATTGTGATATTCCAGGAGGAGATACGTTCGTTCTTCTACCGCATCGGGGCGCGGTTCAATATGGACAATATCCGCGACCACCTCTCGCACACCAGGCACCAGAAAGAGGCGCAGCAGCAAGTGGACCAAATCATTCTCGCCTGCTCGCACATGTCTGCCAGCAAGACGGGCGCACTCATCGTCATCACCAACCAGCAGGGACTCAAAGAGTATGCCGACACCGGCGAGACGGTGGACGCCGTCATCTCGGCACGAATGATTGAGAATATCTTCTTCAAGAACACACCCCTCCACGACGGGGCACTCATCATCTCGGGCAACCGCCTGCAGTCGGCGGCGTGTATCCTGCCTGTCACCAAGCGGCAGGACCTGCCCAAGCACTACGGACTGCGCCACCGTGCCGCACTCGGACTGGCAGAGAAGACCGATGCCCTCGCCATCGTGGTCTCCGAAGAGACAGGACGCATCTCCGTGGCACTCGGAAATGATATCCATACGGTGAATATCAACGAGTTGGAGCACAACTACCTCGCCCCCGCAATGGGCGTGGAATATAACGACAAAGCAACTAAAAAACATAAACTACTCAAATAACTATGGCATTTCAACGTACTCTTGTAACGGCAGCCTTACCTTATGCCAATGGTCCCGTGCATATCGGGCACCTCGCAGGCGTGTATGTACCCGCAGATATTTATGTCCGCTATCTCCGTCTGAAAGGCGAACCCGTGCTGTTCGTGGGCGGTAGCGACGAACATGGTGTGCCTGTCACCATCCGCGCCCGCAAAGAGGGTATCACCACCCAACAGGTGGTGGACCGCTATCACAAACTTATCAAGGACTCTTTCGAGGGCTTTGGTATATCGTTTGACATCTATTCGCGCACCACAAGTCCCACGCACCACAAGATGGCATCGGACTTCTTCCGCAAACTGTACGACAACGGCAAGTTTATCCAACAGACCACCGAGCAGTTCTACGACCCCGAGACGCAGGAGTTCCTCACCGACCGCAATATCCGCGGCGAGTGCCCGCGCTGCCATGCGCAGGGTGCTTACGGCGACCAGTGTGAGAAGTGCGGAGCCACCCTCTCGCCCGACGAACTCATCAATCCTTACAACGCCATCAACGGCAACCCGCTGACCAAGCGCCCCACCACCCACTGGTATCTGCCGCTCGACCAATACCAGTCGTGGCTCGAGGAGTGGATTCTCAACGAGCATAAAGAGTGGCGTCCCAACGTGTATGGGCAGTGCAAGTCGTGGCTGGACGGCGGTTTGCGCCCGCGTGCTGTGACGCGCGACCTCGACTGGGGTATTCCCGTGCCCGTAGAGGGTGCCGAAGGCAAAGTGCTCTATGTCTGGTTCGACGCGCCCATCGGCTATATCTCCAACACCAAGGAACTCTGCGATGCCCACCCCGAATACGGCAAATGGGAGACATGGTGGAAGGACTCCTCCACACGCCTGATTCACTTTATCGGCAAAGACAACATCGTCTTCCACTGCATCGTCTTCCCGACTATGCTCAAGGCGGAGGGTTCCTATATCCTTCCCGACAATGTGCCCGCCAATGAGTTCCTCAACCTCGAAGGCGACAAAATCTCCACCTCCCGCAACTGGGCGGTATGGCTCAACGAGTACCTTGTCGATTTCCCAGGCAAGCAGGATGTGCTGCGCTATGTGCTGACTGCCAATGCCCCCGAGACCAAGGACAACGACTTCACATGGGCTGACTTCCAAGCCCGCAACAACAACGAATTAGTGGCTATCTACGGCAACTTCGTCAACCGCGCACTCGTGCTGACCAACAAGTATTTCGGCGGCAAAGTGCCAGCGGCAGGCGAACTCAACGACTACGACCAAGCCACTATTGCCGACTTCCAAAACGTCAAGGGCGAGTTGGAACGCCTGCTCAACGACTTCCGTTTCCGAGATGCCCAAAAGGAGGCGATGAACCTTGCCCGCATCGGCAACAAGTATCTTGCCGACACCGAGCCTTGGAAACTCGCCAAAACCGACCTCAACCGCACGGCAACCATCCTTAATCTGGCACTGCAAATCGCTGCTAATCTGTCGATTGCTTTCGAACCGTTCTTGCCGTTCTCCTCCGAGAAACTGCGCAAGATGCTGGGCATGAATGTTGCAAATTGGGCAGAACTCGGCAATGTCAACCTGCTCTCTGAGGGGCAGCAACTGGGTGAGGTATCGCTCCTCTTCGAGAAGATTGAGGACGACGCCATCAAAGCCCAACTCGACCGCCTGGCACGCATCAAAGCCGAGAACGAAGCCGCTGTGCAAGCCGAAGCACTACGCAACTGGCACCCCGCCGACATCAAGGCTGCCACCACGATTGACGACTTCGACAAAGTGGACATCCGCGTGGCTACCGTGCTGGATTGCCAACCGGTGAAGAAGAGCGAACGCCTCCTGCAATTCCGTTTGGACGACGGCATGGGCGGACGCACTATCCTGTCGGGTATCGCGCAGTCGTACCCCGACCCGTCGGTATTGGTCGGCAAGCAAGTCCTCTTTATCGCCAACTTCCCGCCGCGCAAGATGATGGGCATCGAGTCGCAGGGCATGATTCTCTCGGCTGTGGACGCCGATGGCAAGTTGGTCGTCACCACCGTCACCGCCCCTGTTAAGAACGGTGCCGAAGTAGGCTGATAGGATTTTTTCCATTACTCTCGCCCCTATACCGCTCCCTACTGCCGGTGTAGGGGCTTTGTCATTCTGATAAGGTTCCGATATATTGCTTTTATCCTGCTGTCTTTGTCGGGTTAATTACGGCAACGACACGGCAACGAGACGGCAACGACAGCCGAGGATATTGGGAGCATATAGGAAGTTTACAAGGCTCATCATCTGGCGATGCCAAGGAAGTATAAAGTACGTGTATAGTAAGTATAAAGTGCGTGTGCAGAGCAGCAGGCAGCCTTTCAAATACCCGTGTCTGAATAAAAAGTAATGAAAAATGAGGTAACTTTTGGCTGTTTCATTTTTTTGTTGTACCTTTGCACCCGCTTTCGCCGAGAAGTTATCGGACAAAGCGTAAATTGAACCGACAAGAGAACGTAAGTTCTCGCAGTCGGATGGCGGGGTAGCTCAGCTGGTTAGAGCGTCGGATTCATAATCCGGAGGTCGTGGGATCATGCCCCACTCCCGCTACAAACAAAGAAACTAATTAGACGATAATGGCGAACGCATTTCACTATTCCATCGGAAGGAAATTCATCCAGGCTGTCAGCGGAGCATTTCTTATAATCTTCCTGCTGCTTCACGTGACGATTAACCTGTTCTCCGTCATTGACTCTTTCACAGGCAACTACAACGGACTTGACGGTCTTTTCCAGAAGGGCTGCGATTTCATGGCTCTCCCGATTGTGACCATCATGGTTCCTGTCCTTGCCCTTGGTTTCATCATCCACATCTTCTACGGATGCTGGCTTACTTGGCAAAACATCAAGGCACGTGGCGGTTACAAGCGCTATGAGGCTGCAAGCGTTGCTGCCGCTGATTCTTGGTCAGCGAAGAATATGTTCGTACTTGGAATCATTGTTCTCGGTTTCCTCGCATTCCATCTTACCCACTTCTGGGCCAAGATGCAGCTTGCGATGTTCATCGGCGCCGAGGAAGGCAATCCTTACGAGCTTCTCAACCTCACTTTCGGACGATGGTGGGTGCTGGTTCTGTACCTCGCCTGGTTCGTGGCTATCTGGTTCCACCTTTGCCACGGTTTCTGGAGCATGTTCCAGACAGTTGGTTGGAACAACCAGGTATGGTTCAAGAGACTGAAAGTGATCGGCATCGTGGTCGCCACGCTGATCTGCCTTGGCTTCGCGGCTGTTGGTATCAACGCATTCCTTCAGGCAAACGCATTGATATAGTCAAGGAACTTAAAGAAAATTCAAGGGCGACCGACTACGGTTGCCCTTTATTGTTATACCCTAAAAAACGAACAACAAAATGAGACAGAAAAAGTTCTTGCTCCCAGAGAGCGACATCCCGACAGCATGGTTCAACATGCAGGCTGTTATGCCGAACAAACCTTTGCCAATCCTTAATCCGGCCACACACGAAGCCTTAAAATCGGAAGACCTCTATCCTATCTTCTGCAAGGCATGTGCAGATCAGGAGCTCAACACAACTGATGAGTGGATACCGATCCCGGAACCAGTTCGCGAGCAGTATGCTGGCTACAGATGCACACCACTTGTGAGAGCTTACGATCTTGAAGAAGCTCTCGGAACTCCGGCTCACATCTATTTCAAGAACGAGA
>DLLA01000114.1:2941-3455 GCA_002479035.1 Bacteroidales bacterium UBA7574 | reverse complement strand
TCATCGGCGAGAAAGCGATGGTGGTCTCTTTGAGTTCCACATCCTCTTCGCCCAACCAGTTGTAATCGGCATCGTAGCGTGTGATGACATCAGTGTAGTTGAGTATCTTGTTTCGTGAGAGGACAAAGTTACCATCCCAACGGAACCAGTCGAGGATTTTCACACCCGCAGTAATCTCTGCACCCATACGGTAGGAGTCCTTCACATTCTTTGTGGATTGCGCACCCACATCGTTGATACGCCCTGTGAGCACCAATTGGTTGTCATAGTCCATGAAATAGAAATTGGCACCGATGGTGAAACGCGGGTGTGCATACGTGTAACCCAACTCATAGTCATACAATCGCTCGGGCTTGGGCATATCACCGTTCAGGGTCTGTGTGGCAGCGTCATACCATACGTTCTCGGTATAGTTGTTGCGGCTCGGCTCACGGTTGGCCATAGCAAAAGAGCCGTACAGCAAGTGTCCGCCGTTTTGGTAGGTAAGTCCTGCCTTCGGGTTGAAGAAATGATA
>DLLA01000114.1:0-2863 GCA_002479035.1 Bacteroidales bacterium UBA7574 | reverse complement strand
TCCTCGGAATTGATACCGCTCATCGTATAGTGAATATAACGGTATTGCAGGTCGGCATACAGACTCAGTTTCTCTTGTGCGCGGTTGATGACACGCCAGTTAGCCTTTGCATATACATTGGCGTCCAACTTGTTGCTCTTCGAGCGGTAGTATTCATAGTTCGGGTCCAACTTGGGCGCATAGACAGAGTCATGCATATAAATGATGGTGCCAAAGTGGTTGCCGATATAGTCATTAGCCGCCATACCTATTTGCGCATCAACATCTTCCGATACATACTTGGTAGAAAGCACTACGCCTGCGAAATGGTTATCCAAGAACTTGCGATAGATAGTATTGGCTTTCTTCACAGCCACGGTATCCGTCATACCTGTCTCTCCATTATACACATATACATCGTATGGTGACAAACCGAAGTAGGAGAATTTCTTATTCTTCATCTGTTCGTAGTAACCGCCACCGTGGGTGTAATGCAATGTAGTATTCAAACTCCAATTAGGATTAAAGCGATGGTTGATAGACAACTGCGCATGCTGTTGTGCATAGTTGTCGGTCTGATTGTCATAGTATTTGGTCTCGCCGTTATCGTCGGTATATTCACCTGCGGGGTTGTAGCGACGGTCAGCACCATTCAAGCCGTACGCCACATCTTTGGTTACACCGTCCCAGCCCATACCGGTCTTCTCCTTACCGCCGAAGAAGCGCCCTATGACCTGTGTCTGTTTGCCATACCAGCCGAGGTCGCCATAGTAGGAATAGAGGTCGGAACTGGCACGATACAGGAAGCCATCGGAATTGACCTTGCTGAAACGCGCATTGGCACGCCAGTTGTTAGGCAACACCACGTGTGCCGATGCCATCTCGCGGAACGTATTGTACATACCGCCGTTGAAACTCAGCGTATAGTGGCTCACAGTGTCATTATCACCCGTCTGCATATTGAGGCTTGCACCAAACGAAGCCGAACCGTTGGTGGACGTACCCACACCGCGTTGCACGTCAATGCTCGACATCGAGGCTGCCATATCCGTCATATTCACCCAGAAGACGGTCTGGCTCTCTTGGTCGTTGAGCGGCACATCGTTCACGGTCATATTGATACGCGTATGGTCAGTACCGCGTACACGGAAATAGGTGTAGCCCACACCCAATCCGTCATCGCTCGTTACCTGCAACGCAGGTATCGTGGAGAGCAGGTAGGGCAGATTCTGTCCCGTGTTCTCCCTGTTGAGCGTCTCTTTAGACAGGACGCTGTGGTTGATGGTGGTTTGTTGTACTCGTTGTGCCACGACCTGCACTTCGTCCAAGTGTTGGTCTCGCACAATCATCAGCGTGTCGGCAGCGTAGCCTTGCACGCCGCCCCAAAGGAGTGCTGCGTATCCGCAGCATACTCGCAAAAAGTGATTTGTTTTCATTTCCCTCTACAGAATTACCTGTGCAGGTTCCACGGGTTTAATCTCAGCCGAAGCACCCCGAACGAATCTGAACGAAAGTTCTATGTAAGTGAATTATAGTCTATATACAAACGTTACCATCCAGCCCCACTCATTCAACTTCTGCGATGGCACTACGGGTGTCCGCAGCAAGTTGTTCAGACCGAAGTCGTATCCCGACTGCAAGCGGTACCTGTCCCACTCCAAGCCGCCGCCAATACCGAACTGAATGTTGGTGCGGTAGAGTTGCTTGCCTGCATATCGGTCGTGGTTGGTCAACGGCACCCCTTGCGCTTCCAGCCACTCGGTAGTGGGCGCGGAGGTGTTGTTGGTCATAAGGTCGTAACTGGTCAGACCTATTTGCAACTGCGGACCCGCATAGAAGAACAGACGCAACTGTTTCCAAAGTGTGATGGTATAGTAAGCACGCACGGGAATAGTGAGTTCCAACTGTACAATATCGTGCCTGAGGACCTCTATCTGTGCGCTCTCAGCGGTCATAGAACGCCAATGCTGGTTCTGATAACCATACGTGAGCGATGCCAAAGCACCTGTCTGAATACTGAAATGATAGGGCAGCAGGAAGTCCACCGTCCCGCCAAAGCGCAGACCGTGCAGATACATCGCCACGGAGTCATTCTGACGTTGCTGCCACTGTACAAAGCCCGTCTCTATGCGCCACTCCGTGCCGAACTTGTACTCCTCTGCCGCTTCCTTGCGTGTCGGGTCAAAGAAGTCAGGCTCTGCCGTCTGCAAATCGGGCATTGACTTGGTGTCTTGTGCCCGCAAACCGCTGCTGAGGAGCAGACCTCCCAACACCATACACCATATATATATATATAATCGTTTCAACTAACTTATCACTTCTTCTTTACCTAACTTATCACTTCAAATCGTTAGTGGTTGGTTATAGGATGGTTATAGGTTAGCGGTTCCCAACATATAGTTTCACCTTCCCGACACACCCGACACCACACTATTTCCGCCTACAAAGGTACTACATTCTTCCCGAATACACAATTATTCACTAAAAAATATGCTTTTTTCTCACAATTATTTGCACAATTCAAAAAGTAGCAGTACCTTTGCAGCCGATTTCCGCCTGTGCGGTTCTTTTGTTTGTCGGAGTAGTGTTCAAAAACATGCTCAAAGTTGTCAAGAGTGACATACTAAATGACATAGCCAAAGTGCCTGCATAGCCACAACTCAAAAACTTGTTTTTGAGTTGAGAGGAGAAACGGCGGCGACCTAAATTCGCAACGCGAATTTCATTGTCGCAAGCCCGTTTCGACGAGGTCCATTCGTCTATCGGTTAGGACGAGAGATTTTCATTCTCTAAAGAGCAGTTCGACTCTGCTATGGACTACAAATTAAACAGATTAAAGAACTAAAAAATTAACTGACAGAATAAGATGGCAAATCATAAATCA
>DLLA01000074.1 GCA_002479035.1 Bacteroidales bacterium UBA7574 | reverse complement strand
GGTATCAAAGAAAGGGTCGTTTCTATGACACCATGGCAAAAATAATAGGGGTTATTTGTTCAAAAGTGTTTTTTTTGTCATCCTTTATTGTGTATTCCAACAAAAAAAACTACCTTTGCGGGCGAGTTACATTCTGTGTCAGTAGCGACGCTGTTGGAAGAGTGCAATTCGACCTCGCAAAATGGTGTCAAAGAAAGGGTCGTTTCTTTGATACCATAGTGGCAAATTTATTGGGTTTCCCAAGGAGACGCCACTATTGAGATAACCTTATAATGCTGATACCAAATCTAACCACAATGAGAAAGAACAAACAGATGTTGGTTATGATTACTATGCTTCGTGACGGATATGCACATTGGCTGGCATAATCGAAGGTGAGGTGTAGTGCGGTTGTGCATATCGTGGAATAAGACGATAAAAAGGGGCGTATGATAAAATAAAGTAACAAAACGTAAAATAGAAAAATTATATAGTTTATGAGGAAAATATATCTACTTTGTATTGGATTTTTATTGGCAGGTCAGATGGTTTTTGCACAAAATCAAGCCATCTCCATCCCTTACTCTATGGGGTTTGAGGAGTCCGACTCTTTGGAATTGAAAAGTTGGGTGCTTAACTCGGGGGCAAATGCTGACAAATGCGAAGATCAATGGGTGGTAGGCGGTGCGACATACAATGAAGGTCGACAATCATTGTACATATCCAACAATGACGGAGTGGACGCACAATTCGGACAGAAACCGAATGTGCAATATGCTTATCGTGACTTCACCGTAGATGGTGGACACTATGAGTTGGATTTTGATTACCGCTGTATGGGCTCGGTCAATGCCAAGTTGTATGTCGGGCTGACTTATGCCAACAATGTACAATCGGTCATGAATGCACAGAACACCTCCGGTGCCATACCGCCGACGATACTTGCGGCTTGTAACGTGAAGGGAGTATATGGTTCCTCCAAATGGCTACACCACTCCATGTCGTTCAATGCAAGGAGTGGCGTGCAATACCGTTTGTTCTTTATGTGGGCATCTACCAACAAAGACTCGTTGGCTATACCACTTGGTGCTTGTATCGATAATATACAAATGACAACCGCCGATTGCAGGAAGCCGACCAATTTGACGGCAGAAGCCAGAAACGATAGTGTTTTTCTTTCGTGGACAGGGACAAGCGAACAATATATATTGGAACGCAGGAAAAGAGGAACTGACAGGTGGTTCTCCTATACCGGTTTGACCAAAAAGTCACTCATATTGGAAGGGTTGAGCGAAGGTACATACGACTTTCGCGTGAGAGGTGTATGTGTGGGAGAAACAGACACCGTCATGTCTGCATACGATTACCTTAATGCTTTCTTGGTATATTATCCCGACAGACATTGTATAGACTATGTTCACTTGGATAACCCCAGTATACGTGCCACCATCGGTACTTACGACAACCCATATGCACAAGACAGCACCTTGGTCTTGGGCGAGGGTGCTTCTGACCGCTATGCCCGCCATGCCGTGAACGTGGACCCTGATGCATTGGACCCCCGAACAGCCAACGGACTGCGATTGATACCGGAGGGCAGTTTGGCATCGGTGCGTTTGGGCAACTGGAGCGTAGGCGGAGAGGCTGAGAGCCTTTCATTCGAGTTCTTGGTAGATACATTGGATGCTGCCATCGTGCTTATCAAGTATGCAGTAGTGCTAGAAGATCCTTCACACGATGCAAAAATCCAACCTCGTTTCACATTAGAGGTCCTGGATGCTGATGGTAATTCTATAGGAGGCACTTGTGGTTCTGCAGACTTCAGGGCAGATGCCAAAGCAGAAGGATGGCACGTGACAGGAACCGGCAGTAATGTTGTTGTATGGAAAGATTGGACTACATTGGGCCTTAACCTTCAGGAAATGGGATTAGCGGGACAGAAAGTCATCATTCGTTTCACCACATACGATTGTGGGTGGGGTGGTCACTACGGATATGCCTATTTCACTATGGATTGTGCCGCAGCCAAGATTAAGAGCAATAGTTGCGGTAATGATAGCATCATGTCCGTGACAGCACCACAGGGCTTTGATTGCGAGTGGTATGACAAGAATGACAACTTGGTGGCTACCACCCCAACCTTCAGTGTGGACCCGTCAGACACTACCACCTACAGGTGCCACTTGTCTTTCAAGGAAGACAAGTCCTGCTACTTTGACCTCTATACCGTGGTCAGCAACCCGCGTTTCCCCGCTGCTGAGTTTGCATACAAATGGGAGCCCGCCAACTGCGAGAACCGAGTACGCTTCACGAACAAAAGCCATATTATAGCAGGCATAGGTGACAACAAGAAACACCACTATGATGAGAAAAGCGATGAGTATCAATGGGATTTCGGCAACGGACAACAAAGTTCGGACGAGAACCCAATCATCATCTATCCTACCACAGGCGGAGTATTCCCCGTCACGTTGTTCACCTCAATTGCAGACGGACGTTGTACACACGACACAACCGTGTATATCACTATTCCCGCGATAGGCGATATGACACAATCGTTAGATACTGCTATTTGTCAGGGCAACTATATTGTGTGGGGCGACAAGTATTCCGATAAGGCATTCTATGCTGCAGCAGATAGCACTTATATCGTCACATGGAAGAGCGTGGCGGGCTGTGACAGCACATGGGTGCTCAACCTGACCACCAACCCAACATCTACAGAATACGTGGGAGATACCACCGTATGTGCAGAGGTACCATTGGTTGTAGATGACCAACCTTATAAATTGACGACCTCCGGCAAATACTACCGTTTCTATCAAAACTACTTCGGTTGCGACTCTACGGTATGGATGAATGTGACCATGCAGGACTCCATTCTGCCTACGGTGACCATCAAGGAGCCTGAAGACGAGCCCGGTTCCGGTACGATAACCATTGGCGGTAAAGGATATGACTATTTCTATATGAACGGAGAACGATATGACACCACGCACACCTACTTCACAGGCTATGACGGGGGTATCTTCGAGTTTGAGTTCTTCAATGATTCCGGGTGCTCCATCACGCGGTCGGACACGATGAACTGCGAGTGCCTGCAAATCAATGTCGTGGAGCCGAGTTTCGTTTGTATGGGCGATAAAGAAATGGTATTATCTTTCTCTATTGATTCGGGTATTCCTACCACTTATACATTACTCTTCGACTCCACAGCACATGCAGCAGGGTTCCAAGACCACATCGCGCAGAAGTACACCAAGAAGGAGCCGTTTATCAAAGTGCCTATCCCTGCAACAGCAACTCCGAATGAGTATCATGCACAACTCATTTTCCACAATCCGTTGGACAAGTGCAAAGACATCGAGTTTGATATGCACTTGCCGCTGAACTTCCCATCAGATATTATCTTCCAGCGTTGGGGGGATGTGCTGTCGTTGTACGGCACGGACTACAACGGCGGTTATACCTTCGAGGGCTTCCAGTGGCTACGCGACGGGCAGCCGATAGAAGGTGCTACTCGCTCGTACTACTACGAGGACGGCGGACTGGATATGGATGCCGAGTACCAGGTACAGGTGACGTTGCCCGACGGCGTGAAGTTATACACCTGTGCCTTCACACCGCAGCCGTACAATGCTCCCAAGTCCCAGCCGAAGAAGGTGATAGAGGACCAACGGTTGGTGATTATCATTGACGGTGTGCGATACAATGCACAAGGTAACAAGATTGACAAACAATAATGGCTGCAGGAGATATGAAAAGAACGTTACTACTGATATTGACCGTTGTTTTGAGTGGGTTGATGTTGATGCCCGCTTACTCGGCACCCAAGAAACCCAACAAGAAGGCTCCTGCCAAGAAGTCACGTACCACCACGACCAATCCTGCCCGTCAATGGGACATTCACAACATCGCCGTATGGGGCGGAGCAGGCTATTCGGGCTTGGTGAACAACTACCCTGCTGCCACATCGGGCATAGGGTACACGGGGGATTTCTCCAATAAGTT
>DLLA01000093.1 GCA_002479035.1 Bacteroidales bacterium UBA7574 | reverse complement strand
GCGTTTACGGCACGGACTATGTGCGTTTGAGGAATTAAATCGTCAATATCTATCGGAAAAAGACCTTTCTGTTTGGCGGTCTCGGATTTTATTGCTAATTTTGCCATAGGTTATGTTGTTTCAGTTCTGTTCTTTTTGACACTACAAAGTTACTGAAAATCTTTGACATAACCAAGGTTTTTCTGCTTTATTTTCGGCAGAAAAACCTTTTTTTATACACACAACTTTTATATTTTATACACAACCATACTCTACAGAAAAGAGACTGCCAAACGATACTTGTTAGACAGCCTCTTTTGTTTGTGCTTAGTTAGTGTTTAGTTAGTATTTAGTTAGTTTGTATTTAGTCTGTTTGTGTTTGGTTTGTTTGTATTATTAGGAGGTCTGTACCTTTGCATTGTCTTTCAAGAGCAGGTGCGACCCGCGACAGACCCGCGATAGACCCGCGATAAAGACGCGAAGTAAAAATGGAGAATAGGAGGGCTTGTCAATAGAGAATTGGAAGACTTGTCAAGAAAAATGCACTGACATTTGGTGGATTGAAAAAAAAGCCGTACCTTTGCAGCCGCTTTCGTGAGGAAGTATTGTCCAATGGTATAAAGGCTATTACGTCAGATTTTGGTTCTGAAAATCCTGGTTCGATTCCGGGTTGGACAACAAGAAAGATGGGGAGCCCGCAGAAAGGCTCCTTGTTTATAGTGTGATGGGATACGGGCAGCCACACAAGCAATTTACGATTTGACGATTTACGATGTACGATTTTGCAGCGTAGGGTCAGTATCGGCATTGGAACTCTGCCCCACATTGAGTAACACCAAACAAAAAATGAAGACGTTTGAACTCACAGGCACCGTACGCGGCGAGTACGGAAAGAAGGCAGCGAAGGCACTTCGCAAAGAGAATCTGATTCCCTGCAACCTCTACGGACACGGGGAGAACCACACGTTTGCAGTAGCCAAAGACGATGTGCGCAAGTTGATTTACACCCCCGACACGATGGTAGTGGCACTGACCATTGGCGACGTGAAGAAGATGGCGGTTGTGAAAGAGTTGCAAGTGCACCCCGTTAGCGAGGCTATCCTGCACATCGATTTCCTTGAGGTAAACGAGACGAAGCCCGTTACCGTGGAGATTCCCGTGCAACTGACCGGTCACGCAGAAGGTGTGAAAGCCGGCGGTAAGTTGTCGCTGGAGATGAAGAAACTGAAAGTGAACGGTATCTACACCGCTATTCCTGACCGTATCGTGGTTGACGTTACGGAGTTGGGCTTGGGCAAGAAGTTGGCTGTCAGTGATATACACATCGAGGGTCTGAAGATGATGAATCCGAAGGACGCATGTGTAGCACAGGTTAAGGCTACCCGCGCCAGCGCAACGGCACAATAATGAAATATCTGATAGTCGGGTTGGGTAACATCGGCGATGAGTACCGAGATAGCCGCCACAACATAGGGTTTAAGATGTTGGACGCTTTTGCAGAAGCGTCCAACATTGTCTTTGAGGACAAGCGATACGGTTTTGTGGGTCGCGGGCGCGTGAAGAATGCCGAGATGGTGCTGCTGAAGCCGTCCACGTACATGAACCTCAGCGGCAATGCGGTGCGCTACTGGCTGCAGCAAGAGAAGATACCTGTGGAGAATATGCTCGTGCTGGTGGACGATTTGAACCTGCCGTTTGGCACTATCCGCATACGCAAACAGGGCAGCAACGGCGGGCATAACGGACTGGGCAATATCCAGCAAGTGCTTGGTACTGAGAACTATGCGCGTGTGCGTTTCGGTATCGGCAATGACTTTACCCGTGGGGCGCAATGTAACTTTGTGCTCGGGCACTGGACGGACGAGGAGGAGAAAGCCCTGCCCGACAGGTTGAAGGTAACCAATGCGATTATCCCGTCGTTTTGTCTGCAAGGGATTGACCGCACCATGAACCTCTACAACGGCAAATAGTAGATGGAAGTCCGTGTCGATAAATACCTGTTTGCCATGCGTCTCTACAAGACGCGCTCCATCGCCACCGAAGCCTGCAAGTGCGGGCGCGTGAAGATGAACGGCAGCGAACTCAAGCCCAGCCGCACTTTCCGCGTAGGCGATGTGTTCACCGTGCGCAAAGGTCCGGCGACTTTCACCTACCGCGTTCTCCAACTATGCCAGAACCGCGTGGGGGCGAAGTTGGTGCCCAACTATATGGAGGACATCACCACGTCCGACCAGTTGGAGATATTGGAGTTGGCGCGTCTGGCAGCACAGAGCGGGCGTGACCGCGGTACCGGTCGCCCCACCAAAAAGGACAGGCGCGAGATAGAAATGTTTATGTCCGATGACTACGATTGGATAGACGAAGAAGATGATACAGAAGAAGAATAACATTGCCGAATATATCCTATATCTCTGGCAGATAGAGGATTACCTGCGTGCGTTTCCGCAACAGGCGGACGCCAATCAAGAGTTGCATGACCTCAGCGAGATGATGCACCAAGAGAATATCCTCGATCACGGGCACCTGCAACTGGCGCAGAACGCCCTCTCCGAACTCGAAGACCTGCACCGCGACTTGCTTGCCGAAGAGGCAATTTATCGTGCTGCTATGCTGCGACTTACGCCATCGCTATGCCTATTGAAGGCAAAGACCGACCGCCCCGAGATGAGCGACATTGAGGCGTGCCTGCTGTTGCTCTACCAGATTATGCTCCTGCGTCTGCAGAAGCGTACCATTAGTCCCGAAACCGAGTCCGTGCAAAAGCAAGCAACACAGGTGCTACAATACCTCAGCCGCACCTACCGCGACCAGAAATGACCACCCGTGAACGCTATACACGTACCTTGGCATGGTTTGCCGAGCACATGCCCATTGCCGAGAGCGAACTGACTTTCGACAATGCCTACCAACTCCTTGTGGCGGTTATGCTCTCTGCCCAGTGTACCGACAAGCGTGTCAACCTCGTCACGCCCGCACTTTTTGCCGCCTACCCGACGGTGGAAGCCCTGTCGCACACTACGCCTGAAGAGGTGCTAACATACATTCATTCAGTTAGTTATCCGAACAGCAAAGCCGCTCATCTGGTCAGCATGGCGCAGCGTGTCATGGAGGTTTACGGTGGCGAGATACCTGCCACACGCGAGGAACTGCAAACCCTCGCCGGGGTCGGTCGCAAGACGGCGAATGTGGTCTGTGCCGTGTGGTGGAACCAGCCCACGATGGCGGTCGATACGCATATCTTCCGTGTTGCCGAGCGTATAGGACTGACCACGCACGCCAAGACACCCTTGGACACCGAGAAACAACTGATTAAGTACATCCCCTCCGACCTTATCCCCAAGGCGCACCATTGGCTGCTCCTTCACGGCCGCTATACGTGCCAAGCCCGCAAGCCCCAATGCGAGACCTGCGGACTGCAACCGATATGCCGCCACTATAGTAAGATGCTATAATCCGCTTTATTTCTCCCACCCGTCGAAGACCTCTGGACCATACACGTTGTCCTCTTTGGGGGCGTGTAGCGGAGCCCATATCTGCGCGAAGAACGGGTTGTGCTTTGCCACTTTGTCCCAGTGCCACGGGCGGGGATTCGGCTCGTCCCGATACGGCCACGGCATACAGTCGGGGCACCAGTGCCCGCCGAGAAGTACCACACGTGGTGAGGCGGTGAATCGGTGTTCTTCGGCACACTGCCACTCCAACGGCGTGTCCCAGTCGCCTTGCGTCATCTCTGTGGACAGACACTTGCCCCCGCGGAAAGCGGC
>DLLA01000178.1 GCA_002479035.1 Bacteroidales bacterium UBA7574 | reverse complement strand
CCCTATTTCAGGTACAAGAAATATCTATTAGTCCAAAAAAGATGAATATATAATTACGAACACAGCAGGATAAGCCTGCTTTATCGTCCTAAAATGGTTGCTTGAATCACATACTAATCACATACTAATCACATACTAAACGTTCAACAACAGTTCAAGGTTAAGTCGAGGAAAATACAGCGAAAGAATTAAGAACTTACGTTCTAATTAAGAATTAAAAATTAAGAATTAAGCATAGCATGATTAAGAGGGAAGACAGGCATGCCTGAAAAGCAGGGATGGTATGCCCACGGGAAGGCGATGGGGAAGTCAGCCCAGTTCGGAGACGAGGACGTGGTCGAGGGAGGGATGGGAGAGGACAATGCGGGTATAGCGGTCCCAGAAGTGCTGCATCTCGGGGGGCGTGTTGCGGAGGAACTGCTCGGTGCCCTGTGCGGATATGCGGTCAAGCACCATGCCGACGGTGATGCGGCGGGTGTCGAGTGCGGGGACGTAGGTGGTGTCCTCCTTGTCCTCGACATAGACCTCACGGACGATATGCGTCTCCTCAAGGCGGGAGAGCAGTTGCTGCACCAAGCGGATTGGGAGTTGGTTCTGCTGCGCCAGTTCGTGCGCCGTGAGGGGCACCTCGTCCTGCTCGAAACGGCGAATGATGATGGTCAGCAGGTAGAGCATGACATAGTCCTTGTAGCGGCGGGACATGTGCTGCAGGTCGCGCTCGTAGGCAAACATCTCGTTGTTCTGGATAGCGAAACCCAGTTCCGCGCCCACGATAAGGAGCAGGCAACTGATGTGTAACCATATAAGAACCAACGGGATAGCCGCAAAGGCACCATAGACGACGCTGGTGCGGGTGAAGAACATCATGAGGTAGGTGCTGAGCATCTGTATGAGTTGGAACAGCACGCCGACCAGCACGCCTGGCACTACCGCAGCCACGAACCGCACTTTGGTGTTCGGAATGGCGGTGTACATCCATGTGAAGATGCCCGATGCCACAATGAACGGGAGTATGCGGAGCGTCCAGCGGCGGAGGGGTTCTATCGCCTGTATCAGCGGGTTGGATGCTGCCGAACCCAGCAAGATAGACAGACCCGAAGTAACGATAATCAGCACGGGGACAAGGAAAAGGATGGCGAGATAGTTGGCGAACTGCCGTCCGAAAGAGCGCGACTGGCGCACGTTCCAGATGCCGTTGAAGGACGTCTCCACCATGCGGAAGAACGAATAGACCGCCCAGAGCAGCACTATCAGTCCGATGCCCAGGAACACCCCACCCTGCGCGGTCTGGAGGTAGCGGTCCACCCACTCCATGATGGTCGGGACGAGGTTGGTCTCACCCAGGAAGGACTCGTTGAGTTTCATTTCAATCACCTGCTCGAAGCCGAAACCGCGTGCGATGGCAAGCGTGACAGCGATGATAGGCACTATGGCAAACAGCAGCGAGTAGGTGAGGGCGTTGGCGCGGACGTTGAGGTCCTTGTCGCGGAACCCTCTGACAACCAGTATGATGGTCTGCAACAGTTTGTACCGCACACGCTTGTGACGGTCGCTGAAATCAGTACGGCTGTGCCGCCACAGGTCGTACTGAATGAAGTCGCGTATGTGTTGCCAACGGTTACTCACAGAGGGTGCTTACGGCTTTGCGGGTGATGTCGTCGTCGCGCTCGAAGAGCGGGAAGAAGCCCTCGTCGTTGAGGATATTGCGGACAATATAGGCGTTGATAAGCCGCTCCAACCACGGGCGCGACTTGGCTATTTGCTCTTGGTTGGGCTCCACACCTTTCTCTTTGGCGAAAGCCACAAACTCGGGCATCCAGTTCGCCTGCTTGAGGTGCTTCTCGAGTGCCTGCCACGTGGTATAGCGGCTTAGTTCCTTGCGGTGCTTGTCGGTGTATTGGTACGCAAACTGGTAGGTGTAGGCGCGGTTTGCCACCTGATTGAAATAGGGCGTGTAGAGCGTGGTGTCGCGTCCGACAAAGACATCGGGCATGATACCGCCGCCGCCGTGTACGATACGTCCGTGCTTGGTATAATAGACCGTAGTGTCCTGATAATGAACGCTGTCCGCCGAGAAGAACTCGCCATGCTCGTAGCGGTTGAGGATGTCCATCTCGTAGTCGTCCTGCTCGCCGAGGGTGTATGGCTTCTGGATACAACGCCCCGACGGGGTGTAGTAGCGCGCCACCGTGAGACGGATAGCACTGCCGTCGGAGAAAGGCAGTTGCTGCTGCACGAGACCTTTGCCGAAGGAGCGGCGCCCGATGATGGTGGCACGGTCGTTGTCCTGCATAGCCCCCGCGAAAATCTCGCTTGCCGAGGCGGAGAAGTCGTCAATCAGCACCACCAGGGGTTCGCGTTGGAACCGCCCTGCACCGTTGGCACGTGCCTCGTAGCGCGGGTAGGAACGCCCTTCGGCATAGACAATCATGTCGCCTCGGCTCAGGAACTCGTTTGCCATCTTGATAGCCTGGTCCATGAAGCCGCCCACGTTCTCGCGCAGGTCCACGATATAGGATGTCGCGCCCTGCCCTTTGAGGGTGGCAAGTGCTGCGATGAACTCGTCGTAGGTGTTCTCGCCGAAGCGGTTGACACGCACGAAACCAATCTTTTCGCCTTTCCGTTTGGCGTGCTCGGGCGTGATGATGAACTTGGCATCCACCGAATGGATAGGTATATCGCCACGGGTGACAGTGAAGTTGAGCACCTCGGGGGTGCCTTTGCGCTTCACGCCGATGGTGACTTGGGTGCCCTTGGGACCGCGCAGGGTCTTCAGGACACGCTCGTTGTTAATGCCCTTGCCGGAGAAAGCGGAGTCGTTGACGGTCACAATCCTGTCGCCTGCCAGCAAGCCCACACCTTCGGAGGGTCCGCCCGGGACAATGGCAACAATCTGCACGGTGTCGTTCTGAATAGAGAACTGCACGCCGATGCCTGAGAAGGAGGAAGATAACTCCTCGTTCACCGCCTGCAAGTCCTTCTTGGGGATATACGCTGAGTGCGGGTCAAGGTGCTTGACGAGGTCCACCATCACGTCCTCGGTGATACTGTCCACATCAATGTCCTCCACGTAGGCGGTCTTCATGAGTTCCAGCAACTGGTCCACCTTGGATTCGGGTTGCTGGAAGAGTTTGCCGTTCTGAATGTAGAAACGCTGGGCGTTGACCTTGTTGGATACTGCGTTGCCAATCAGAAAGCCGATGAGCAATGCCACGATAGTCAGGGTGGGGAAAATGTATTTCTTTACGTTCTTCATAATCTTTGTTTTTTACAAGATGAGTTCCAATAGCCTAATCGGGTTTATTTGCTTTCTATATCTTTCAAATAGCACACCTCTATCCCTGCTCGTTGCAGCAGGTCGATTCCGTCCATTATACGATATTCTTCACCATATACCACGCGCTTGATACCTGCTTGAATAATCAGTTTGGCACACTCCATACAAGGCGAAGCGGTCACATAGAGGGTGGCACCGTCGCTGCTGTTGTGGCTGCGTGCCACCTTGGTAATGGCATTCGCCTCGGCGTGTAGCACGTATGGCTTGGATACATTGTTCCCGTCCTCGCAGATATTCTCGAACCCGCTCGGGGTGCCGTTGTAGCCGTCGGAGATAATCATCTGGTCCTTTACGAGGATTGCCCCCACCTTCCGGCGTTGGCAATAACTGTTCTCCGACCATGTCCGCGCCATGCGCATATAGAGGTAATCACGTTTGGTCTGCTTGTCCATGATAGATTGTTGTTGGTTGTTGATTAAACATCTTTGCAAAAATACTGCTTTTTATGCACATATACAAATCTTGTGCCAATTCGGATTCTCGGGACTTGCATGAACGGACGGCTACGCCGTATTACCACCAATTGGTTATAAAATCCATAGCCACAATTATGCAGGACTGAGGTCATAGCAACCGCACCAAAATGATGACAGATAAACATATAATTAACGTGTAATTAACCACGAATTTCATGGTAGGGCATTGAGCGGGACCAACAACTGACCAACAAAAAACAGCAACTATACAAACACAATAAGAAAAAACAAAACACACAAAACACGCAAAACCTGAACGCGGACAACATGTCCGCGTGAGAAGATGCCAAATTTATGCGGTTGCCGTAAAACTGACGTTATGTGAGCAAACAAAAAGGGACTACCCGATACGGCAGCCCCTAATTTCTATTGAGCCTCTCCCTTGGAGGTGAAGGAAATACCGCCTTATTGCGGATTTCCGATTGATGCCCAGTGGGCATCATAGAACTCCTTAATCAGTTGGGGAGGTCTTACATCACTTCCTCTCCTGTCAAAGTAAACATCTTTCCACCTCGCAGGATATACACCTGTCCGTCACGGAACACTTTGCGAGGCGCATCACTTTCCAACGAGGTATTTGTGGTAACGCCCTCCACATTGGTAGTCACGCCATTGGCAGTGGTGGTGAAAGTACCATTGTATGTGTTGATGGAAGTGCCTGCCTTGTCCTTCACATCAATAGCATACGCATACTTCGTACCACTACTAAGCCCCGTCACCGTGAAGCGATAGCCGCTTTGTGTGAGGACAGCGGCAGGAGCATGGTGCTCAGCACCGTTGCGTGCAGGTGCCGCAAAGGCTATGCGCATCAATTGCCCGTTGCTGTTGAAGACCAACGTACATACCTCATCTCCATCCTTGGTAATCAGGATGCTATAGGTATCGGCATTGCCATCACTTGGTCATGTAATTTCCACTTCATTATTACCCGGGGTAACAACTATTGTACCATCAGAATCCACATTGTCGGAACCAATACACTCTATATACTTAAACGATCCGAAAAGTACATCCAATTGATAATTACGAAGGTTCTCACACGGAACATGCAGATATACATTGTAATTGGAAAATGAATTGGTATTTGCAGCGGGAGGCTCTATGGCGTAACAATAAATATCGTAAAGTTTGTTACACTTTTCGAAAGCCGATTTCTCTATAGATGTCAAACCTTTTCCTAATACGACTTTTCCTAATGCAGTACATCCCAAAAATGCACCACAGCCAACAGATGGCAGATTATTCGGCAGTTCAATGTTCGTCAAATGATTACAACGTCCAAAGGCATAGCCGTTTATTTTTTGCAAAGAAGTCCCAAATATCACATTTGTTAGAGATGTACACCCATAGAATGCCGAATTTTCAATAATAGTTAGTGCGTTCGGCAGGCAGATACTGCTTAAACTACTACAATATGCAAAAGCACTTGATCCGATGATACGCAACGAATCTCCCAATGATACTTGTCTCAATGATGTACAATACGCAAAAACATTATTGCTAATACTTGTGACACCCTTATCAAAAACAACACTCTGAATCTCTTTTGTAAACAAAGACCATGGTGAATGTGACGAGTAGTTGCACATATCACCAGTGCCTGTAATAAAGAGTGTATTATCTTCGTATCTCCAATACAGGTCATCACCACATTTCCCCGAATAGGTTTGCGCAAACTCTGCCACAAAAGTGGTATCGCACGTCAAACTTACTGCGCGTGGATTGTCTGTGTTTCCGTCACTCCATCGTATAAATTGATAACCATGTTTAGGTGTCGCCGTAATGGAATCTTCTATGCACATCCACTCTCCGACTATTTTCTCTCCCATGTTAACATCATTCGGCAATATGGAAACCCTATAGGCACCCTCATGAAATCTACTCAATCCTCCCCATCTAACAGCCTCATAAACATCTTTGGTGCCACAAGGAACGTAACATGTATCTGTACTTTGTAGCCCTAAATTGCTGCAAATGGGAGGGTTTTGTGCCATTATTCTGATGTTGTGAAGGCTGCTGCAACCACCGAAAGCCCATCTTCCTATACTCGTTACACCATTGCCAATGTTAACAGAAGTAAGACTTGTGCAATGTCCGAAAGCACTTTCTCCAATACTCGTTACGCTATGGGGAATAGTCACAGAGGTAAGACTTTTACAACCATAGAAAGTAGCTCTTTCAATGCTCGTTACACCATTGCCGATGGTGATAGAGGCAAGACCAGTGCAATGTTCGAAAGCCCAACTTCCAATACTTGTTACACTATTAGGAATGGTGATAGAGATAAGACCTATGCACATACTGAAAGCACCATATCCAATACTCTTTACGCTATTAGGGATGATGGTTGCCTGACAACCAACAATAAGAGTATTAGATTTTGTCTCTATGATGGCGTTACAATCATTTCTACTATCGTATGTTGTATTTTTATCGTTAACAACAATAGAAGTAAGACCTATGCAACCTGCGAAAAGATTAGATTTAATGTTCGTTACACCATCCCCAATGGTGACAGTAGCAAGGCTTGTGCAACCCTCAAAAGCACTATATCCAACACTCGTTACACTATTGGGAATAGTGATAGAGGTAAGGCTTGTGCAACCTCTGAAAGTATTCCAACCAATCTCCGTTACACTATTAGGTATTGTGACAGAAGTAAGACTAGTGCAATTGCAGAAAGCACTATCTCCAATACTTGTTACACTATTCGGAATAGTGATAGAGGTAAGACCTGCGCAACCATCGAAAGCATCCTTTCCAATACTCGTTACGCTATAGGTCGTGTCATTATTGGTCACAGAAGTAGGAATGTTGGCAAAAGCAAGATATTCGTAGTTTTTATCGCCATAAACGTGATAAGTAACCTCAACCGTCTTGTCACTTCTACTTGTGATGTTATAATATAGACCGTTATATATGAAATCATACGCCCAAAGGGCTGAAGTGGCAAAAAGTGCCACCAATAAAAATAAAACTCGTTGTTTCATATCTCTCTCATTTATAATTGTTTTGTAAGTTGTTCTATTGCAGATTCTTCTTCCCTAATCCATGCTTGGGCTGCTAGGAATAGAATCTGTAGTTTTTGATTTATATCTCCTTGCTGTTGAGATATGTGGATTATTGCATCGTAGATATCCATTGTTAGCGGGTGCGTTTCAATGTCGGTGGGATTAATGTTTTGTTGTTGCACGACATCTCGTAATGTTGCGATTTGCACATTCAAATCAGTTATATTGCGGTTAAAGAGACAAGAACACTCACGATATTTCTCTATAAAATTAGACATCGCGGCTGTTTCATTATCACGATTAACGTACAATAGCCCTACAGAGTTGACCTTTCTCGCCAATTCAGCATCATATTGTTCCAAATCGGATATAAACCAATCATATTTCGATGGTTCATTGATGTAGAGGGTAATGGCACATAATCGAGAATAATTAAATGCACTGACACATTCCGACAACGAAGTTCGTAAGGTTCGTAATTCCATTTGCTTGTAACTAATCTGCAATTCTATTTTCTGTCTTTCTGTAGAACGATATAGAGTTACGAATCCAACCAATGCAGCAAATACGCCTCCCAAATAGCAGCCCCAAAATGATAGCCAGTCAGTGGATTCTCCTACAAAGGGGAAACGTGCATGGCATAAAATGATGAGATTTATCACAAGCGGGATAAATAGGACAAGTCCTACTGCTATTCCGATAAAAACAAATTTCGGACTAATAGACATTTC
>DLLA01000088.1:13897-14047 GCA_002479035.1 Bacteroidales bacterium UBA7574 | reverse complement strand
TGAAAAGAACCATCAGTCATCATACGGTGCAACCGCTCTGCTGCAGCACCTTTCAATGCCGGTATCGGTCTTGGTTTGTACATAGTTGTAAAAATTATATGCTCTACTTTGTGCCCACAAAGGTACAGTTTTGCCATGATATACACAAGT
>DLLA01000088.1:9710-13769 GCA_002479035.1 Bacteroidales bacterium UBA7574 | reverse complement strand
GAACGCTTCGCCGGCAGCAGTTAAAGTCCGCTGTCAGGACTATAATTTATCTATTGCTTTTAACAATTCCACTCAAAGATTTCCAAGGCACTTGTCGCAACAGGACAAGTATCCATGCGACCGTAAAGACAATATGCGGAGGCAACACAACAGCATGCGGAAGCAATGCCATGACAACAACCCACACCAACATAACCGCAGTATAAGGCAATGCCCAATATCTCCGCCAATACCAGAAGACAGCGGGCAAGGGATTGAAGACCACAATAAGCCAATTCCAATCAGTGCAACAGAGGTTGGATATGAATATCAGGTAAGTCATGAACACTCCGATTGCCGTGACGACAATGAGTTCAATCACATCTATCACTTTTGCCACAATGGCAAGCCGGCTACGCCCCGTCCGTCCTAATACGACAGCCAAAACAGACAACAGCAGGAAGAAGAGACTCGCTGCCAATGGTGTTGCCAACGTACGGTTTTCCACCGGCGGTTGAGGTTTCGCACACGAGGTTACGATGGAATCACCCGTCAGCAGCGGACGCCCATTGACCATGGCTGTTTTCCAGACATCAACCACATCCTGCGGGATAATCAGTCTTTGCTCTGCAGGGACATTTTTATCGACTTCGGTTCCTGCCAAGAAACAGATAAACATTTGTGTCCACGGGTAGTCCTGCGTATTGTCGCGCACCAATTCGCGGACCGTTTTTCGGAACCGCTCAGGCCATGGGTATGCATAGGTGATGGTGTCGGGCGACAATGCCTCGTGCATGATATTGACCACCGTCAATGCACAGCAACGGTGGTAATAATCATAGGGTATTCCCTGCCAATCAACCACATACGTATCCAGCACCTGCCAAAGACGCTGTTTCTGCTTAGGGGTCAGGTTTAACTCCCACTCTGTGACACGGCGATTGTCCTGCGCATACCACGACAAGTATTCATCCGGGACTATGGCAAGCATTCCCATCTTCAGTTTCCCCACAACGAAACGGAGCACCTGGTCGGGCGAGTTCTCGCCCTCGGCAGAGAAATAATAGTCCAACCCAAATGCAGGACAGACCACGTGATATGCCGCATGCCCCAATATAGTATATAGGTACGTGCCCGGCGATGCTATTGCCACATAGGCACGTACGAAGTCGTCGGCTTGCCGATTGACATGGTCGTGGAAGACGGTATCGACATACTGCCCGTCGGCATCGTAAATCTGCGCTACGGCACGGTCAAGGTTGCCGAAGGTAAGAACCATCAGCAGCAGAAAGATGTATGTCGTATGTCGCCGTACCATATATGCTTGCACGTATTTTGCCAATACATTGTCGTCACCGCTCTCCTCCATCCCTCACAGAGATGCACAAAAAAGCGGTAAAATCCGTTTATTGGATTTTACCGCTTGATGAGAAAAATTGAGACTTACTTGCGTTCTGCCAAATCAATAATGACCATAGGCAGCAACGACAATCACCTCCACTACATCTTCATATATCCGATGCACCAGCCGATGTTCGGCTGTTATTCTGCGAGACCATATTTCTTCCTTGTAATGACGAAGTTGCTCTACCTGCCCAGTCCCTGTTCGAGGATGCTCTTTCAACTCATCCAACAACTTCGCCAACTTCTTAATCGCAGCAGGTGCATGCCTTTGCAAAAGAACAATATCCTTCTGTGCCTCACTATTCAAAATAACCTTGTACATTCTATTTCAAAGTCAGCACTCGTTTTAAGAATTGTTCTCCTGTCTCATTCTGCCCCATAGACACAGAAGTCTCCTTGCTCGTATTCGCCAAAGAGGCATCTATTTTGGCATGGAACTCTTCTTTTGACATTTTCACCTTGGGGACGCTTTTCACACTGACACTCCGCACGCCTTTCATCTGCTTCAAGAGAGTCTTTATGTAACTTAACGTATGAATATCATCCAAGGTGACATCCAATTGGACCGATGGATATTGCATTGCCCCCATCGCCTGTGCGGCATTGGCAACAACAGATTCACTACTTGACTTAGTTATCATATCTATCTCCTTTCTATAATCGTTTTTGTTTGTGCTGCAGGTACGGAAACCATCTATATTCAGCCTATGGCTTTTTGGTGTGCAATTCTGACAAAAATCGTGCCGACTATCGCATGGCAAAGGATTAGTCTTCTGATATGAGCGACACGAACTCCTCAATACGCATGGCAATGACTTTGGGCCACGAAATAGTCTTAAGCACACTAAAATGAGCATCGTTTGTCACGATAAGTTCGGCATTGCATGCTATTGCGCAATCCACGAACTTATTGTCATCCTTGTCTTCGGTCAATAACTCAAAATGGTAGTAACTATCCATAAAACAAGTAGTAGAAAGGCGTGCTATCGCCTCCACTACATTGTGAGCGACTTCGGGAGAAGCCTTTGAGGCGATGACTTCTTCGTACTCCTCCAAGATGTCGGTACTGACACAAAGACTTATCTTGCAGGCAAACACATCCACCCATATCTTATGGTATGGGCTTCGCGAGGGAAGAGCCTGAAGCAGACAATTGGTGTCAAGAACGATGTGACGCATGGCGATAAGGTGTACGCATGTGTTCCTTGCCCCAATCTTCGATGGTCTGCTCGTTGATTCGTCCTTCAGACCACATAGCATCCACTGCTGTCTGAGCCTTTTGAGCAAAGTAGCGAGCAATCATATCACGGAACTCCGTGTATTCCGCTTCCGTGTTTATCCCTTTGACAGCACTCAAGATGTCTAACTGAGCCATTTGCATATAAGACATATATCCTCCTTTCTGCGATATTATGGTGACTTTACGGTTGCAAAGTTACGTTATTATGCTGATATACACAAGTATTCTGACAAAAATCGTGCCTTAATCAACCATCAAAGGGAGGCTATCCGGATTGCTCCGTGTGTCCCAAACAAATGCAATATAGCAAGTATCATTCAGCACAAAGTACATAATCTTCCATGATTTACGGACCACCAAGTATCTGAACTCATACTCAAGTCCAGTCAAGACAGGCTCTACGCCCCCGACTTCGGGATATGTCTCCAACACATCGGGAGCAGACAGCAAATCATTCAACAAGTCGTACGCTACCTGGGGCGACACATACTCGTAATAATAATCGTAGATAGTGTGGATATTCTCCAACGCCTTGGGTTGCCAAATCACTTTACCCATTGCGCTGCTATCTGCTTAGCTTCTGCATGAGAGACCCCAAGCCCCTGCTTGGCATGGTCAATAGCCTGTGTACCCAATGCACGAGCCTCTGCTTCAGAATAACGACAAGGCTCCTCGGTTCGCATCGTATGGATAAAATGCAAAACACGAGTCATCTTCTCCTCGCTCATTATCATCGGTCCCATAGCATTGATGAACCTCTCACTGGCTATTACTTGAACTGTACTCATAATCGTATAGTCTTGGTTTGCGGTTGCAAAGTTACGCTATTATGCTGATATACACAAGTTTTCTGACAAAAATCGTGCCGATTGCACGACTTTGTCAGAAAGTTGCGGTAAAATCCAATACGTCAAAGAACGCTTGCGCTCGGCAATCAGAGTGCACAGGGTGACTTCCAAAGAGTCGCTGAAACACTTGATACCTTCCGCTGTTTCCGATGCAATCTTCCGTTCGTCAGATTGCATCGGAAACATCAAGTTTCAGAATTTTGTCATATCTTCTGTACTTTCGATGCCATAAGCGGCAGAAAGAACAAAGAGCCAAACAGTATATCACCCTTATGGCTCCACCGGATAATACGGTGGAACTAAATTCGAGCCAACCAATATATTAGCACTTATCTCCCATCGGCACTCTTGCGTGCAGGGTACAAGATATTGTTTACGTTTCATATTTCAATTATTGTATTTGTTGTCCAAAGATTGAATAGATATTTCCGTCGCGTATGATATAGACCTGACCGCCGACAAGCACTTTGCGGATGTTGCCAGAGTTAGTCTCCACCATACCACCATCTGTGGTGATTTGCGGTGCTTTGTGTACAAGCAACAGTCCGTAGTGGCGAGTAGTGCCCGCCTGCAATGTCGCCGTGTAGG
>DLLA01000088.1:3872-9675 GCA_002479035.1 Bacteroidales bacterium UBA7574 | reverse complement strand
TCGCCGTGTAGGTTCTCGTAGAAAGGTCTTTGACAGGCATACCATCGTAGGTAAGAAGCAACTCCTTATCATTCGGGACAGATGTGACGGTAGATAGTTCGTAGTTACCTGCTTTCGGTGCGTAGATGCCCAACGGGAAGGCAGCCTTGCTGTCGCTATCCAATTCCGTGGCATTGACGGACAGTTTGGCATCGTAGCGTTCAATCCAAAGTTGTGCCACACCGCGTGCCACACTGATTTTAGCCAAGTCCTGACCTATTACATACGTATCGTCCTTCTCATCCATTGCAGAGATATAGAGACGGTCGGTGTACTCAGCATTCGCGGGTGCGATACGCAGTTCGTACTCAATGGTCTCTTCAGAAGCCGTTGCCCGACGCGGAGCCAAGAACTTATTGGTCTTGTCTGCCACCAATGTCTTGGTCTCTTTCACTTGAACAAAGAGCGGTTGTCCTACAGCCAATTCTTCGTCAGCAAGGTTGAAAGTTATGTAACTATCCCCAGCCGTGCCATCTGCACCCGGTCTGCCAGGATTGTATTTCTGACCTTTCGCTTTGCCTGCCTCTGTATCTACTACTATCACGTCGGAGGCTAAAATGGCATCGTAAGTGGTCGGATTGGCTATACCATTCCAACCTGCATTTTTGGAATCGGAAGAACTATATGCTGTCACAGGGATGGTGGTGTTCACGATAGGTGCCAGCGTGGTGTTGGGAACCTTGGTGAAACGCACTGTCTGCGCATCAGCAGTGAGGTAAATCATATACAGATGTCCGGGTTCAAGCGTGGCACCTGCAGGCACATTGTTCCAACAACCCATTACGGGGTCTGCCTTTCCTGCGGCACGCTGTGCGCCGTTGTACTCCAAGATAAGACAATTCTTGTCTATTGCCAGGGGCTTTCCATTGACAGAAATGCCGCCATTGGTATTCACACGCCATGGCAGACCGAAAGCATACCATGTGTTGGCTGCAAAGTCGAGCGACAAGTCGAAATGTGCCGAGCCTCGTACGATGAGTTGGTCCGCGTTCTTGAGTTGACCAGATACTTTTCCATTGGATGTGATGACGAGGTCCATTACCTCTTTGTCGGACAAGTCAGCCACATCGATTGTTTTATCTACACCCACCTCCAAATTGGAAAGTTCTTTACCCTTGGTTTTAACGACAGCCGTGAGGGTGATATCACCAGTGACTGGAATCTCACCGAGGTTGGCACCTCCTGTCCGTTCTTCCCAACGAACAAACTCGTATCCATCAGCCACATTTGCAGCAATAGTAACCATATCCCCATAATTGTAGATACCAGCGCCTGTGAAAGTGCAGACAGCATCATTGTTCGAGCGGAGAGTGACGGTGTACTTGTTGAGCGTTGCAGGGAATGTTGCTTTGTAGTTAACATTGCCACGCACTGCTTCAATCTGCGGTTCCCAAACCAAAGTGTAGGTATATTGCGCAGTGTTTGCCTTGGTCGGGGGGGTGGAGCAGACGGGGATTGCACCATACGGGTATCCGTTGGACTCTATTTTTTCACCTTTCTCGTCTTGGAATTCGATTTGGTAAGTTCTTGCGACTTCCTTATAGACTGCGGTGTAGGTAATAGCCTCGTCAACGGGATGGATGGCAGGAGACCAATGGTCAAAGACGTAGGTGAACTCTTTGTTGCCATCTGCCTCTGCTTTTTTCGCCTTGCCTGTAGGAGTGGAACCCTTGTACTCAGGCGTTTCACCGACTTTCACAATCAATGGCTCTTCCAACAACGGCGTACCATCGTAGTCCACGAAGCGCACCTCGTACTCGGTGGGTTTCTCTTCGAGCCATTGGGCGGTGTAGGTGGCATCGCCTGTGACGGCTGCGATAGCAGGGGACCACTGCAGGTAGTGACCAATCTTGGTAGGCACATTCTCGCAGACAGGCACCTCGTTGTGTGTGAGGAACTGACGCTCTATGACGGTGCCGCCTTCGTTGCAGAAAGTGATGGTGTATTTGCGAGGCTTTCTGTGGTAGGTAGCGGTGTAGGTGACATTGGATGTCACCTTGCCGAGAGCAGGTGTCCAGCCCGTGAAATCGTAGGTGTAATCAATGTCCGCATCGCGTGTGGGGTTGGTACCAAGGAACTCTGCCATAGTGCCGTAAGGAACGGAATAAGATTTCACGAGTTCCTCTTTTTCACCTGCATCCAAAGCCGTTGTCTGAATAGTGTCGCCATTCCAGTTTTTCCATGTGATGAAATAACGTTTCTCTTGCCACTCTCCAGACTCATTATTCCACTCGTAGTAGGTGTCGTTGTCCGGATGGATGCAGTGGTAGAGGTTGTCCTTTTTCTCCACTTCCCACCATTGGCAGTCGTCCATTAGTATGAACAAACGTCCTGCACCGGCTGCATCACTATAAGTATGGTCGGTATTACCAACTATATTAACTATCTTATCTTGCTCATCTTTTTCAACTTGAGCAGCAACTATTTTCACATATTCTTGTGGTTTCGCATAGAAGTCGGTACCATCGGTCATAAAACACGAGGCATTTCCTTCTGCATCTTCATTTCCTGCCACTTTCCATATAGACCACTTGTTGTTGCTATAGCAATAGGCTTCGCCTGCTGCGGCAAAGTGCGTCTCATCTGTATAGGTCTTAGTATAACTACCATCACCGTTCTTTAAGTATGCAGGATAGAAAGTTAAGGATTTATAGTCGCTTTCTCCCTCTACATTATTCACCTGTGGTGCACCTGCTTTGTCGGTACTATTGTTAAAAATAAAGGTGCCAGCATCCTCATTGGAAGAGATGATATCTGCTCCTCCTGCTGAAGTATATACATATCCGTCCGCGGTATTGAATGTACCATGCACATTGATTTTAGCAGGATTCGGTTTCTTATTTTCCTTGCGTATATCAGGACGACCACCCAAACTCGGGGCATAGCGTACAATCTTGGTATAACACTTTTCTGTACTATATTCATTATTGTCAACATCATACTCATTCTGGTAAGCATAAGGTCTCCAGTCGATGGAATCATAGACATAGAGTGCACCAGAGTGATATACATGGTCTGCTTCATTCGCATCCTTAGCCGCCCGATCTTCCGGATTCATTGTTATAGTTACAGTGGACTCCTTATCCACTTCCACTTCCGAACCCGGTATAAGACTGGTGTTCTGCGTAAAGTCCATAGAACCACTCAGCAAATGTATCTTCATATTGGACGTGATAGGCAGGTCAAAGCTAGCCGAATTTAAGATAATGGGGAAAGTTGAACCATTTAATGACAATGTACCAAGGTCAATCACCATAGAGCCAATATGTGCACCAGAATTAACTTCGTAGTTTTGAATATCCTGCTTGGTGATATATGACTTCCTCACCCATGTATTATCAGCATCTGCATTATTGTTCATAAGGAAGATTGCCTTATCTGATTTCGATTCTTCCTCACGAGATACACCTATTATTTTGATGTCATTCGCTGCCATAGAAACACCAGTAGGGATAAGCCCCTTCACTCCATCAGAAACGGCTGCCACAGTAGTAAGTATAGCACCCGGGTGATACTTAACGAGCGACTCTATGTTCTGAATAAAATACTGGCTGACAGGGAATATTTTTTTATCTCCATCATTTCCAATCATACCTGCGATACGAGCAGAGGTCAGTGCTCCTTTCCAATCGCCCATTTGGAAGAACTCATGCACCGTAGCCCCGCGACGTGCATCAGTTTCGCCAGCCCCTGTCATAAAGCCCCAAGCACGCAGTTGCGAACCGCTCTGCAAGGTCATGTGACTACCTTCTTCCATCACGAGGTGCCCATAAGGTCCTACAGGTTGTCCTGTATAAGCCTCGTCACTTGAATATTGTTTACTGGTCATCTCTATAGTACCAAACACATCCATATTCACCCCTTTTACAAATGTGAGACGACGATATTCTGTCGGCTTATTATTACTATAATGGTTGTTCTTTTTGTCTAGCTCTGATTGATTAGAATGGAAGACAATCTTTGGAGCCACCTCATTGACCATATTCTCTTGCGAGTCACTCATCGGCACTACGATGGTTGCCTTGGCAGGCAAGGTGTAGTAGCCTGCGGGGAGGGTATAGTTGTTGGTCATGAAGATGATGACCTCTTTGTCCTTATTGTTGTTGGCATACGCGAGCGCATCCTCAAGGGTGGCATAACCGGTTTCGCCGATGCGGCAAACACCTACGCCATTATTCATGGCAGCATCCTGTGTACCAAGGAAATAACGATAGCCCTCGTTGAACTCTACGCCTGTGGTCAGGCGCAATTCTGTCTTGCCATCCGTAGGCACACCATAATTCTTGTTGTCTTTGAAATAGCCCGCAGTGAAATCAATATCTCCCTCGAGGGGACCATCGAACTTACCACAATTGATTTTCACGGTTCCACCATCAGCCTTTACAGAGACTTTGCCACTAATAACCGCGAGTTTCTCGATGGTTGTAGTGCCGCCTTGAGCCCACACGCCATTGGAGGTTCCAGAGATAGTACCCCGTTTGATGTTTGCCGTTCCGGCTGTTATGATGACAGTACTCTTGAAAGTTCCCCCCTGCACCGTCAGTGTGCCAGAAGATGTGATGCCGTTTTGCATCAGCCCTTCGGTGGATATGAATGTGCCTTGGTTATCAATTTGCTGGTTGACAGTAGCACCATTCTGTTCTACGACAGCCCCTTCGCTGACAGTGAGTGCCGAGAGGATTCCGCCATTAAGGATAAGTTTGCCACCATTGACGGTTACTTTCCATGCATTGCCGCCGAACTTACTGTATGCCAATGTGAGCGTGCCGCCAGAAAGAGTGATACCATTCACTTCGTTACCATTAAGGTCAAGGGTAAAACTCTTGTTTTCCAGAGACAGATGATCGCAATCCTTTTGGAGTTGGATAATCGGGTCTTTGCAGTCACTTATTTTGCCCAAGACGTCTGACAAGTTGCCACTCTCTTTTTGCGTTTTGCCGTCATAGAGAACAGCCTCGGGGCGGTTTGCGTCTAACACGGTGACTGCTACGGGTATATTAAGTACGGAAGGGTTCTTTCCCGCCATGCTGACCGTCAGCGTGGACTTGTATGTGCCGGGAGTCATATTCTCTTGCACCTTGAAAGTAACCTTAAATGAGCCCCTAACCTTATTTGTCTGCGAGCCATACGTTAACTCCCAATTATCCTTTACTTTTATATCCGGTATTGTCCAGTATTTAGTGTTATCCGTGATTTCCAGTGGCTTGAAATCATTTTCCATATCCAGCGAGTCAATATCACCCTCTATATCCATAGAGATGTTGATTTTAGCCGTGCTACCTGCTGTGTTTTCCACCGTTGTGTAGGGAGCACTCGGGTTGGAAAGCAGATACTTGTTGAACACCGCATACACGTTTCGTGTATTCGTCTTAGCAGCAGTTAGACCTTTTGTTAATTTCTCTTGCGGTATTTGCGACATATTGCCATTGGGAATAGCCACGACATTTTCACCTTTGGAATCAGGAAGGACTTTGAAAGTAACACATCCGTTCTCCTCAGCCTTTTTAGCCACAAGCGAACTACTGACATTCCACCCTGCGAAATACGAACCGGCATCCGCTTGCACTTCCGCCTTATAGTAGGCATAAGAGGTCATATACATCTGAGCGTTTTCATCAATCGGAAATTCAGTTTCAATTCCTTCCGCAGCCGAAACAGTACCTCCAAGCATTATGACAGAACGAGCGTAATCGGATGGATTATTCTTATTGCCCAAGTTATTCCAAATACTACCACTCATTGTTTTTCCCATTATATCCACCAA
>DLLA01000088.1:3177-3790 GCA_002479035.1 Bacteroidales bacterium UBA7574 | reverse complement strand
TTCGGGTGCCGCCTGCGCCGTCAAGGCAACAAGATACGCATTCGTTGCAGCATCATCCGCCCATGTGCTATTGACACACAGGAAGAGGACAGCCAACGGAATGAGACGTTTCAATACGTTTATTTTCATTGCTACTTAATTTTAGTTATTTCTATTCATTTAACAATCAACCATACGGAAAAAGCGCAAGACTACTTTGTATAGTCCGGCACACGGAGAATCCAAGAAACTTCAGAAAGAGAGAATTGACATCAACGACAACACACCTCGCGTATTATGACACCTTATATATAATAGTGTGCCACGCGAAATTGTATGAAAAGACCCGCGAGAGACTCGCGACAGACCCGCGATACAGTCCCTACGCGCGCGTACCATGATATATATACGGAATCTATACGGAAAAAGCACGCGCGGAGTTGCCCCCGCGAGCCATCTATCGTTGCTTGTTTCTAATGCTACAGAAATTTACCAGATTCCAGAATGCCTTAAAAAACAAAGCGTTTAGACGCTTTCATCACTATGTAATACCCCACCCTTACGCACACCACACGACCACCGCCAGCGATTGTTCCCACATAGGAACTATGCATAAAAAGCAGAATACGGTGCA
>DLLA01000088.1:334-3118 GCA_002479035.1 Bacteroidales bacterium UBA7574 | reverse complement strand
GCAAAGATACTACATTTTTTGTAAGTGGCAAAATAAAACTGCGATTTTTCTTAAAAATAACGTAAAGACAGGAGTAGTATAATCCATTAAAAACCACGCATACGCCCCATTGATTCTCCGTTAATTGCCATTAATCAACCGTTAATACTATGACTGAACATTATTTACCACAAATTAACCATGAATTTTCCCATGAATTAACCATAAACTAACCATTCCGCCATGATACACAGTTAGAATCCTAAACAATTCAAACTTATGCAAGGAGACGAAGACAGTATCAGATGAAGTGCCCCGTAATGCTTTTGGGATTGCGGCGTATCTCGTCCACGGTGCCGGTGGCGACAACCTGCCCGCCATCGCGTCCGCCTTCGGGACCCATGTCGATGATATAGTCGCAGGCACGGATGACATCGGGGTTATGCTCGATGATAATCACCGTATTGCCCTTGTCCACAAGGCGGTGCAACACGCCCAGCAGCACACGGATATCCTCGAAGTGCAAGCCGGTTGTCGGCTCGTCTAATATATATAAGGTGTCACCCGTACCGGGACGTGCCAGTTCGGTAGCCAGTTTCACGCGCTGGCTCTCGCCGCCCGACAGCGTAGTAGAGGACTGACCCAATTTGATATACCCCAAACCGACATCCTGCAAGGTCTTGATTTTCTTCAGTATATAAGGCTGGTTGGCAAAGAACTCCACCGCCTGGTTGATGGTCATATCCAGCACTTCGGCTATTGACTTGCCGCGGAAACGCGCCTCGAGTGTCTCGCGGTTGTAGCGTTGTCCGCCGCACACCTCACACGGCACATACACATCGGGCAGGAAGTGCATCTGAATGGTCTTGTAGCCGTTGCCTGCGCATGCCTCGCACCTGCCGCCCGCGTTGTTGAACGAGAAACGACCTGCCTTCCACCCGCGTATCTGCGATTCGGGCAGTTGGGCAAAGAGGTTACGGATGTCCGTAAAGACCCCCGTGTAGGTAGCGGGGTTGCTGCGCGGGGTGCGTCCGATAGGCGACTGGTCCACGGCTATCACCTTGTCTATCAAATCAATGCCATCTATGGAGTCATAAGCCAACGGAGCCTGCAGGCTGCGGTAGAAGTGTTGGCTCAGGATAGGATACAGGGTCTGGTTGATGAGCGTGGATTTGCCGCTTCCGCTCACACCCGTAACGCCAATCATACGCCCCAAGGGGAATGTCACGTCCACACCTTTCAGGTTGTTTCCGCGGCAGCCATGCAGCACCAACTGCCCTTTGTCGGGGAGGTCCGTGCGTGTCGGGTGGTCGTCACGGTCTGCCTCACCGCGGAGATAACGGGCGGTCAGAGTGTCGGCTTTCAGCAGTTCCGCAGGGGTTCCCTCGAAGCAGACGTACCCGCCGAGACGCCCTGCCTTGGGACCGATGTCCACTATATAGTCCGCTTGCCGCATCATCTCCTCGTCATGCTCGACCACAATCACGCTGTTGCCCATATCGCGCAGTTGCTTGAGCGAGTCGATAAGACGCTGGTTATCACGCTGATGCAGACCAATACTCGGCTCATCAAGGATATAGAGCACATTCACCAACCGGCTGCCCACCTGCGTTGCCAGACGGATACGCTGACTTTCCCCGCCCGACAGACTGTCCGATGACCGCGAAAGCGACAAGTACGGCAGTCCCACGTCCAACATAAAGTGCAGACGCGAGGTGATTTCTTTGAGTATAGGTTCTGCTATTGTGCGTTGCTTGTCAGACAGTTGCGGAGTGATTTGTTCCAAGAATGGTGTCAGTTCGGCAATATCCATGCCTGCCATCTCGGCGATATTCTTGCCCGCGATGCGGTAACTGAGCGCCTCCTGCTTCAGTCTTTGCCCGTGGCAGACGGGACACTCCACCCACGACACCTCGGCATCGTCCTTCTCATCATCGTCCTGCTGTCGGACGTACTCGAGCATACGTTGGTACCAATTGGCATCGTCGTGAATGATGTCGCTCATCTGCTGCTCGTTCTCCTCGATGGTGGTGTTGGCACGCACGCGCCCCAAACCCTTGCAACA
Organism: Bacteroidales bacterium UBA7574; assembly: GCA_002479035.1. GTDB lineage: Bacteria > Bacteroidota > Bacteroidia > Bacteroidales > Paludibacteraceae > Colicola. Next base: position 1,074 of record DLLA01000088.1, on the reverse strand, counting down.
CGGGCACCAGCCCTGTGGCGAGTTGAACGAGAACGTATGGGGGGCAGGCTCGCTGTAACTCAGTCCCGTAGTCGGGCACATGAGGTTGCGCGAGAGATAACGGGGTGCAACATCGGGTGCATCGGCAGCACGCACAATCATCATCACGCCGTCGCCCTGCGTCATGGCTTTGTCCACCGTTTGCCTGAGCCGCTTGACATCCGCCTCGGGCGTTGCCCCAAGCAAGTCGGGAGCAGGCATCTTCAATCGGTCCACCACCACTTCGATAGAGTGGTTGCGATAGCGGTCCACCTTCATGCCCGTGGTTACGTCCATCACTTCGCCGTCCACCCGTACACGCAAGTATCCCTTGCGGCGGATAGTCTCGAACAGTTCCTTGTAATGCCCCTTGCGGTTGTGTACCAGCGGGGCAAGGACAAGCACCTTCTGCCCTGCATAGTCGCGGAGCAGCAGTTCCACTATCTGCTCGTCTGTATAGCGCACCATCTTCTCGCCCGACAGGTAGGAATATGCCTCACCCGCCCGCGCAAAGAGCAGTCGCAGGTAGTCGTAAATCTCTGTAACGGTCCCCACCGTACTGCGCGGGTTGCGGCTGGTGGTCTTCTGGTCGATACTGATGACGGGCGACAAACCCGTTATCTTGTCCACATCGGGGCGTTGCATAGTGCCGATATACCCCCGCGCGTAGGATGAGAAGGTGTCCAAGTACCTCCGCTGCCCTTCGGCAAAGATGGTGTCGA
>DLLA01000088.1:0-285 GCA_002479035.1 Bacteroidales bacterium UBA7574 | reverse complement strand
CCAACGACGACTTGCCGCTGCCCGACAAGCCGGTGATAACCACCAACTTGTCACGCGGAATGCGCACATCCACATTCTTCAGGTTGTGCACCCGCGCACCTGTGATTACTATGTCATTCTCTGTATTGCCCACGATAATCAGCCTGCAAAGTTACAAAAAAGGCACGGGTTATGCAACATCCAGGTCAAGGAATATATAATAATTAAATCCTCGATGACGCGAGACGCGTCGTCCCTACACCAAAATACCGAAATGGACGCACGAATCACATTGTACATTCAAAT
>DLLA01000126.1 GCA_002479035.1 Bacteroidales bacterium UBA7574 | reverse complement strand
CCCGCAACGGCGCAGAGATAATCGGGAGCGTCAAGTTCAGTGCTTCCGACACCAAAACAGCAGAGCAGCAACTTGCCGATTTGGGACTGATTGCCTCCAACGCCCAATCCGCTGCCGACTCGGCAAAAGAAGACGCTGCCGCCGCCCAAGCCGCCCTTGACAACTTGGAGATCGGTGGTGAAAATATATGCAAATATAGCGATTTGAGTATAACCTATCAAAAAGGCAGTTATTATGCAGCCACATTCCTTGCAGAGATAGAGTTTGATACCAATTATGTGGCTTCGTATGTAGATTATAAGGTAGGTAGAAGACAAGTGAAAGATGGTCTTCTCAATTTAGGCGAGATTGGTAATAATAGCCCATTCGATGGGACATATCTCGTTACGGCTTTTGATGATGTATTTCTGCACGAATATAAGTGGGGTGATGTAATCAACGAGAAAAATAACGGAGAAAATGGTCACCTTGATATTTACATTGTATGGGGTAGCACAGGACTGTATGAGGTACTTGGGCGTTTATGGAAAAAGGACTTTGTGGCTCAAGCCGTAACTGCATACCTGCGAGACGATTATGATAGTTTTACCGATACAGAGTTGAATGCCGTTATATATGAGAACACGGTTGATACGTTACGCTCCACCATATATACCAAATCTCTTTCGGGCATAATGGTGCAGAAAGGGACGAAAGCGACTGCCTACCAGCCTTATGTGGAACATCTCACTGCTGCACTGGAAGGCTCTACCGAAGTAGCAGGCGGTCTGGTGATGACCAACGTGCTGATGCTCAAGGACGAAACAGGCAAAGTTACCGCAGGTATGAGCGGACTACGCGGCTCAAGCAGCAATCCCGAAAATATCCTCCTGTGGGGCGGTGGCACGTATGCAGAAGCGTACAACGCAGCCAACGATACCGACTACAAGAAATCCGCCAACGGCACACCTATCACCACCCTGCTCAAAAAAGACGGAACAGGAAAGATTGGCATCTTCAAAATAAGCGACACACAGGCTGTTATTGATGTACCCAATCAAGGCAAGGTTGTCATTGACGCAAGCAATGATAATGGCGGTATGTATATAAAAGATACTTCCAATATCACTCGTGTGGCTATTGTTAATAATAAAATCGGCAGTCATAAACCCAACGATGATAAGGTCGTATCGAAGACCAAGACCATAACTAAGAACGAAGTTCTTGCTCAGGGTAGCAGTGGTACATGCACCACTGACCTATTGGCAGTCCTATGGGATGATATGCTAACCACAGAGACAGGACAGAGCAATACTGTAGAAGTGATGATTGATAATAGTTTTGTGCTTACGCAGTACCTCAATAATTTTTCGGGCAAAACACCCACAGGAAAGGTAACATTTCAGTTTGTATTGCAGAGTAGTACAAATAGTGGAACTTCTTGGAGTAGTTGCGCCAGCAAAAGTTTTACAGTCGAAACACCGTATTTAGGTAGCGATGGTTACTACTATTCCGAATATATAGGCAGCCGTTTCACTCTTACTTATAAAAATGCTAATGCGAGAAAATTCTGTCTTATTTTGAAAATAACTGGTACAAGCACGAATTTCGGTGCTTGTTTGGGCGTGCTGAAAGCCGCAATGGTTATCAAATATACCTATACGCACGTATCCAGTTATGCCGCAAAGACGATTATCGGAACAGATGGCTTGATAACCGCATATGATAGTAGCAAGTATTTTATGGTTCAAAATACCTCAACAGGGCAGAAAATCTATGCGAAAGGGCTTGCAACGACAAAAGGGACATCTGGCAGCGGAGAATTGTATGTGAGCCAAAGTTTCATTGATGCGTTCAAGGCATTATGCGATGAGTTAAATGAATTCTTTCCAAAAGTAAGAATGGTAGGAAACAATAACACAAATGCTGATGAGTGTGTAAAAAAAGTAACTGCTGTTAGGAATATGTTGGACGCAACAAGTATCATAGCAAATTCATAACATACAAAAAGAGGGCGTGTTTGCACCCCCCCCTCTTTATTGTTTATAATAAACTGTTCTATATCGTATGTCGTCATCGTCGTCTATGATAGAGTCTCCTTTATATTTAAGCGTAAATTCCACTTCATTTGGTAGTTGGTCGTAGTAGCAGTATATGATACTATCTTGAAGCGAATAATACCCCCACCATTCAATTCCATTTTCTTGCCACAGCGGTCTGTCTCTTCGATATTTTTGCTCATAAAAAGTGAAAGACTCCCATTCCGCATTGTGCGACTTATATGTAGTTCCTATAAGTGGAGTATTTCGCTCTATTTGAGTTCTTGTTTCTTGCTCATTGAGAGGTTGTTCGCACCCCGCCAAAAGTGCGATAGCAAATATAAGTAAGCAAATCTTTTTCATAATATCAGTTGTTTATATGAGTTTGAGTTGATCAGAAACTGACAGCCACTCCCGCGCCATTGCCGGTGTAGGTGATGTTTATATCCATAATCTTTTTGCCCTGCACATACAGAGGAATACCGACTATGGTCAGGGACGCGCCAATGCTAAAGAGATAGTAACTCGCTTCGAGACATTGTGTTTGCGTTCTCAACTCGCTTGCATAAGGTATGCCATATCGGTTGGTACCTACATCAAGCAAATGCCCCGCCGTGCAGCACGCTATGCCCGCTGCCAAACACGGAACGCCTATATGCTCAAAGACACTGTGCCTGTCGTCTTAAATGCCTTGCCTATGAGTATATAGTCCGTTCCGTTGGATGGATAGACCTGTTGTTGTGCCTTTTCTGCTGCCTGCGCCTGCAATTGCATCAACTCCTCTATCTGCCGTTGCATTGACACCAATGCCTGTGTCTGTATAGGCGCATTTCGCAGTTCCTCTTGTGCCTGTTTCTCTGCGGCTTCGGTGGACTGCGCCAACAGCACATCGTTAATCGTCAATCCCGAAGAAGACAGGAAACGCCCGCCTGTACTCTTGAACGAACCTACCCCTTTGATATAGACGGAATAGACAAACATCGGTTGGGCGACACACTCTTTGCCCGACTTGTCGGTATAGGTGATAGTGCTGTCGGTTGCGGACACGAACTCTCCTTTTACTACATTGTCATCGGGGAGCGTTATCCGTATCTGTTGAGCCGATACACGGGTAACGCCTGCTACTGCCATTGCAAATACAAAAAGAATTGGAAGATGTTTCATAAGATTGTTTTTTTGGGGGGGGTATAACGACTATTCTGCCGTCAATTCACTATGGCGAGCAAGATACTTATCGCGCAATGGTATGCTCAATATGAAGCATATATCGCTCATAACTATGGCGTATTCCATTGTTTCACCATCTTTTCCGACTGGAATTTGAACAGACGGGCTATTATACACCCACATTTTTAGCCTGTTAAAAATGGGATTATGGGTATTCTCAATAAGTACAGACAATGCAGATGTCTCCACATCAAGGGCGGTTTGCGGTTTCAATTCGTCTATGGCAGATATAAACAATTCCAAGTTCTCATTCAAGAAATCTTCGCCATGTATATCCTCATATACCTTTTTACCCAAATCATTCAACTGCCTCGGGCTGTGTTTTCCCGAAAAAATAGGTGCCGCTTTGGGGTTCTTTACCATAAGGTACATTTTCAAGTCGTTGATGTCGCTTTGTATAATTCCTATGGCTGTATGTACTTCTTTAACATCGTCTTTCAAGCCACTAACAATGCCGCTATGTTCCTCAAAACGTTTGCTATGCGCATCGCATGGCAACTCTGCCTTATTGGGTTTCTGTTCCACCTTTTTCTCTATTTCCTTTGCTCGGTTACACCATGACGCAATCTTCCATGTTGCAATTGCTACTATGCAGCAAGTAACAAGTATCAGAAATATCATTGGGTAATTCTCGGCTACCCATCGCCATATAGTACTCCACATTATATTTGATTATTAAAGGGTTGGTTCTATTTGGTATCTCTATTATAGTGATTTGATTATTTCAAGAAGCACGCATAGTTGGGGCTTGGTAGGTGTCGTCATGCAACTGCCACCCGTGCGCCAACAAGTCTTCTTTTAATGTATTGTTTTGCAGGCAGTCAGCGGCATACTCCGCAAACACCTGTTCAAACTCCACCTTTACCGCTTTTTGATTGGCAGCGGCAGCAGACAAGTCCAATGCCGGGCAATAGGCTATTGTATAGGGGGTTTCACGAAAAAGCACCACCTCCAACGAGGCGTGGAATACATCACCTTTCTTCGTAACTATTTGAGCCGTAAAATGTTGCCGTTTCATATTTCCGCGATTTATTTCACACCACAAAGGTACTCCAAAAATGTTAATCTGCCAAATCCGCTTGCACTTTTTAGGCGGAATGTGTTGTAAAACATAGAATTTGCAAGAAGCAATATCTTTCATATAATTTATTCCCTTATGTGATTATGGGAAAAATCTTTTGGCAAAAGTGTTTGATTTGAATATACATAGCAGTACCTTTGCGGCAGACAACAAGGAATGAGGTTTATCATTACCATATTGACCACTGCTATTGAGCGTTTTGACGCGATGATAAGCACGTTTGCGGGTTTCCTGCTGACGGTGGCGATAGGTGTGTTCAACTTCTTTGTCGGGTACAAAGTGGCGTTGTTGGTGGTATTTGCCGCCGTGTTCTTGGATATGGTATGGGGAATAGCGGCAGCACGCAAGCAGGGGCGGTTCACCTGTTCGGAGTTGGCACGCGACACGTTCAGCAAGATAGGCGCATACGGCACGGCACTCGTGATGACGATACTGATTGAGAACCTGATAATGGGCAGCCACGCTATGGGTAGTGAGGAGGGTACGTATGTACGCTGGGCGGTGGATATAGTGGCAAGTATCATAGCCGCAGTAGAGGCGTGGAGTATATGCGGCAACATCTTGATAGTCCGTCCGAACCTGCCATTCTTCAAACTGATACGCAACCCGCTGGTTGGTGAGATAGCCCGCAAGTTGCACATCTCCGAAGACGAGGTGAAAGAAGTGTTTGAGAGCGGCAAGCCGACATTCAAGAAATGGGAAGACCAAGATACAACCAATGTATAACCAACCAATAACAAAAGCGATTATGTTAGCAACTATCATCATTTTAGCGATTGTTGCGGTGATAGCCGTGATAATCTTTGCCGTTAAGGCAGCCAACCTCAGTCACCAAATCGAGGACATCTATGCCAAGCAGGCTATCCTGCACGACAAGTACTGTGTCCACGAGGACATTATCAATGCCAACTACAAGAGCCTTGCGGAACTGAACAGGCGGCAGGACGAGTGGCAGCGGCAGCACAATGAGAGCGACAAGGTAGTGCGGGCGGATATTAAGGCGTTACAAGACTACAATGCCGAGCGTGAGCGTAAAGCAAAAGAAGCCGTTAAGGAGTTAAGCGAGACTATGCAGCGTGTCGCAGAGATGGCACATAAGAGACGCGCACAGGCGAAAGCCCGAGCCCTCGAACAACCCGCGACCGACCCGCGAGAGACCCGCGACACAAAGCAGACGCCACAAGCCAACAGGGAACGTTTTGCCGAGTTGCGCAAGACGATGGGTGTGAAGCAGGCTCGTGAGGCAATGGACATAGGCAAGTCCACCGCGACACGCTACGAGCACTGGCGCAAAGAACAGAGACAATAAACGCCTGAGGGCTGTTTTTTCATAATTGTTGTTTGAGTCCGAGTAGTCGGCGCGGGTGGAGTTGAAAGCCCACCCAACCGACGAAAGGGGAAAAAGTTTGCAATATGAACACCATGAACAGAGGTATAGCCTACACAATATGCGTTACCGCCCTTGATACATCAAAGGTCTATACGGCTACGCTGCGCAATGCCGCCACTAATACATCGGTTTCGGTGGCGGGTTTCTTTGTCGGAGATAAAGCCTATTTCTATTTTGCACCCGAGGTAACAACAACGATGCAGGTGGGCGTGTATCAACTGAATGTGTACGACCCCGACAAGCAGGAGATGCTCTACACGGACGCATACATGGTGCTTCGTGAAACAGGACTAAACGTTTGAGACTATGGCACAGACATTAACACCTACCAACCGCAAAGAGACGGCTACTGCCGAGAATGTGGATTTCGGCACTATCAAACTGTCAAACACATCACCATTCACGGGGCGTACAGACATTGAGTATCTGCCACCATTCACAAAGGAGATGCTTGAGAATATCACCTCTATGACAGACTATTTCAATGGCTGTACCGCGCTTAAAAAAGTAGTCCTGCCGAAAGAAAATAATACTATCACCTATTTGATAAGAACCTTTGCCAATTGCACCAACCTTGAACGTGTTGTTTTGCCGGATAATTTGGATAACATATACGTCGCCGTGCAGGCGTTTAGGTATTGCAGGAAGTTACAATCTATCGTAATGCCCAATTTGCCATTCAAAGATACGGGAGGGCTTAATGGTGCTTTTGATGGTTGTACGGCATTGAAAAGTGCTACCATTGGTGATATTGCAGGTGAAGCCTCGGTCAATTACGTTTTTACTAATTGCACCTCATTGGAAACGGTAATCCTCGGAGATTGGAGCGACGTACAGACGACAGGGAATTATAAGTTCTATCTGACATTTAATAATTGCAAAGCCGTTAAAAACTTTTCAGTAAAGAAACTGCCGATGATAGATTTTCCTGCCAACGTCGGCTTTTCTGTAATGTCCCAACTCACCCCGCAGTCGTATGCCAATATCTTTGCAGCACTGCCATGCAACACAGGCGATAGCGAACTGACCATTTACCTCAATGCTACCTCGCTGAATGCTGCCAAAGCCACAACGGGCAAGTACACGGCTACTGATGTGTATGACACGACAACCCAAAAGGAGCAGTCCAAATCGCTGACCATTAACGATTGGATAACTATTGCCACTAACAAAGGCTGGATAATCAACTCATAAAACTATGACAAGAGACAACTTACTGCAATTAGAGCATACGACCTCAACGGTTGGGGAATATATCACCATTACTGCCGCAGGTGGGTATCGTATCACATCGTGGAAAGAGGGTGAAGACATCGCCGCTTTTTCAAGTTTCACGCAGTCGTATCTGCCCATTAAGGACAGTTACTCCGACTATCGCGTTATCACGCAAGAGGAAGCCGACAGACTGCAAGCGGAGTGCGACAAGGCTGTTGCTGCTATTGTGCCGCCAATGGAATAAGGATTGAGCAAATAGTGAGCGATTATTTGGTGAAAATAGTGCGTATAGCGGTAGGAGTGGCGATATTCCTGCTGCTTGTGTGGTTGCTCGGCTTTACTGCGAGACGGACAGAGAGCAGTCCCACGCCCGCAGAGATTGTCCGCTACGACACCCTTGTGGTTGTGCAACACGATACAATCCGCTCTACTCGGACTATTTTGCAGGAAACCTACAAATACGATACGATAATGCTTCGCGACACGGTGTATATAGCCGATATTCCGCAAAACTATGTAGATAGCACTACGGACTACCGATTAGAGGTGAACGCGGTGAAGATGTACGATTACAGCATTTCGATTTATAAGACTGATACATTTACTCGCTATGTGCCGCAAGTGCCAACAGAGCGCACGGAAACGAGCCGCAGGGGCTTTGGGCAGAGTATCGTGGTAGGCTTGCAAGTCGGCTACGGTTTGGGCGTGCAGCCAGCCACTATGCAGGCACGGTTCGAGCCGTATGTAGGGATTGGGATAACTTATGGGTGGGGGTATCATTGGTAGCCACGCCCAAGCCCGCGGGGAGGTGATAGCCCCTGCGTGGCACTGATTATAAATGGTAAGATTATGTTACAAGTGTGTTTGATTTGCGCCTTTGCCGCGCTGTTGATTTTCGCGGTGTATAACTACGTGTCGCTCCGTCTGTTTGGGGTGCCAAAGTCTTTGTCCGAAACGTTCTACCTTTGGCAGAATGAGCAAAAGGGTATGGGGGCTATGTTCACCGCTATGATGGCGAGTGTGGCTATTACCCTTATGCCAGCGTGGATAGAGATTAGTAACGCAGTAGGCGGGTGGGAAAAGAATTTTACTTTTCTTGCGTTCCTGGCCGCTGGTAGTATAGCCTTTGTCGGTGCCGCCCCTGCTTTCCGTTCCTGCACGTTGGAGAGTAAGGTGCACAGCATAGCCGCCAAATGTGCCGCTGTGTTTGCCCTGCTATGGTGTGGCGTGGTGTGCTGGCGGATAGCCTATATCATACCTATTGCCGTATTACTTGTATGGTGGGTTGCCGCCGTTACCAAGACCGCAAAGAAATGCAGCGTCTATTGGTGGGAGATGTGCGCCTTTGCGGCTACGTTTGCCACTATCATAACGGAGTGCCTTATACTGATGTAGGACTATGAGAGAGATAACGGAGATAATCGTTCATTGCTCTGCCACCAAAGAGGGCGGGGAGTACCACGCAAGCGACATAGACCGTTGGCATAAACAGCGCGGGTTCAACAGGATAGGCTACCATTATGTGATAGACCTTGACGGAACTATCGAGGGCGGTCGTGCGGAGAGCGAGGTCGGTGCGCATTGCGTGGGGCATAACAAGAACAGCATAGGCGTGTGCTACATCGGCGGTCTGTCAGCAGACGGCAAGCCGAAAGACACCCGCACAGACGCACAGAAACGTGCATTGGAGCAACTATTGCGCCATCTTGTAAAGAAATACCCACAAGCGACTATCCGCGGGCACAGGGACTTTGCCAACAAGGCGTGTCCGAGTTTTGACGCGACAAAGGAGTATGCACATCTGACACGGAAATAGTATGGCTTGGGGCAGAGACGGATATACGTGTTGGGATTGTGTGTTTTACGCTGAAGGCTATTGCGAGCAGAAAGCAGAACACGTGAAAGCGGACAGGTTGGCGTGCAAAGGGTTTGAGTTAGGATAGGAAAATTTGCGCAAGATTTTCGTATTTTTGTTTTATCCGAAAATCCGAATGCTGCGTAACCATTTGATAATATGTGAGTTTTTATTTTATCATATAAATTAGAGCGATATGGCAAACATAATCAACAAAGGCGTACATTGTAAGATACGCGCTTACGGCAGCGGGTTGGTGGTGGGCACCACCTACACGGCTTGTCTCTATGCCAAAGCGAACATTAAGGAGTCGCGTGCGGAAACAACGTCTGTGGCTGTAATGACCAAAGATGTGGTGAACGGTCAGGAGGTGCAGCGTCCTACCTGCGTCTTTGATTTTACCCCCGAGAAGACTGCCAACCTCAAAGTAGGCAGTGTGATACTTGAGATTTACGATACCGAGAACCTGCAACAGATGGCGTATAATGATAGTTACGGTGTCGTGCGTGCAACCTCTTTAAGCGAATAACTATGGCGCAGGTACTTACGGACATTGAAATCCTCGATGTGGAGTTTGAAAAGCAGAAACAACTCGACATCGCGGTCGGCTCACCCATGGAGCATAGCCGTGTGCTTTCTATCACCGAGAACGGTAAGCACGTGGTATCTGATTACGATATTGCCGATGTAACGGTGACACCATTGCCATTACGGGAAGACCCGCTGACAATCACAGAAAACGGCACCTACGATGTGAGCGAATACAAGCAGGTGATTATCAACGTTTTAGGGGGGGGCATAGTGACAGGAAAAGAAGAAACTTTACTGCTGTCGGGTGGCACGTTCCAAAACGATACGATTACCTGGTATTGCGGTAATGGAGCCATCAAACTGACACAGAGCAAAGGCAATGGTACAGCGGCGGTCAATTCAAATTTTATTGCGGCACCGCGTGTCTATAAGGGGCATATATTATCTTTTGAAGCGCAGGAAGATGGTGTTCTTATTCAGAAAATAGAAATGTCTTATTCGGGCAACTATCGAGGTCGTAACATCGTGGCAGGTGTCAGTCTCGGTACTGACGGCAATGTGGTCAGTGATACTGACGCGGTATCAAAAGACCTCTCGACAAGCAGCAACAAATCGCATGTTTTCACATCAAATGCCGATGAGGGAGTCGGGGCTATTTATATCCAAAACCTCGCCACTTCGGAAAACGTGCAGTTGCGCCCCACGCAAATAATCATTACCTATACTGTCGCGGAATAGCCACCCTGTATTGTGACCAAGAAACATATGTTATATAAAAATGCCCTCCGCCGGTCTATTGTAGGCAAAAGTTTAATTATTAAACAACGACCATGGATAATGATAAACGCAATATCGAAAGCGAAGTGGTAGATGCGATTTTAGAGAAACCCATTCCGTTCACCATTGATAATGGTCGTTTATTCTATCTTTACCAGCCGTCACTCGGTATCAGTCTATTGGTGGGGCAACTGCTACAAGACCTGCAACTCAACCGTCAACTGTTCGCCGTTAATCAACAAGCAGAGATAGTACGTGTGTGCATTGACCAACGCGACCTTGTGTTGCGTATCATTAGTCTGCACACATTTGCCCGCCGGAGCG
>DLLA01000049.1 GCA_002479035.1 Bacteroidales bacterium UBA7574 | reverse complement strand
GCTCTACCAACTGAGCTATTGCCGCACTTATGAAAGAACACACACTTTCTTCCGAAAGCGGGTGCAAAGGTACTGCTTTTTTTTGAACCTACCAAATATGGGGGCGCTTTTTTTGCTTTTTTTGTTTGGTATGATTTGAAAAAGTCATGTTTTTGTAGTAATTTTGCACGCAGAATGGTTGATATACACCTATTTGCACGGAACTACAGATGATAACGTATGGAACTGCAAGTGATAGCATACGCGCGCAACGGTTTTTCGCAGAAGTTCGGTATCCCGAGGCAGAGTCGGGAGGAGTCTGCCATAGAGACGCGCATCGTGTTTGCACCCGCTTATCGTGTGCGTGAGGCATTGCGCGGGATAGAGTCGTACAGCCATCTGTGGTTATTATGGGGCTTTGACAAGGTGGCTGCGGAGAAAACATGGCATCCTACGGTGCGTCCTCCGCGATTGGGAGGCAACAGACGCATGGGGGTGTTTGCCACCCGTTCCCCGTTTCGCCCGAACCCCATCGGATTGACCAGTGTGCGATTGCTGCGGGTGGAGGAGACGGCAGCCGAAGGGCAGGTGCTGGTAGTGTCTGGGGCAGACCTATTGGATGGCACACCTATATATGATATAAAGCCATATCTGAGTTTCACTGACTGCCACCCTGCGGCATGCAACGGGTTTGCTGAGGAGACAAAAGACTATCGGTTGGAGGTGTATATGGCGGGGAATATGCTGTCGGCTGTCAGGCAAGCGGGATGTCCGTGGGAGGCGATAGAAGAGATATTGTCGCAAGACCCCCGTCCTGCTTATCAGGATGACGGGGAACGAGTGTATCATGTGGACTATGACGGTTGGTCGGTGGCATTCCGTGTACAGGGTGCAACCGTTTGCGTAGAAAAAGTAACACGTAAGGCAGGCTGTTAGGTGCGGGAGTGTAATGACGTGGCACTCTTTTTGTTACACAAGAATTAAGATATTTAAGGTATATGTATATAATGTGTTTCCATAGAGTAAAGATGAGAATGATGATATGGTGCGCGGTGAGCGTGCTGAGTGTATGGTTGCCGAGCGCGTATGCCACCGTTACCACTGTCCCGACCTTTATCCAAAAGGGTTATATGGGTGAGGTAATAGTAGTCTTTAATCCTAACGAGGGCAACAAAGGTATGGCGAATGCCAAGCAGTGCTATGCCCATACGGGTATTACCTACAATGGTAAGTCTTGGCAGAACTGCAGTACGTGGCGCGACGGACTTGACAAGTACAAGATGACGAAGAATGACGAGGGCAACTGGGAACTGCGCATCACTCCGAATATATTTGAATACTATGGTGTGCCTTCTTCTACAGAGGTTACACAACTTTGTTTTGTCTTCAATGACGGCAAAGGTGGTAGCCTTGAGGGCAAGACTGCATCAGGTGGCGACTATTTCGTCAACCTATATGATGCAGGATTGGCATTGGTATGCAGCACCCCTGCCACAGATGTGATGGTAGAGGCGGGAGATGCTGTATTGTTCTCTGCTGCCGCTTCCGAAAATGCTACATTCACCCTTAGTATCAATAGTGAGGTTCGTGCTACAGCCACGGGCACTTCTTTTGAGCATACTGTCACTTTCCCCGATAAGGGCAACTATGATGTTGTCATTACCGCTACCAATGGTACCGACACTCGCTCTGTCACCCGTGCCGTGACCGTGATGGCTGCCACTGTGTGCAAACAACGTCCCGAAGGAATAGAACTCGGGCAGAACTTTGATTCCTCCAATGCTGCCAAGGTTACACTCTGCACCTTTGCCGCAGGCAACAAGCAACCCAATGACCCTTCCGAACTGATACCGGCAAAGGCTGTGTATATCGTTGGGGATTTTAACGGGTGGAAACTGTCCGAGGACTACCAGATGTATCGCGACTCATGCCATTTCTGGCTGCCCATTACCGTAGCCCCCAACGTGGAGTTCAAGTACCAATACCTTGTGGTACGTGCCGACGGCAAGCAGGTCTATCTGAGCGATGCCTTTGCTCCTGTGCAGTATTGGAAAGACAATGCCTATCAGTCTTCCCTGCGCACAGCCCTGCAACCATACAAGTGGGACGATGCCACGCTCAATTTCCGTCGTCCCGACAAGAACAACCTGGTTATCTATGAGATGTGGGTCTATGACTATACCTCCAAGCGTAACTTTGCAGGCGTGATGGAACGCCTTGATTATATACAGCAGTTGGGCGTCAATGCCATTGAGTTTATGCCGGTCTGTGAGTTCGATGGCGATTACAACTGGGGCTACTCGCCCAACCACTACTTTGCCGTGGACACGCAGTACGGCACCCCCGACGAGTTCCGTCAACTTATCGACTCTATCCATGCCCGTGGTATGGCGGTCATCATGGATATGGTCTTCAACCACGCTACGGGCAACAACCCGCAGAACAAGTTATACCCTTACGGAGCCGAACTCGTCTATAACCCTTGGTTCAACGTCACCGCACCGCACTCCGACAATGTCTATGAGGACTGGAACCACGACTTCCCCGAGACCCGCAAGATGTTCACACGCGCACTCAAATACTGGCTCACCGAATACAAGGTGGACGGATTCCGTATGGACCTCTCGCACGGCTTCTGTGGCAAGACCAACGATGCCTTTGACAACGTATGCTACTACTATGAGAATGCCATACGTGCCGTGTCCGATGACGCCTACTTCATCCTTGAGCACTGGGGCAGTAACATGGGGACAGAGCGACCGAAACTCATCCAAAAGGGTATGCTCTGCTGGCACAACATCAACAATGCCTATTCCCAAATGGCAATGGGCTACCAGACCAGCGACGGCATCGGCGAAGCCAACCGTAAGGGATACGTATCCTACTGTGAGAGCCACGACGAGGAACGCAACTACTACAAGGCGAAGACCTACGGCAAAGGCATAGTCAAAGAGAACGAAGAAGCACGTCTCAACCGTGTACCTATGACCCTTGCGCTCAATGTGTTGCTCAACGGACCCAAGATGATATGGCAGTTCAACGAACTGGGCTACGACTATTCCATCAACTCCACCCGTGGTTCTTCCGCAATCAGCAGCAACAACCGCACATCGATAAAAGAGCAACCCGAGAAGTTGGGGTGGTTCACCGACAGCCTTCGTATGGCGCAATACGACAAGGTGTCGAAGATTGTCAACCTTCGTACGCACGTCATGCCCCAATTGTTCGAGGGCACGCCCAAGCAGTCGCAACTCGGTAACGGCAAGGCTGTCAAGTATATATGGTGGCAATCCGACACATTGGGGCTGTTTGTAGCGGGAAATACCTCCGCCGACCAGGCGGGGACGGTAACGATACCCGATTTGGGCAGCGTGGAAGGCGGGAAGTTTGAGAAAGACGCGCTGTGGTATGACTACCTGACAGGGCAACCTGTGCATGCAGGTGAGCGGACGATAGAGGCCGGGGAACTATTGGTACTAACCAGCATACCGCAAAGTGTTTCGATAGTGCCCGAAGAGACAATAGGTGTGAATCTGACCTATACGAAAGACTATGTGTATCTGTCCGAGAAGGCTATGGTGCGTATGTATGACAGGTCGGGGCAGATGATGCTAAACACCACAGAACCTGTGCAGTATGTGGATATACGGAATATGCCGACGGGCGTCTATCTGATGCAAATACAGGATGAGAGGGGCACGAAAAAGACGGTGAAAATACTGAAACAATAGTTCCAAACACTATGTAGCGTGTGCGCTACGCGAGGGATTCGGCAAAGGATTCCGCCTCGGAGAGTTGCGCAATCTTGCCGACATCCATCATGCGGTATCCGGCAGGTACGTATGCACGCAACACCTCGCGTTCGGTGAGGGTGAGGTAGAGGTCGATGAGGGAGAACTTGTCTCCCCGTTGGCGTACTACGTCGTCCATGACATCGAATATGCGGGGGTTGAGCAACTGCATGCCGGAGAATGCCAACCGCCTCATAGTCTGCGCCTTATCGGTATCCAGACTTGCGGGGCGCACTTCGCCTGTGCTGATGTTGGTCCACCCATGGAGACGGTTGTCGTGGTCGAAAAGCAGGTAACGCTGTGTGTCGCGCGGGCTGACGACGAGCAGCCCCATTTCGTCGGGGCGGTAGGCGCGCAGCAAGAGGTGCAGGTCGATATTGGAGAGGATATCGACATTGCAGACCAGAATGGGCTCGCTGGTCGCGGCGGAGTCTGTAGATGATGCAGGTATGAGCAGGGGGCGCGCTTTGCGCAGTCCCCCGCCCGTTTCGAGAAGGGCGGCACGTTCGTCGCTGACCTGTATGTGACAGCCGAAATTATTGTTATCCTTCAGGTAACCAATGATTTGGTCAGGGAAGTGGTGCACATTGACGACGATGTCGGTAATGCCCGCCGCCTTCAGCCGCTCGATTTGCCATTGGAGCAATGTCTTGCCCGCGAGAGGGACCAAGGCTTTGGGCATAGTATCAGTAAGGGGTTTGAGACGCGTGCCCAAACCCGCCGCAAAAATCATGGCTCGCATAGGGTGGGGGCATCTTCGTCCACAATACGGTCAGCCTTCAGGTCTTCGTAGAAATGCGCCATAGTGGTGCTTTGGTAAGCGTCAATCCAGAAATAGGCAATAAAGAAAGTGAAGATGCCCAAGAGGTACCATCCGAAGAAAACAAGGTCGAGCAAGAACAATCTCCACTTGTAGCCCCTCATCATCTGGCGGCTGGTGCGCAACACCTCACGGAGACTCAAGTCCGGATAGTCGTGAAGGAGGTAGGGCACCATACGGTAGGCATACGCCAAGATGATACCGCCAATACCCAGCGTGACGACACTCAACAGTCCTGTGAGTACGGAAACCAGCAGACCTGCAAGCAAATAAGAGGAGTAGTCTGTACGGAAGATGTTCCATGTGTTGGAGAGGACACTACCCTCGTTGCGGCGTGTGAAACGCAAGAACGCGCAGTTGACGGCGTATTGGAGGGGTGTGCTGATGAAAAGCGCCAAGATAAATCCGAGTCCATATAGCGAATTGGACCACCAAGTGTATGGAGGAAGTCCCCCATGATATGCGGTGGCATTGAGGATGATGTTGGGCATGGAAGGTCCCAAGCAGACCATCGCCACGAGAGCGACAACAAGAGTGGCGCATACGGCTTCACCCCAACGGCCTTGCAGGTCCTGACGCGCCTGCCAACGATAATCGGAAAGACTTTGCATAGTGGTATCTGTATTAAAGTTATTACACAATATATGCTGCAAAATTACAAAGAAAAGTTGATATATCCAACAGGTGTGGTGATTTTTGAGGAAAAGGACGGGGCTCTGCGGGGTGGGGAAGAGGCGGCTTGTGTGTTCGGCAAGGGTACGGAATGGTCCGCATTATCCTTCGGTTATCTTTCGGTTATCCTTCGTGTATCTTTCGGTTATCCTTCGAGGATGACCGTGTTGGCAATTAAAAATTAAGAATGAAGAATTAAGAATTGCAAGAACAGGTTGCCAATGCGCAACGGAAAGAACCGGTCAATAACTAACAACAACTGACCAACAACTGACTAACTACTAACCAGTAACCAACTATTAACCAGCCAACATCCAATTGAACAATATGATGGAAACCAAAACCTACAAAACAAACAAAAACCTTTGCGCGGACAACATGTCCGCGCGGGCGGGGACTGAATATATGATGTGGTTGTCGGGGAAAAACGGGCGGGAGTTGCAAGTTTCGCGGATTTTGCGTATCTTTGCAGGCTAAATTGCGCGCATTGTGTATGGACATAAGCGGGGCAGATTGGGCGATTCAATGAGTATCCAAACGGGACATTGAATGAACAGAAGACGGCAGAAATGGTACATATTGGCAGTTCTGCTCCGATTGGTGATGCCGGTCGGAGCGCAGTCCGTGGTACCTGCCGACACGTTGGCTGTGAGCGGGGATACGTTGCAGGTGAAGGCGGATAGTGTGGCGCAGCCCCCGAAAAAGCAGGCAATAGACGCCCCTGTGGAGTACACGTCCAAAGACTCATTAGTAATGATGGGCAACGGTGTGGCACATATCTACGGCAGCGGCGACGTGAAGTACAAGACCATGCAACTGACCGCCGACTATATCCGCGTGCAGATGGACAGCAGCACCATGTTCGCACAGGGACGGCTGGACACGATAGAGAACGAGTGGGTGGGCAAACCCGTGTTCAAAGACGGCAAAGACAGTTACGAGGCCAACGAACTGACCTACAACCTCAAGACGCAGAAAGGCTTTATCCGCCATGTGGTGACCGAGCAGGGCGAGGGATACGTGGTGGCAGAGCGCACCAAGAAGACGGAAGACGATGTGATGATGATGGCGGGCGGACACTACACCACCTGCGACAACCACGAGCACCCGCACTTCGGACTCCGTATGACCAAAGCCAAAGTGAAGCCCGGCAGTTACATCGCCACCGGTCCTGCCTATCTGGAAGTGGGCGGAGTGCCGTTGCCATTGGCGATACCGTTTGGCTTTTTTCCGTTCAACCAGACCTACTCCAGCGGATTGATAATGCCGAACTTCGGCGATGACTACACACGGGGACTGTACCTGTCGGGCTTGGGATACTACTTTGCCATCAACGACTATATGGACCTTGAGTTGAAGGGCGACATATATACCCGCGGCACATGGGCGGTGTCGGCGGCAACGCGGTACCTCAAACGCTACAAGTTCCGTGGCAATCTGAGCGTGAACTACCGCTGGGACGTGACGGGCGAAAAGGATATGCCCAACTACAACGTGGCGAAGAACCTGAGTGTGCAATGGACGCATACGCAGGATGCCAAGGCGAACCCGTACAACAACTTCTCGGCGAGTGTGAACTTCAAGACCAGCGGCTACAACCGGAGCAACATCAACAGTTACTACAACGTGGCGGCAAACTCCGAGAACACGACATCGTCTTCTATTTCCTACACGCAGCGGTTCCCCGAAAGTCCGTGGAATATCAATATGAGCATGAGCCTCAGCCAGCGTACCAAGGACTCGACTATCTCGTTCAGTGCGCCCAACCTCACGGTCAGTATGAGTCGAATCTACCCGTTCAAGCGCAAGAACCCCGTGGGCAAAGAGAAGTGGTACGAGAAAATCAGCCTGCAATACAACGGGTCGTTCTCCAACTCGCTCACCTGCAAAGAGGACTATTTCTTCCACTCGGATTACATCCGCGACTGGGACTACAGGCTCAAGCACACGCTGAGCAGTTCGGCTTCGTTTATGGCGTTCAAGTACCTGAGTATCACACCCTCTATCGGTTTCAACGACCGTATGTTCTTCAACCGCGTGGACCGGACATGGAATGAGGCGGAGAACAGGCTGCAATGCGACACCACACTGGGGTTCTACAACGTGTATGACTTCAACGCGAGCATCAGTTTCTCCACCAAACTGTACGGATTCTATATCCCCTACCGCAAGTGGTTCGGGGACAAGGTGGACAGGTTCCGCCACGTGCTCACGCCCAATATCAGTTTCAGTTACCACCCCGACTTCGGCAAGTCGTTCTGGGCATCGCGCTATGGCGGGTTCTACGGCAGTTACGACCAACTGATTACTACCACCGATGCCGACGGCAACGTGGTGCCTAAGTTGGACGATGCGGGGCAACGGATATACGAGACCAAGCAGTACTGCCGCTTCAAAGAGGGACCCGGGCAGGGAGCAGCCGCCACATTGTCGTTCTCACTGGGCAACAACCTCGAGATGAAACTGCGCAACGACCGCGACACCACAGGCAAAGAGCCGTACAAGGTGATTAGTCTGATTGATAATTTCAGTATCGGTGGCGGGTACAACTTCATTGCCGACAGTATGAACTGGAGCAATTTCTCGGTCAATCTGCGTATCAAGGTACCCAAGGTGAACTACACCATCAACCTCAGCGGGCAGTTCGACCCGTATATGTACACCACCACGGCAAGCGGCAGCCATGTGCGGTGCAACGAACTCTATTGGAACCACGGACGCTTCCCGCACTTCCTCGGTACGAGCACCAGTTTCAGTTATACGTTTAACAACCAAGTGGTCAAGGGGTGGTTCAACAAGAAAGACAAAGGTCAATCCGATGCCTCCACAGAGACTCCCGAGAACCCAAACGGCGAGAATATGGAGTCCACCGAAGACACCAACGCCAACCGGAAGAAAGACGACAAGCAGCAGTCTGCCACCGACGACGGCTATGTGTTTGCGGAGATACCGTGGTCATTGGGCGTGAGTTACAATATCCGTTATGGTGCGGGCAGCGAATGGGACGAGAAGCGCAACTATTATAAGATGGAGTTGCGGCACAACCTGTCGTTCTCGGCGTCATTGGGACTCGGCAAAGGGTGGAAAGCAAGCACCACACTCAGTTACGACATCAATGCCAAGAAACTGGCATACTCCAGTATCAACGTAACGCGCGACTTACACTGCTGGTCGATGAGTGCCTCGTTTGTGCCGTTTGGCCCCTACAAGAGTTATACGTTCCATATCGGCGTGAACGCCAGCATGCTTGCCGACCTCAAGTACGACAAGAGCAGCACCGACAGTGCAGGGAAGAGGGTGAACTGGTGGTAGGTATTCAAGTAATAGTTAATAAGTAATAGTTAATAATTAATATGCGGATAGCGATAATCAACGGACCTAACCTGAACCTGTTGGGACGGCGCGAACCGACAATCTACGGCACCCGCTCGATGGAGCAGGTGCTGTTGGACTTGCAACGCGCGTACCCTGATATATATATGGAGTACCGCCAGTCGAACCACGAGGGCGACCTGATAGATTGGGTGCAGGAGTTCGGGGGGCTGAAGTCATCGCTACACGCAGAGCCTGTGGACGGTATTATCCTCAATGCCGGCGGCTATACGCATACGAGTGTGGCTTTGCGCGATGCCGTGGCTTGTGCTATGGTACCTGTGGTGGAGGTGCATTTATCCGACATCAGCCAGCGTGAGGAGTTCCGCCATGTCAGCCTGCTGAGCGATGTGTGCACACACACCGTGATGGGGCATGGTACGGACGGTTACCGCGAGGCATTGGAGTGGATTATCAATAGCAAAGGATGAGGCGTACATTCCATATTGCAGTGCTGTTGCTGCTGGCTATGGTGGCAGTGGCGCAGAACAGAGTGACGGGACGGGTGTTGGATGCATCAACACGCCAACCGCTTGACTTTGTGAATGTGTCGGCTACACCCAAAGGGGGCAGCACTCCTGTGGATGGGAACACGACAGACGAGAACGGGGAGTTTCTGCTCCTCAACCTCGGCAACGGGGCGTACACTATCCGTATTTCGTTTGTAGGCTACACCGATGTGGTGCGTGAGGTAACATTGCAGGGCAGAGAGGTGAACCTCGGCAAGATATACCTGCAAGAGGACGCACAGACATTAAGCGAAGTGGAGGTCGTCGGGCAAGGTTCGACTATGCGGTTTGAGTTGGACAAGAAAGTGTTCTCGGTGGACCAGAACATTGCTTCGGCAGGCGGTTCGGTGACCGATGTATTGGAGAACATCCCCTCTGTGGACGTGGACCAAGAGGGTAATATCTCGCTGCGCAACTCGGAAGATGTGGAGATATGGATTAACGGCAAGCCTGCGGGGCTGACTGCCGATACGCGCGCACAAGTGCTGCAACAACTGCCCGCGGAAAGCATCAAAGAGATAGAACTCATCACCAACCCGTCGGCTAAGTTCTCTCCTGAAGGTACGGCGGGCATCATCAATCTTGTGATGAAGAAAGACCGCAAGCCCGGATACTATGGCAGTGTGAATCTGGATGTCAGTTATGCCCTTGCCAAGCCGTGGACGACACCGCCCGGGGGTAAGTTGGGGTTCAATATCAATATGTCGAAGGGCATAGTGGATGCCTATTTCAATGCGGGTTACCACTACCGCAGTTCCAACGGCAGCACCTATTCCGACCGCTACAACTACTACGCCACAGACACGACACGTATGCTGACAGAGGGGGAGTCGCACCATTCGGGCGGGGGTATGTTTCTGCGCGGAGGTGTGGATATACGCGTGACAGACCGCTCTACCATCGGTGTGTCGGGGTTCGGTATCGTGGAGGCAAAGAATGACCCGACAAAGGGATTCTTCTCCAACCGCACCAATAATCCTACACACTACACCTTGTATGACGTGACGCACTTTGTTGCTCCGCAAGACGCAAGTAATCAAGAGGATACATTGCGTTGCTATGAGCGCGACCAAACAGGTACTGCCAACCACCCGGGCTACAATGCCATGCTGTCGTGGAACTTCGACATCAGCAAGGCGCACAAGTTGCAAGCCTCGGCGCAGTACTTCGACTTCGGGTTCAACAACGACAATTTCTATATCCAAACGGAGAACGGCACCGGCACCACGCAGGAGCAGTTGTCGGACAACAACGACCGCTTTGTGCAACTGAAGGCTGACTATGAGTGGCACCCGACCAAGGACTCGCGTCTTGAAGCGGGTTGGCAGACCGACCTTGCGTGGCGGCAGACACAGGCCAGTGCCTACAACGGCAGTGCGCGTGAGGATACGCTGTGGAGTTACTATAATAATTTCCACAACAACGAGCAGACCCATGCCCTGTATATCACCTACGGCAACAGGTTCTGGGACAAGTTGTCGCTGCAAGTGGGATTGCGCGGGGAGTACTTTATGCGCCATATCGAGACGCAATACTACTATGAGAGCGCATTGCAGACCTCGGCGCAGGACACTGCCTATTTCCAGTTGTTTCCGTCGGCGTATATCAGTTACGACTTCGGCAACGGACATGAGTTGCAACTCAACTACACACGCCGTGTGGACCGCCCGCGTGGACATACAATAAACCCGCGTATGGATTTCTCTGACTCAACAAATATCCAGTTTGGTAATCCCGCATTGCTGCCCTCCTACTCTTCTTCGTTGGAACTCAACTACCTGAAGGCATGGGAACGGCACACTCTGTCGGCAGGCGTCTTCTGGCGTGCGCGCGATGGGGTGATACAGAATGTGAAGTTCATAGACGGGGAGACGATGAAGAATACCTTTATCAACCTTTCCTCACGGCAGGAACTGGGTGTGGAAGTGGTGGCGAAGAACCGCCTGTGGGGCGAACTGCTGCAACTGACCACCTCTGCCAATTTCTACTACAACTACCTGAAAGCCAACTCCTACCACTCCACCCTATACGGCACGCCTGTGGATATCGAGCTGCACTCGCGGCAGATATTCGCGTGGTCGGCACGCATCAATGCCTCGTTTATGTTCACCAAGACCTTCTCGGGGCAGTTGTCCGCGCGCTACCGCAGTCCGCGTGTAACGGCACAGGGCGAGTCATCACATAGTTACTCCATTGATATTGGACTGCGTAAGACATTCTTGGACAAGAAGTTGGCACTCGCTCTCAACGTACGCGACATACTGGACTCCCGTGCACGACGCAACACCTCCTACAGCGACACTTTTTGGCAATACCAAGAGAACCGCTGGCATTCACGTACCGTCTCGCTCAGTTTCACATACAGTTTCGGCAATATGAAGAAGAAAGGTCCGATGGACGGTGAGCGCATGAGCGACAATATCGACAGCAATTATTCCGATACAGGCAGTGAAGAATAGACTCAAACATATTATCAGTCAATCCATTAAATACCTTGTACTAAGCATCGCACTACTCTGTGCAGGGCATACTGTGGCGTTTGCACAAAATAATCCATATGTGGACGATAAACTTGTACATTTCGGGTTCTTTATTGGCTTGGATATGCCAAGTTATCTTATTGATTTAGTGGACGAACCGGAGTATTATGCCCGCTGTTCTGCCATTGGCGTGGGATTTAATGTGGGTTTTATCACCGACTTGCGTCTCTCACGCCATTTAAATCTTCGTTTCACGCCTGCCCTACATTTCGGACAAACCACTATCAATTACAAAAAAGCAGACAACTTGGGCGAGGTGGTTGCACCTATCTCCAATCAGACTATTCCATTCACTATCCCTCTTTTTTTGAAATGGTCTGCCGAGCGAGAGGGTAATTATCGCCCTTACGTGACATTGGGAGGAGGATTCAGTCTTGATTTCAATACTTTTGCAGACCGCACCAATCGCGCGATACTCACCAAACCATACGATGGGTATGTGGGGGTAGGCTTTGGCTGTGATTTCTATTTCCGCTGGTTCAAACTCAGTCCAGAACTGCGCTATGAGATAGGTTTTGCCAATGCCGTTGCGCACATAGACGAAGATGTGTTGGGCAAGACATGGCAACCTAGCCCTGACAAGGCCTTCTATACAACAAGTATTGACCGTCTTACCAATCAACGAATCTCGCTGATATTCAACTTTGAATAATGCGCAAAGTACTCCCCATATTGCTGATGTTATTGAGTCTGGTATCATGCAAGCAGGACATCGTGTCGTATGACCCGACTATGCATTTGCTATTCTCGCACGATAGTGTGGCCTTTGACACCGTATTTACTACTATGGGGTCCTCCACCCGCAGAATAATGGTATATAATCCTAACGCTAACGCGATGGTTATCAGCCAAGTGAGCATGCGAGACGGCAGGTATTTTCATATCAACCTTGATGGCGATAATAACCCCGACAACTTGCACAATATTCCTATTCGCGGAGGTGATAGCCTATTTCTGTTTGTGCGCGTGCAAGTGGACCCACAAGATTCTAATTCGCCTGTATTGGTGAACGATGACATCATTTTCTCTGTCAATGAGCATACACAACATATCCGCTTGCAAGCCTTCGGGCAGAATGTTTCTATTCTGCGAGACCACAACGGGCTTATCATATACGACAACCTTCACCTTACCAATACCCGTCCCTACCTAATCTATGACACGTTGGTGGTAACCGATGACCTCACCATAGATGAAGGCACAACGCTCTATATGCACAACAATGCATTGATTCACGCTTACGGAAATGTTACTGCCCACGGCACGTTGGCGCACCCCATCACCATTCGCGGTGACAGAACGGACAGGCTATTTGACTCAGTGCCATACCGCGTTGCCTCGGGGCAATGGAACGGCATCTATCTGCTACATAGCAAAGACCGTCCTACCCCAACCTATTCATTTGACCATGTGGATATTATGTCTGGAAATGTAGGACTTTATGTGTGGTCAGAGAGCGCGAATAGGTGTCCTGTATTTACTTTCGCCAACGGTCGCATACACAATCAGGCAATTTATGGTATGATTCTTCAAAACGTAGATGCCACCGTAGTTAACTCCGAAATCAGCAATTGTGCCTCATTTTGCCTCTATATAGCCGGCGGGAAACAACAATTTGTGCATAATACCATCGCCTCCTATTTCGGCTACCCATATACCAATATCAATATACACAACAATGTCCGTCGTGATACCATGGCAGCCGTCTATATCAACAACTTGAGCAAAGAGACGGCTGTCACTGATGCCACTTTCCGCAATTGTATCATCACAGGTGCCCAACGAAGTAACCTGTTGGTAGCCACTCCATTACCTAACCATTATGGAGGTACTTTCTCCGGCAATTATCTGCGAGCAGACTCCCTACCTGCCGCATTTGCAGCACACAATGTATATGCCTCAGATTCTGATTCTGTAGTATTCAGAAATATCTACTACCGCATCAACGAATATCACTACTATGATTTTCAGTTGGATTCTCTATCACCTGCACGGGGCATCGGTGATTCATTGCTGATAGACCAACCTGCACAATCATTTATTGACTCTTTGTGCCGTTTTGACCGCCTCGGGCACCAGCGCAAAGCACGTCCCGATGCAGGTTGCTACGAATACGTAGAAGCAGAATAAACAACACATTATCAGCCTACTATATGGATTTTTCTACCCTTATATCTTCCCGCGTGGGAATAGGTGCACGGCAGGTGGCGGCAACAATTTCCCTACTCAACGAAAAAGCGACTATCCCCTTTATTGCCCGCTACCGCAAAGAGAAAACGGGCAGCCTTGACGAGGTGCAGATTGGCACGATTGCCGATGAATATCACCGATTTCTGGAGTTGGACGACCGCAAGCAGACCATCTTGGACACCATTGAGGGGCAGGGAAAACTGACACCCGAACTACGCAAACGTATAGAAACATCGTGGGATGCCACGGAATTGGAGGATATCTATTTACCCTACAAACCCCATCGCAAGACACGTGCCGATGTAGCCAAAGAACAAGGCCTCGAACCTCTAGCGAAAATATTATGGAAGCAGGAAAATGCCCGTCCCGACGACTTGGCAAGGCGTTTTGTGAGCAAGGAGAAGAATGTAGCAGACAGCAACGCCGCTCTACAAGGAGCACGCGACATTATCGCCGAATGGATTAGTCAGGACGAGCCCGCACGTGCAGCCATGAGGCGAGAGTTCAGTTACTCTGCGGTCATCAGCACCAAGGTGGTGAAAGAGAAAGCCGACACCCAAGAAGCACAGAACTACAAAGACTATTTTGCTATCAGTGAGCCACTTAAGCGTATATCGTCGCATCGGCTACTGGCTATCCGCCGTGCTGAGAGCGAGGGGTATATCCGCGTGGATATATCACCCGACAAGGAGAAAACACTTGACAAGTTGGCTCGCCGTTTCCTGCGTGCGGACAACGATGTCGCCTATCAGGTGGAACTGGCGATGGAGGATAGTTACAAACGCCTGCTCAAGCCCGCAATAGAGACCGAGTTTGCCGCAAGCAGCAAGGAAAAGGCCGATGCAGAGGCTATCCGCGTGTTTGCCACGAATCTCAGGCAGTTGCTGCTGGAGTCGCCCCTCGGGCAGAAACGTGTGCTGGCGCTCGACCCCGGGTTCCGCACGGGCTGCAAGGTGGTGGTGCTGTCGGCACAGGGCGATTTGCTGCACCACACAGTGGTGTTCTTGAACACCATGCAAGCCGCCCAAACACTGCAAGAACTACTCCATATATATAAGGTGCAAGCCATCGCCATCGGCAACGGCACCGCCAGCCGAGAAACGGAACAGATGGTGCGTCATGCCATTGAACCGATTGACGAGAAACCGCAAGTGTTCGTGGTGAGCGAGAGCGGGGCATCCGTGTATTCGGCGAGCAAGTTAGCCCGCGAGGAGTTTCCTGATGAGGACGTGACCGTGCGCGGCGCGGTAAGCATCGGGCGCAGACTCATGGACCCGTTGACCGAACTTGTGAAGATTGACCCGAAGTCCATCGGTGTGGGACAGTATCAGCACGATGTGAACCAGCCCCGCCTCGGCGAGAGCCTGCAACAGACCGTGGAGAGCGTGGTAAATCATGTGGGCGTGGACGTGAATACCGCCAGCAGACACCTGCTGACCTATATCTCGGGGCTTGGCCCCGCGTTGGCGCAGAATATTGTGGATTATCGTGCCGAACACGGGGCTTTCCCCAGCCGCAAGGCACTGCTCAAGGTGCCGAAGATGGGGACCAAGACCTTTGAACAGGCAGCGGGGTTCCTGCGCGTGACGGACTCCGATATGCCACTCGACAATTCGGCAGTGCACCCCGAGCGTTACCACCTTGTGGAACAGATGGCACGTGACTTGGGGTGCTCGGTGGCAGACCTGATGCGCGATGCGGAACTGCGCAAACAAATCAACTTGGGCAAATACATCTCCGATGAAGTCGGACTGCCCACACTCACGGATATTATGCACGAGTTGGAGAAACCTTCGCGCGACCCGCGCACACAGATTGAGGAGTTCCGATTTGATGATTCCGTACACACTATTGACAACCTGCAAGAGGGTATGGTGTTGCCA
>DLLA01000135.1:6655-7880 GCA_002479035.1 Bacteroidales bacterium UBA7574 | reverse complement strand
ATAGTTAATAATTAATAGTTAATAATTAATAGTTAATAGCAATAACTGCCCAAAAAATCCTTTGCGCACAGACTATGCACAAGGGATTGTAAGTTGAATTCCAATTCAAGACGGATTTCGCGCCCATCGCGTGCCATGACGGCAAACTTGTCGTTGATTTGCGTGAAGAAAGCATCTTGAATATTTTGGATAGCCTCTTTCAGTTGATTGACTTTCTGTGCATTGCCCGAAACGGGAGTACCTTGCGCCACATTACCGAAGAGGTTCTTATTGGACGCTGCGTCATAGACATTGATGTTGAAGCGGATAAACTATTTGCCTGCTCTGTACTCCACACTATAGTCGAACTCAATACGCATATCGGCTTTGACAGCGGCACCGAGGAGGTCCTTCATGGTAGCGGCTTTCTCGTTGCCGTATTCTTCTGCAGCATCCATAGCGCGTTTGGTGCCATAGTTGTTGAGTTCCGGCCCGAGGTTGTTGATTTCGTAGCCCTGCCTGCTCATGAATCCTTCAAACGTGGTCACGAGGTCCACCAGGTCTCTGTCGTTTAGTGCCTTATAGTAGTCCACATTGCCATTGGCATCCACATAGCCGGCATCCTTGCACCAACGGTCGGACGGGAAGATGATCATCTTGGGCTTGGCTGTCCCCTTCAGGTCTTCGGCAAAAGCCTTGATCTTGCCCTGGTCGATGAGGTACTGCTTGAGGGCATCGTAGTTCACCTGCACCTTGAGAGTGACACGATAGTAGCCACGCCCCATATCCAACACGTCCTTGGACTCAGGCTTTGCGGTTTTGTTGGCTATGAAACTGAAATACATGCCGTCAGGCGCAAAAAACTCGTCAAAGAAAGCCTCGTCTTCGGGCTTGGGTTGCGGTGCATCATAGAGTGCAGGCACAGCCTCCGCCTGCGAGGTGCCAGCACCCCTTTGAAAATGCAGGCATGCACAGCATTCATCTGTGCTTGGAAGACGGCTCCGTCCACCTTCTTGCCATACCCCGACACGCGGAAATACTTGGTGCCCATGGTGCCTACGGCAATGACAGTGGCTTCGTAGTTCTGAGGATTTGTAAAGATAGCAGCGCGCGTACTCGGCTTGACTGCAAAAGCGGATACAGCACAAAGCGCAACCGCCGTCATGAATAGAAATTTCTTCATGGTTCTCATTATGAATTAGTTAGTTATATACTTATTTTAGAATGTCCATTTGATGCCGGCAGA
>DLLA01000135.1:5024-6600 GCA_002479035.1 Bacteroidales bacterium UBA7574 | reverse complement strand
AGACCGTAAGAATGCCCGAAACCGTAGGTTCTCAGTTCCTCGTTATGGAATTTGTACTCCTCTTTCTTGCCCGAGTAACTGATATGCACGGCATAGTCTGCCTGCACGAATACTTGGGAAGGATAGCCGCAGTTGATGGCATTCCAGTCGAACTTCTTGCCGGCATCGAAGTTATCCACGGCAATATCCACGATTTCGTCGTATTTGTCACCGTAGAGGATATTGATAAACGATACACTGCAGCGATCATAATCCGCGAAACCTGCCTGTGTATCCACCTGCACCTGCGCTATGGCAGGCACGAAAAGAAAGACTCCTGCGAAAAAAGAGAAGATGGTTTTCTTCATAAGCGAAGAGATTGAAAGTTAATTGGTTAATTAATTATAGTAATTTTGTTTCAGGAAACGGTCGGTCTATCTGACGTAAACTTTCTCCGAGATGTTTTTCCCCTGAACGGAGAATGAGATATTCAGGTAGTTTTGCTCGTCGTCGTAACACCCCGCGTCGTAGTTGTACGTTATCCGTCCGCCCTGTCCGTTATCGAAAGGCACATACCGGAGTTCTGTCAGGCAATTGCTTTTGAGTCGCGGCCTGCTGAGGCAGACAACGGGTCTGGTGCCATAGCAGAGTTGCACATCCGTCTGATTGCGCGACACCTGCAGCACATGGATCCGCAGATTGCCCAGCATAGTCCGATAGCGGTCCTGTATGGCTTCGCAGGTGCGGGTCCGTGCGTCTTCTGCAGGAAGCGACCGGGTGAAAGCCCTCAAGTCGGAACACCGGTTGAGCATCTGTTCCACAGAAGTGAACGTAGTGAAATCCGTCTCCGAGAAAGCCTGCACCTGTGCGTCCAAATCCGCCTCATGCTGCTTGAACTCGGCGATGATATGCCTGATTTGCCCGATGAAAATGGGTACTTGATGTTGTAGCGGTAGTAGAAGGTGTTCTTGTCCTTTTGGATTTTCTCCCAATAATAGTCCTCGGCGTGCGCTTCGGACACATCGTTGAGGAAGGGGATATAAGCACTATGCGATGCTATCTGCTTGGAGAATATGGTCAGCGTCTCTATATCACCATTGTGCGTGGTCTCTGTGAGTGATGTTTGGGCTTCACTCTCCACATGCTCCGCCACCGCTGTGAGTATGCGTTCCTTCACCGACTGCATCGCCAAATCACGCGCAATATCAATGGTGGAACCTTCCGACGTGGTGATGATGTAGTTCTTCTGCATGCCATACAGCCAGTCGGGTGCATGACGCGCAGAACGATCCACCACCTTCTCGTTTGCGCCCAACAACGCAAACGAGAAGGTGCAGAGGATATATACGATTAGCAATCGCTTCATAGGTTTAGTCCATGGTGGTCATCAACGCCTCTTCTTCCGCGTCGAAAGCCTCCTGAATCCACTTGGCGGTCTTCTCGGAGAGTTTGTGCATAGCCTTCTGCTCCTGCATCATTTCCTGCATGGCGCGCATACGTGCTTTGTGTGCAGCCTCCTGATTGATCAGGGAATAGCCCTCGAACTCCCAACAGTCTTTGCCACTGGCGGTCTTGGCAGGACGAATCAACATATAAC
>DLLA01000135.1:4803-4961 GCA_002479035.1 Bacteroidales bacterium UBA7574 | reverse complement strand
CTTCGGCTTTCACCTTGCTCTCAAAGCCCTGCAGGAATTGATCCATCTCCATGATGTCCTCTTCGGTCTGCTCGGAACCGTGCTCGGTAACGGTGCGTCCTTTGAGTGCCTGCCCCATCTGCGAAGCATACTTCTCCGAGGCGTCCTGCATCAGTTTC
>DLLA01000135.1:2557-4754 GCA_002479035.1 Bacteroidales bacterium UBA7574 | reverse complement strand
CGTCCTGCATCAGTTTCGCAGTACCGATATTCTTCATCGTAGAGGTAGCGGCAGCCGACAACTCCTCGGTACCCTCAACAGCCAGTTTATCGTAGTGGGTCAGAAGTGCCACCTCCAATGTGTGGGACGTGCCATAGACCTGCCAACCCTCTTTGTTGAGTTTTTTCACCTTGGCTTTGTACTCTTTTTTTACGTTGTTTCTGCAATTGTTTGCTGTAGGCGGATTGTGCTTCCACCATGGTCGGTGCAGCCAGAATGAGTGCTGCTACGAGTAAAGAAAAAATCTTTTTCATCTTGTTGTTATTTACGCCTACTCTTCTTTGGATTTTCGGCAAACTCCTATTAATTGTTAGTTATTTTTAGCGTTAATGAGCACAATGCGCAGTGAATTGGTTATTAAATATCAAAGACGCAATTGGTCAAGAAGTGCAACAACAGAGACAACCCACGCTGTTCAGCACATTTCCATCTCCATTGACGCTGCAAAATTACTATATTTTTGCATACACGCAACAGAAATAGTGATTTTTATGTCAACTACGCCAAAAATCATAATAAATAAAATAAACGGACGGCTACGCCGTATTANNTTCCACCCATTCCACTGAAAGCCACAGCATACATCGCCCGTAGGCAGGACGTTGTGCAGTTTTTGGGGCGGGCTGTACTCTCTTTATTTCTTGTTCTCGGAGGGCTTTTGCGCGTCTTGCTTGCCCATCTTGCAGGAGCCGTTGAAGATAGCGTTGGGCTCTACCATCAGGGTCTGCGTGTTGATTTCGCCTTTGAGGTGGCTGGTGGCGCGCAGGGCAAGGGTGTATTTGACATCTATCTTGCCGTCGAGAGAGCCCATAATCTCCGCACTCTGGCACACCACAGTGCCTTTGATGAAGCCCTGCTCGCCGATGACGAGTTTGCCGGAGCATTGCACGTCGCCTTCGATGGTGCCGTCCACACGTATATCACTGTCGGTCACGATAGTACCGATGATTTTGCTACCCGAAGTAAGGGCGTTGTACAGGGTGCCTGTACTTTGTTGCGTTGTTGCCATAATCCTTTCGCTTTTATTCTACACTACTATATACAATAAGGTCTATCCTCCCAAGAAATCAGCCGACAAAGGTACGATTTTCTTGTGAAATATACAAATATATATACAATTTAGATATTTATGTTGGCTACATGCGGAGTTTGAAGCCGCTGAGAAGGGTGTCGGGACAGAAGTGGAAGACAGATGCCATCTCGCCTGCCATGCAGAAGCCGCAATCGCGACATTGGTCGGTGCCATAGCCCACACAAAGGCTGCGCCCGCCGTCGGGGTAGATGAAATTGGTGACAAAGCACTCTTTGCCTAATCGTGTTTTTCCTAAAGCATTGAGTTTCATCTTCCTGAGTCCCGAATAACTATTCATAACCGGATAGCCGCGGTGCTTGTAAGCGATGACGCGGTCGATGATATCCGCCTTCTGCCGAGGCGACAACATCAGGTATTCGGTACCCGGATAGGGCGTGTGGAAATTGATGGAAATCTGCTCGATGGCGGGGTTGGACTTGACATAGTCCATAGCAGCGTCCAAAGATTGGTAGTTGAGGGTATTGACGACCATATTGACACAGATGTGCCGCTGTCCCGAGCGGCGGATATTCTCCTCCAAATGGGCAAAAGTACCCTCGCCCCGAACAGCGTCATGGCACTCCCCCACCCCGTCCATCGAAACCCAGATGGAGTGCGGATGAATCCACGAGAAATCCTGCTGGGCATTGGTGGTGACTGTGACAGAAAAGAAACCGATACGCTTGGCGGCATCGATGATGTCGTTGATAGTCAGTTCGTTCTCGCGCCAAAGAGTGGGTTCGCCCCCCTCAAGGTCAATGAAACGCGAGCCCAAGCCATAGGCATAGCGCATGTCGGCAAGGATGTCCTCAAAGGCACGCTGCCGATAGCCCGCGCTGCCATAAACGGAACAATGTTTGCAACGGAGGTTGCACTTGTCGGTAATAAACAGGACGGTCTGCAACGGTGCCTTCCGCCCGAAAAAGCGAGCGCGCACAAACCATTGGGCGAGATAAAAGTATTGACGAATCATGGCACAAAGGTAAACAAAATATCCGAAACACACAAAAAGGACAAATGGGCGTGAAAGTCTAAACAAGCATAGTAAATGAGCACAGCAATCGCATACTAATCACATACTAATCA
>DLLA01000135.1:0-2501 GCA_002479035.1 Bacteroidales bacterium UBA7574 | reverse complement strand
CATACTAATCACATACTAATCGTACAATTTAGATTCATGATTAAAACAAGGAGATTTCAAGGGGATATGACACGTACAGGGAACCGAAAATGTTGATAATTTTATTCAATTAGCAACAAAGACAATGAAAAATTTACATAAGCAATACATCGCGCTGAATGCGAAACATATAAATCAACAACTAACCCACTATCAGCAATGAGGTAAAAAACATGTAATTATCGTGTAATTAACCATNNAACGGACGGCTACGCCGTATTATCACACATTCACCATAAATTCCATGTTCCGAAAAATCGAACTTACATTTTTCTCCATTAATGACCATTAAAAAATCATCAAAATACTAATAATATAATTCTCCGTTAATCTCCGTGTAATCAACCGTTAATTCATTTACGATTTGCAGTATCAACAACAACTCCCCAAAATGGCAGATTAACATGTAATTCCCGTGTAATTAACCATTAATTTCCGCGATTAACGATTAATTTCATAATCACCTTCACTAATTTCCACAACAATAGGAGGGAGTCTGATTAATCTAAAGAAGAAAAAACTAACAAGTCTGACGACTTGACCGCGGACGAGGCGTCCGCGTCCCCGACCATACGATATAATTTTTACGAAAAATGACATTGAAAAGAGACTGCCTATACTTGTTAGACAGTCTCTCCATCAGGTCGGGATAGCGAGATTCGAACTCACGACCTCCTGCTCCCAAAGCAGGCATTCTAACCGGGCTGAACTATATCCCGAGACTTTCTTTGTCTGAAAGCGGGCGCAAAGGTACTGCTTATTTTTGAATTGGCAAAATAAATCACACAAAAAAGAGCAATTCAAAACAAATAGTTGTACTTCCAAAATAAATTACGTAACTTTGCAGGCTTTTTGTGCAACTAATCACGAAAATACAATAAGGAATGGATAAAAATACATGGATTGGCTTCCTACTGATAGCCGTAATCATCGTGGGGTTCTCCCTGCTGAACCGCCCCTCTAAAGAAGAACTGGCTGAACGTCAGCGTATTAACGACTCTATTGCTCTTGTGCAGATACAGGAGCGCGAGGCGCAGGTATTGTCCGAACAACTGTCACAAGAGGTACAAGCCGAGCAAAACAACGAGATAGCCACCGCTACCAATCACGAAGAGTTGGAGCAGCGTGTGGCAGACATCTACGGTCCTTTTGCTCCTGCGGCAAAGGGCGAAGAGGGGCTGGTAACTATTGAGAATGAGAAGATTCGCGTGGGCATTGCACGTCGCGGCGGACGTTTGGCACAAGCCGAACTCAAGGAGTACAAGGCGTATGGCGACAGTGTGAACAATCTCTGCCTCTTCCACGGCGACGAGAGCAGCCAGAGTTTCACACTTGTAACGCAGAACAACCGTATTCTCTCCACACAAAACCTTTATTTCCAACCTGTTGCCCTGCACACCGACACCGCAGGCACCACCCTTGTCATGCGTCTGCTGACCAACATCGAGGGCAGTTACATGGACTTCGTCTATACCCTGCCCAAGGACGATTATATGCTCCGCCTGAGCATTCAGCCGCACGCCATGCAGACAGCCTTGGCGCAAAACATGACCTCTATGGAGATGAGTTGGGCGGTGACTATCCCACAACAGGAGCGCGGACGCAAGTTCGAGGAGAAATATGCGCAGTTGCAATATATGTTCGTGGGCGGTGATATAGAGACATTGTCGGAGCAGAAGCACGCCCTCAAGAACGAGCCGAGCCGTATCCGCTGGATAGCATACAAGGACCAGTTCTTCTCCACCGTGATGATTGCAGACGAGGCATTCACCTCCACCACCTTGGAATCCACACCGTTGGCAGAGTTCAGCCATTATATCAAGGAGTACAAAACCACCACCAGTGTGCCGCTTGACGTGACGGGCAAGAAAGCAACATCATTCCGCTACTACCTCGGTCCCAACCACTACAACACCCTCAAGGCGTATGACAACGACGTGGCAAAAGAGGACAAGTTGCACCTCCAAGAGTTGGTGCCGCTCGGTTGGAAGATTGTCAGTTGGATTAACAAGATATTGGTCATCCCGATGTTCGATTTGTTCACTTCGTGGGGGCTGCACATAGGTATTGTCATTCTGCTCATGACGCTGGTTATCAAGTTGATAATCCTTCCGTTTGTGTTCGCGTCCTACAAGTCGAGTGCCAAGATGCGTGCATTGAAACCGCAGTTGGACGAGATAAATGCCAAGTACCCGCCCGAGAAGATGCAGGAGCGTCAGCAGGCTACCATGGCACTCTACCAGCGTGCGGGCGTGAGTCCTATGTCGGGCTGTCTGCCTATGCTGTTCCAGTTCCCGATATTGATGGCTATGTTCTGGTTCTTGCCTACTGCCATTGAACTGCGTGGTCAGTCATTGTTCTGGGCGGAGGACCTGTCCACTTATGATGCACTTATCTCGTGGAGCCACCCCATTCCGCTGTTCGGCACGCACCTCAGTCTGTTCTGCTTGCTGATGACGGCG
>DLLA01000056.1 GCA_002479035.1 Bacteroidales bacterium UBA7574 | reverse complement strand
CTGTATATGGGTTGGTAATGTCATATCAATATGCTCGAGACCTGTCTCATTGGTTATTATCACTATCTTTATTTTCCGGCGTTTTCACCCAAAGATACTGTGCTGCGGAGGTCGCAGAGAAACACCCAACACCTCCCAGTATATTGGTGTAAAGTTGTATATCCTCTTGACCACCTAACAGTTTGGAGTACTTATCTATGTATGTCCTAACCGAATCGCTGATATTGAGGATTGGTTTTGTATCAGCAACATCTATGCCATTCGGTTCGACATACAAATTATCCTCTCTGCTTTGCGACAAGGAACTCGCGTAGAAATATCCCGCTTGTGTAACCGTATGGACAGAGAGGTACAAGGAGTCCAACCTAAAGTCTTTCTTTGGCATACTATTATCATAGACACGCGACCTGTCTGCGAAAAGAGTAACCTGTCTCGGTTCTTGCAATGCAGACGCAGGAATACAAAGACATCGTAACCCATTGCCTGTAGTGTAAAAGCCTCGAGGTGTCTGTTGGTTGTACACCAATGCAAATATCTTGTCCGTAGAATACAGATGTACAAGTGGCGTGGATACCAAAATCATTGAGTCCGTATAGGAAGTTTGTCCGCCACTGAATATAGTGCCTTTGGGCTTCATAAACGTTATGGCACCCCGTCCCAAGCCAATGCAGATGACATCCGTTTCCGCTCCCTGATAGGGAGATAACTGTATATCCACCACAACCCAGCCATCGCTTGTGAAGCGGTATGACAGTATGGTTGCTTCGATATCCTGCGGTATGACCTGTGATGAGGTGACGGTCGGGTAATCGGGGTGTGATACCTCTAACTCCACATAATCACCTGATTGGAAATGGCAGGTAGTATCCTCTATTTCGTAAATTATAGAGCGTAAGCACTTCAGTTCGTGCCATTCGCTATGATTGACACGCATTTTGACAACAGCGTCCGTAAGCCATCCGTAGGGATTGGCAAGTGTATGGTGTTCGCGAATGGTATCTCCTGCAGGAGTCACATGGACAACGGGAAAAGTGATAGTATCTTTATTCCATTCATTCATAAAGAAACATGTATGCCCCACACGAACACCGGGTAATTCTCCCACAGATATATCGGCTTCAACTACTAATTTGTCCGGTTCCAAAGGACCATTGTAGTCAATATAATTCTTGCATGACACGAGGCAGAGACTTATCGCCATAAGCAAGCATGCGGACATTACTCCAAACGGCAGCATGATGTGTTGAGGAGCATTGTCCGAAGCGGATATATAATGTCGCTGTTGCGGTTGCATGTCTGTCAGAATTTGAATTTATAACTAATGCCTGGTAGTATCGGGAACAAGGAAATCTGATACAATCTCTTTTCCTTGATTTCTGGAATTATCAAATACGGGTTCATGTGGTTGTACACATTGTACACACTGATATTCACGATATGTTCTGCCGTACGCAACCACCCGCCTCGTGAGCGTGTGGCATCACCAGAGCGTTTGTGCGGGATATGAAAATTGGCACTCAAGTCCAGCCTGTGGTAGTCGGGCATGGTGTAATTGTTTCGCTCGGATATGAATTCCATTTCCGTATATCCGTCATGATAGTATTTTTGCGTAGCCAATGTGGCACGTGTTCCTGTGCCATAAACAAATGTGGCAGCAATATCCACAATACGATTGATGGTATATTGCAATGTGACGGATAAATCATGTTCACGGTCGTACTTGGCATGAAACGGCTTGCCATAGTTGATAGCCTCGAACAAACGCATGGTACGACTCCAAGTATAGCCAATCCAGCCTGTGACGGGTCCAACGGTTCGCTGTAACAAGACTTCAATGCCATAACTCCAGCCATCTCCCAATGCTACTTTGTCCTCCCAATCTGTAGAAGTATTTAAGAAAGTGGCACCATCTTTGTACTCCAACAGGTTCTTGGAATACTTGTAGTAGCCCTCAATAGAGATGTCAAATTGATTCA
This sequence comes from Bacteroidales bacterium UBA7574, assembly GCA_002479035.1. GTDB lineage: Bacteria > Bacteroidota > Bacteroidia > Bacteroidales > Paludibacteraceae > Colicola. The sequence goes on along the minus strand of DLLA01000056.1, from coordinate 1,401 downwards.
ACACATTGTAACTAAGCCCTGCTGCCACCTGCATGGAGCGCATAGGGGGAGTGTCTTTTGTGACAGGTACCCATAAATCCGTCGGCATGGAAACAGAAGAGTTGGAAAGCAGGTGCACATACTGCGATATGTAGGAGTATGAGACTTTGAAAGCCAAATCGCGATAGAGCAATGTGCGTATCCCGACACGAGGTTCCAGTGATGGATAGACCTTGCCATCCACGCCGTACAAAGAGGCGCGGACTCCGACGTTCATACACAACCATTGCCATGGGGAATACGTGTCCTCAATGAATAGCGCGGCTTCATGTCCATAAAGAGGTTGCCCACCAATGACCGTGTCTGTAGAGTAAGGTTGCTGCGTCTCCATCACACGAAGTACAGACATATCTCCAACCGATGGACGGAAATGGTGGAAGGTGTATCCTCCTCCAAACTTAATATCATGCTTGGCTGTTGGTGCATAGTCGAAATGCGTCTGCAAGGAAAGGTCGTGTATCTGCGAGGTGTAGAGAACAGACTGGTCGAAGGTGTATATGGAATTGTCGGGCTTCGTCAGGATTTTGCTGTCCGATTGGCGAAGATGAAACAAGTAGCGGGTATAGGACAACTGTGTGTTGCTGAACAGACGCGGAGTGATTTTGTGGTCCCAATTGATTGCCGACAGGATATTGCCCCATGTGAGACGCAATCTGTACTTGTCATCCAGCAGACCATTGTCTGTGGTTTGAAGGTCTGTAAACCGAGTGGATACAACATCATCACCGATATAGAACGATGCCGACAGGTGGTCTTTGTCGGAGAAAGTATGTGATATTTTGGCATTTACGTCGTAAAAATAATATGTACCTACTGCGGACACATTATCATCCCGAGATTTTGACACCGCCGCTATGATAGGCGCAAGGAACAGGTCGAAGTAGGTGCGCCGTGCGGATATGTTGAAAGTGGTCTTGGCACGCGGTTCGAGGTCGCGTTTCAAGGAGTCGAGTTGCGCCTTGGTGAAGATGGGTCCCTCCACGTTCATCTTAGCCGCAAGGAGTCCGACGGTGATACCTCCGTGCCAGAATGCGGAGTTGCCGTCGTTCTGCCGCACATCGATGACCGAACTCAGGCGCGAACCGAACCGCGCGGGGAAGTTACCCTTGTAGAGAGTGACATTCTTGATGGCGTCGGCATTGAACACGGAGAACATACCCATAGCGTGACTGACGTTGTATAGGGGAACGCCGTCAAGCATGATGAGGTTCTCGTCCGGTCCGCCGCCCCGCACATAGATACCCGCGCTGCCTTCCGACCCTGACTGCACGCCCGGGAGCAGTTGTATGGCTTTGAGTACATCCACCTCACCGCCTATGGCGGGGATATTGCGAATCTGTGCGATAGGCACCTCCACCGCTG
>DLLA01000152.1:2195-5424 GCA_002479035.1 Bacteroidales bacterium UBA7574 | reverse complement strand
CAGCGGTGGAGGTGCCTATCGCGCAGATTCGCAATATCCCCGCCATAGGGGGCGAAGTGGATGTGCTCAAAGCCATACAACTGCTCCCTGGCGTGCAGTCGGGTTCGGAAGGCAGCGCAGGCATCTATGTGCGGGGCGGCGGACCGGACGAGAATCTGATTATGCTTGACGGCGTACCCCTGTACAACGTCAGTCACGCTATGGGTATGTTCTCCGTGTTCAATGCCGACGCTATCAAGAATGTCACCCTCTACAAGGGTAACTTCCCCTCGCGGTTCGGGTCGCGCCTGAGTTCGGTCATCGATGTGCGGCAGAACGACGGCAACTCCGCTTTCTGGCACGGTGGCATCACGGTCGGACTCCTTGCGGCTAAACTGAATCTCGAAGGACCTATCTTCACCAAAGCGCAACTCGACTCCTTGAAACGCGACCTCGAACCGCGTGCCAAGACCACCTTCAACATATCCGCACGGCGCACCTACTTCGACCTGTTCCTTGCGCCTATACTGGCTGCCGTGAGCCGTCAGGACGGCTTCTCCATGACGGGCGGCTACTATTTCTATGACGTCAACGCCAAGGTGTCGCACACCTTCTCTGACCGCGACAAACTCTCCGCCACCTACTACATGGGCGATGATGTCATGTACATGCGCTATTCCGACAAGAGTAGCGGCGACTTCGACAAGATGGGCATGCGCTTCACGTGGGGCAACATCATGGCTGCCGCCAACTGGGAGCACCAAATCACGCCCCGCCTCTACAGCAATCTGCAAGCCTCCTACACCCGCTACCAGTACCGTCTCGGGCAGTCGATGAACGCCCGGTACAAAGACGAGGAAAGCACCTACATCTTCGACCAGTCCATGACGTACTCCTCTAACATTCACGATGTTACGCTTGCCGCACAGTTCGACTATGCACCCGCTGCCAAGCACGACATCAAGTTCGGGGGCAACTATACCTACCACCTCTTCCAACCCTCGGTCGGCAATCTCTATATGCTCGAGGGGGACAACCAACAGGAAATCATGCGGGTGGACACCACCATCGGCGGCACCATGACCCACGGACACGAAGCAGCCCTCTACATCGAGGATACCTATTCCCCGTGGCAGTGGCTCCGACTCAATATGGGACTCCGCGGCTCCCTCTACGGCGTGCGCGGCAAGGCATACCCGTCCATTGAGCCGCGCCTCGGCTTGCGTGCACTGATATACAAGGACTTGGCTTTCAAGGCATCGTACTCCTATGTGTCGCAGTATGTGCATCTCTTGTCCAATTCATCGGTGTCCATGCCCACGGACCTCTGGGTGCCTATCACCAAGGACCTGCCGCCCATGCGCTCCATGCAGGTGGCGGCGGGGCTGAGTTACAACTTGCTCAACCAACTGGAAATATCAGTCGAAGGCTACTACAAGTATTCCAAAAACCTGATGGAGTACAAGGAAGGCGCATCGTTCATGGGCAGCGCGGCGGACTGGGACCAACAGGTCACCCTTGGCAACGGCTGGAGTTACGGAGTGGAAGTCCTGCTACAGCGAACCGTCGGACCCGTAACAGGCTGGATAGGCTATACATGGAGCCGGACTATGCGGCAGTTCGACGAAATCAATTTCGGCAGACCGTTCCACGCCAAGTACGACCGTGAGCATGACCTCTCCATCACGCTCCAGTACGACATCACAAAGAAGATTGACATCGCCGCCACCTTCGTCTATGGCACCGGCAACCGTGCCACACTCGCCACGCAGACCTACTACGACCCCTCCTTGGGACAATACATAGACTATACGCCGGAGCGCAACAACTTCCGCATGCCCGATTACCACCGCCTCGACTTGGGTATCAATTTCCATATACCCCACAAGCGCGCAGGCAGCCCCATCCTCTCGCGGGGCGGTTGGCTGCGCAACGCCGAGCATATAGTCAACATCAGCGTCTATAACGTGTACAACCACAAGAACCCCTACATGCTTTACCCCTCCTACGACGGCAAGTTGTACCAGGTATCCATATTCCCTATCATGCCGAGTATCAGTTATCAATTCAAGTTCTGACAACTATGAAGAAGCAATTATTGGAATTTCTGCATACCTACCTCACCAACGACGAGATACGTTTCCTTGCCAAAGGGTGGATGGCGGTACGCGTATTGGGTACGGTTGCTTTTGTGGTGTGCTTCATCTCCTGTGAGACGGAGATAGAGTACCACGGCGACAATGACAAGCAGCAACTGGTCATCTCTGCGGACATGGCTGCGGGGCAGCAACCCGCCTGCTTCGTATGCAGCACCACGCCCACACTCGGCAAGGTGCAATTGGATACTGTCTGGTACGAGCGCACCTATTCCGACGGCACCACAGAACGATACTACCGCATGGAGCACCCTCGGGCTTTCCTGTCCGATGCCACGGTACGTATGCGCTTCAACGATGGCGAATGGCACACAGCCGCCTACGACACCGACAGCAAGCAGTACCTCGTTGCGGACTACACGCTATCTGTCGGCGACCGTATCGAACTGGAGGTCAACCACTCCGCGCTCGGTACCGCCACCGCCACGCAAACCGTCCCCAAACCCGTCACTGTCAGTGCCATACACACCACCGACCTCTACCCCACGTTCACCGAAAACGGTTGGGTGTGGTTCGCACTCGACCTCGATGCTTACACGGGCAACGACAATGCCCTTGTGGGAGTTCGTATCAACAGCGGAGCATTCACCTGCAAAGCAAAAAAGGAGGTTCTCCACGAGGAAAAGGTATATGACGAGGACCGTGGCTACACCTACACCAAAGTCTCCCACGACACCATAGTTGTCCTTGACACAGTCCCGCTCACCTTTCTCTATGCCGAAGGCGATATGTGGAACATCCCGCTCAATCTCAGGCTGCCAGGCTGCCAATACTATGGTGCTGTACAGCCTAACTACTTATACTTCCCTGCCGCACAACTCAAACAGGGCAAGCGCATTGCCCTCTTTGCCGACCAAGATTGGGACAACACCACCCTGTGGGAGGATAGCCTCCGCCTGCTCAATCTCTCCATAGATGTGAACGTATTCTCCTACGACTACTATGTTTACCGTACCTCTGTCGTACTGTCAAACGACGAATACCTTTACGACAACTACAAATTGCCTACCAACTACGAATACGATGAGAAGTACGAATACGACGATAACTATGTCGAAGAAATCATTACCGAAATAGGCTCGCTTGGCAATCAG
>DLLA01000152.1:0-2147 GCA_002479035.1 Bacteroidales bacterium UBA7574 | reverse complement strand
GCATACAGATATATTCCAATGTCGATGGCGGCATAGGGCATTTCGCAACCTATACGCCTACGCAACTGACTATCAAATAAACAGATACAACTATGATACAACGTATTCAAACCATCTATCTTCTCCTCATTGTGGTGCTTGGCGCACTGCTGTGCTTCTTCTCGCCGGTGCAGTTCCTTACCCCCACGGGTACGGAGTACATCGCACTGACCACCTTCTCCAAATGGCCCCTTGCTGTCCTCACTATCGCTGTGCCGGTCATCGCGTTGGTCAACATTTTCCTTTTCAAGCACCGCCTCTTGCAAGCCCGAATCAATGTCGTGAACGTGGTCTTGTGTCTCGGCTACTATGCCCTGCTCGCACTCTACATCGCCTACATCGTTAAGGGCAACGAACCAATCAACGGCGCAGTGCTGGAGGATGCCGACTGGTACCTCAACGTATGGGCTGCCATACCTCTTGTCAATGTGGTGCTGTCGCTTATGGCTACCCGCCGCATACTCAAAGACGAGGCTCTCGTACGTGCTGCCGACCGACTCCGGTAACCATGCACGGCGCACCGTATATTGCCCGCTGCATGATACTGTCAATTACGGCAACGACACGGCAACGAGACGGCAACGAGACGGCAACGACACGGGTGTTTTTCCTATTTATTGTAAACGGATATGCTTTTTCTTGATATAGAAGTTCCCACGCCTGCTATTCCGCCTTCGGACTCTATCCGGGCGGTGACGGAGAACATCATCCAGCAGGTGCAAACCGACCCCGAATCCTTCTGGCATGGGGTACTGGATAGTGCTATTCATTTCGGGCTCAAAGTGCTGGTGGCATTGGTCATCTACCTCATGGGCGCATGGCTCATTCGGCGTATCAAGCGGCTGCTGGTGCGCGTCTTCGAGCGTCGCCATACCGAGCGCACACTGGCTTCTTTTATATGCTCTTTCGTCAGCATCACGCTCACGGTGATGTTGGTCATCGCCACCATAGGCACCTTGGGCGTGGACACTACCTCATTCGCAGCCTTGCTTGCCGCAGGAGGTATGGCTATCGGCATGGCACTCTCCGGCACGGTGCAGAACTTTGCAGGCGGTATTATCCTGTTGGTCTTCCGACCTTTTCAGGCAGGAGACTTTATCACCGCGCAAGGGCAATCAGGTACGGTGATGGACGTTAGCATCTTTTCCACCAAGATTCTAACCATTGACAACCGTGTTGTGGTCTTGCCCAACGGAGCCCTCTCCAATGGCACGATAGAGAACGTGTCTGCGCAGGTGCTGCGCCGCGTGGAGTGGAAAGTGAGTGTCAGTTACGGAGTAGACTCCAATGCTTGTATGGATGCCATTCGTGCTATCTTGTTGTCCGACAAGCGTATCCTCACTTCGGCGGACGAACGCCCCAAGAACCACTCGCGTTCCGCGGTGGACACGGCAGGTCTCACCATACCCGACCCGACGGTGGTCCTTTCCTCGCTCAATACCAGCGACATCACCTTCTATATCCGTGCGTGGGTTCGCACCTCCGACTACTGGGACGTCCTCTATGACCTCAACAACCGTTTCTACACCGAACTCCCACCCCAAGGCTTCCCCTTCGCCTACCCCCACATGGACATCAACATACTCGGCAAAAACTAAAGGCACCTGTCCTTTGGAGCACCCGATAAAAAGATGCAGCCTGTTCACAGAGCAGGTTGTATCTTTTTTATAGGTTTCACACAATGTCTTATGGATTATACAAACTTCTTGCAAATATGCTCAATAAGTTGTAACTTTGCAGCCGTGAAGTCCTTGCGGACTTCATGACATAATGTAAAAGGCGTTTATCACGAGGACTCTGCGCACTTGTGCGGCAAATGTCCTTGACGCTCTGTTCTGACGGATAGAAACTTCGCAACTTTCTCAGGTACAGTCGGGGATGAAGCAACGGTAGATGCATGTGGAGGTCATAGCATCGCGCAGCCTGCCGGCACAAGTGGTGTCAGCAGTGTTGCCGCAGCATGACCGTCCGCATGAAGCATTGCCGTTGCCAGTTCTTGCCATTGCCTGCCACAGTTCAAGCCGCTGTCCTCGGGATGAGGGCTGCAGATACAGATTCTCATGCTTTTCCATTTTGCATTAACCGCCGACGAGGAGATGACCGAGGCA
>DLLA01000105.1 GCA_002479035.1 Bacteroidales bacterium UBA7574 | reverse complement strand
TTGCCAACCAACCAACCTTTTTGCAAACTCTATACCCCTGTACGCGCAGGCGGGTGTGTATATATTTTAGAAAAAGGTTGGTTGGTTGGCAAGGTTGGCAAGGTTGGCAACGGCTGCAGATTTTTTTTTGGGGGGGGGACGACGCAAGCAATTGATAATTAAGAATGGAGGCTATCTGTACATTGCCGGATAGCCTCCATCTTATCAAAAACAAACACAAATAGTATCTGTTACATCAGTTTCTTGTACAAGGTGCGGAGGGAGACCTGCTCGGAAATCATCTGGTGCAGTTCGTCGATAGGTACGCGCTCCTGCTTCATCGTGTCGCGGAAACGTACGGTGACGCAGTTGTCCACCAAGGTATCGTGGTCCACGGTGATGCAGAACGGTGTGCCGATGGCATCCTGACGGCGATAGCGTTTGCCGATGGAGTCTTTCTCGTCGTAGTTGGTGTGGAAGTCGAACTTCAGCATCTCCACTATCTCGTGTGCCTTCTCGGGGAGTCCGTCCTTCTTGACCAGCGGCATCACGCACGCCTTGACGGGTGCCAGCATAGGGGGCAGGCTGAGCACTACGCGGGTGTCGCCGCCTTCGAGTTTCTCCTCCCGGTATGCCGCGCACATCACACTCAGGAACATACGGTCCACGCCAATGGAGGTCTCGATGACATAGGGCGTGTACGATTGGTTGAGTTCGGGGTCGAAGTACTCAATCTTCTTGCCGCTGAACTTGGCGTGCTGCGAGAGGTCGAAGTTGGTACGGCTGTGGATACCCTCCACCTCCTTGAATCCGAAGGGCATCTCAAACTCGATGTCCGTGGCTGCATTCGCATAGTGCGCCAGTTTTTCGTGGTCGTGGAAACGGTATTTCTCGTCGCCGAGACCGAGTGCCTTGTGCCATTTGAGTCGGAACTCCTTCCAGTAGGCAAACCACTTCATCTCCTCGCCCGGGCGAACAAAGAACTGCATCTCCATCTGCTCGAACTCACGCATACGGAACACGAACTGACGCGCCACAATCTCGTTGCGGAAAGCCTTGCCAATCTGCGCGATACCGAATGGAATCTTCATGCGTCCCGTCTTCTGCACGTTGAGGAAATTGACAAAGATACCCTGTGCCGTCTCGGGGCGTAGGTAGATGGTCATCGAACCGTCCGCCGTGGAGCCCATCTCGGTTTGGAACATCAGGTTGAACTGACGCACGTCGGTCCAGTTGCGGGTGCCGCTGATGGGGCAGACGATTTCCTCGTCGAGGATTATCTGTTTCAGTTCGGCTAAGTCGTTGTCATTCATTGCCTTGCTGTAACGCTCGTGCAGTGCGTTGCGCTTAGCAATATGCTCTTTGACGCGCTCGTTGGTCTGCTTGTAGAGTTCCTCGTCGAAGTTGTCGCCGAAGCGTTTGCGTGCTTTTTCCAGTTCCTTTTCAATCTTCTCGTCGTACTTGGCGATTTGGTCTTCAATCAGCACGTCGGCGCGGTAGCGTTTCTTGGAGTCGCGGTTGTCGATGAGGGGGTCGTTGAACGCGTCCACGTGCCCCGAAGCCTTCCAGACGGTGGGGTGCATGAAGATGCTCGCGTCGAGACCGACAATGTTCTCGTGGAGCATGGTCATGGATTCCCACCAGTATTTCTTGATGTTGTTTTTCAGTTCCACGCCGTTCTGACCGTAGTCGTACACGGCACTCAGACCGTCGTAGATCTCGCTGCTCGGGAAGACGATGACGTATTCTTTGCAGTGAGCGACCATCTTCTTGAATGTTTCTTCCTGTGTTGCCATACCTTAAATATATAAATTGTTTGCGGGCGTCTTGAAGTGGCACATATCAATATGCCCCTCAAAACGCCCGCAAAGTTACAAAAAAACTACGGATTACCCAAATTTTATTTCTTCACTATCTTGCTGCCGCCGAGTTCCATCTTCTGTTTGATGACACGGGGGTTGCCGCGGTAGGATATTTTGCTTGCGCCGGAGGCTTGTGCCCATAGTTCGTCCTGCACGTTAATCTCCGCCTCGCTTGCGCCTGCGCAATTGATGTGCATGGATTGTACGATGAGGTCTTCGGCGTCAATCTCGCCTGCCCCATTGAGCGTAATATCCGCCTGAGTAGCAGAGCCTTGCATATCCAGTTCGGCACCGCCGTTGATATTCACGGTCAGCGTCTGCACCGCCATATTGAGGTCCACCTCCGCCGCACCCGAGCAATCCACGGTCAGTACGGGTTGGCTTAGCACGCCGATGTTCTTGACCTCGCACGCGCCTGCGCTGCGTATCATCCGCAGTTCGGGCACGGTGACATCCACCTCCAGTTTGGTGTAGCGCACGTTCTGCAAACTGATATACAGGACACTGTCGCGCACTTCGGTGGTTACCTTGTCGAGGTTGTTGCAGTGCAGGAGCAGTTGCTGTTCGGGAGCCGTGTGCACACGCACCTCAGCCGCGCCCGTGACGCTGATAGCGTTGAAAGCAGGCATATCGCGCGTCTCGGATGCCAGTGCCTCGTGGTCGTCATCGTCGTCCCACATCTCGTTTATCAAAGGGGTGAGGTCGAGTCCCATCTGCACAGCCTTGACAGAAAGTGTGGCAGTGCCGACGATGGACAACGCCCACAGTATCAGCGTAATCCACCAGAAACGCGCTTTGGGTCCGCGGCGGGTTCGCATATAGGACACGATGCTGCAGATAATCATCACGATAGGCAGCACGATGGCAGCCAGTCCGCAGATGATGAACAGCGCGGTCAGCCATGTGGTGCCGCCAAACAACTCGATGCCCATAAACGGAGCCGCCCCGATGATGCCGATGCTCGCTCCAAACAGCCCTACTATCAGTGCGATGAAGCCAGCCAGCAGCGGCAGCAGTACAGGCAGTGCCATGACGGCAAGCAGCACCAATACGGTGATACCGAACACGCGCCAGCAGCCCGAGTTGTCGGCTTTGCTGTTCTTGACGCGCGGGCGTTTGTTCTCGCCGAAGTCCGACGGGGCTCCAATGCGTGCCTTGACAGTATTGACAATATCCATGCTGATGACCTGTATGTTCTTGGCAAACAGTGCCTTGGAGAAGAGTTCCGCCATGCGGGCTTCGAGGTCGGACATGACATCGTTCTTCTCGTCGATAGGCAGGCGCAACTCGATGTCGTGCAGGTAGTCGCGCAGTTCTTGATAGGCATCGTAGTCGATGTTGAAGGCGATGCCGTTGAGGTTAATCGTACGTGTCTCTTTCATTTTGCTTATGCTTTATTGGTTCTAAACAATGGGTCGGCATCGGTGTAGGGCGTCAGTGCCTCTCCTGTCGGCTCGGAATTGATAATCGTATTGATGGACGTGCTGATGGCAGCCCATTCCTCGTCCAGTTGCCCGAGGAGCGTCTGTCCTTCGGCCGTCAGGCGGAAGTACTTGCGCGGCGGTCCTCCGGGCGATTCTTCCCAGCGGTAGTCCAACAGACCGCTGTTTTTCATGCGCGAGAGCAGCGGATAGACCGTGCCTTCCACCACCAGCAAGTCGGCTTTGTGCAGCACCTCCAGTATGTCGGATGCGTATGCCTCCTTTCGGCTGATGACCGTCAACAGGCAGTATTCCAGCAGCCCCTTGCGCATTTGCGATTTGATGTTCTCAATCATTTCTTCGTTTCCTTTGCGAATGTCGGTTGGCAGTTATTGCCCGCCAGCCCGTCATTCGCGGTTATTGTCAGCGATGCCTATTCGCAGTTGGTATAATCAGGCATGAGTATCATCATTACGATGTACAACAGCACGCCCGGGAAGCCTGCGGTGAACAGCGTCAATGCGGCATAGAGCACGCGCACGACGGTTGCATCCACGTCCAGATACTCTGCGATGCCTGCGCACACACCGGCAAGCATCTTGTTGGATGAACGATGAAGTCTTTTCATATTGTTATTTGTCAGTTGCCTTTGTATCAACGACATCAGTCGTCAATACGCAGGAAGTTACCTTGTTTGTCGAACTCCAAATCCAGCGAGTTGTTGAGTTCCACTTTCAGTTCTCTGCGGTCAATCTCGTACTTCACGATGAATGCTCCGGCGAAATGCTCAGCCACGTAGGTGGTGATTTTCTCGGGTACGATGCCCGCAGGCACGGCTTTGGTATTGCAATCCACCTGTTCCAACGAGCCGTCGTGGTCGAAATCAATCTCTGTGCCGTCGGTCATTCGCACGTCGTAGTCGTTGTGCAGTCCGTCTTTCTCCATCTTGACAAACGATATGTCCGCAGCATTGAAATAGGTCTCAATGAACGTTTGTGCCTTTTGTGGCAGTTCGTTGAACTTTACCAATTGGGTCTTCTCTGCGCATGCACTCATGCACACCACTACACTTGCCATTGCGGCGATAATCATTCTTTTCATCTTTTTACCTTATTATATTAGTTACACAATAGTCACACACATTGTTGTTCTTCCTCCACACCATCTCCATTCTATTGAGCCCCTCCCTTGGAGGGGTTGGAGAGGTCTCCCCACATCTTATTTATTTCTCCACATCACACCTCTTCTGTTGAGCCCCCTATCTGAGGGGGTTGGGGGAGTCTTTAGGGGTCTTATTGAGGTCTCCCTTTCTCTTTTTCGGCTGCAAAGGTACGACAATTCTATGTACTATGCAAAGCAAACTACATTTTTCTGCATACTTTTCTCATTTTTGCAAAGTCCACATTGCAAAATACCCCTGTGCTCATCTGTTTTTGTTACCATTGCCATGTTACAGTAGTCCGATCCCTCTCCATTATGTAGTTTTTGTGGAACCATTTCTGTATTTATAATTTTTCAAATTCTTGTCTATTATCCCTCTGTTTAACCTTGAAATATGCTCGAATAATTAGTATGTGATTAGTACGAACTATGTTGAA
>DLLA01000040.1 GCA_002479035.1 Bacteroidales bacterium UBA7574 | reverse complement strand
ATTTATAGTGCATTTTACAAATAATGGACGTGTCGTGAAAAATAGCCGCGTGATATGCACTTATGGTCTTGATTCCGATATTGTGGGACAAGATTATTTATGGGTACGAGATAGTATTTCCTCCTCTGTATCATTCTTTCTAATACACAAAGAAGGAAATTCATTCCAACTATATCATTCAGATGTGATAGATGTTGTAGATTCTGTTTTTCCAAAGGGAAATCTTACTTATACATTAACAAAACTATGATTTCACATTTACATAAAACGGTGTCTCATACGCTATTCGTATTGCTTTTGAGTGCGTGTAGCAATGCGCCACAATCCTACACTTATCCACTAACCTCAGAGAATTTTGTTGATGAGTACCATGATTTCGATTGGACAAAGGGCAATCTTGTGGATAACTATCAAGTAGAGATTTGGGACTATCGAGAGTACAAATACTCTATTCAGTTCTTTTATGAGAAAGACACTTTAAGGTGCGGACATCGATTTCATAAGGGGGATAAAGATTTATGGTTCCAAGATATTTGGGGGAATACAAAATCTGATACCCTTATGATGGAGCAATGGGGATTGACAGCAGAAGAATACAATAAGAAACTGATAGATGTGTGTTTCTTTGCTCTTAATCTGCACATGAAATATCAGGTTGTCCGTTTTGGTCATCGTAAGTTTCGAGAACACGATGACATATATGTAAATCGTACTCTATACTTTATGTGTAATCATTACAATCTAAGCATTTTCAAAGAACTGCGCCCTCTTACGCCCGAAATATTGGAGAAACGGAAGCAATGCAATCGCAAATATGATGCGTGGTTCTATACAGAACAAAGGAATGATGACGAAAACAAAGAGTTGACTATTAACTTGAAATAATGGGAAAAAGTATCAGTTATATGAAAAGGAAGTTTATGGTATGGTTAGTGCCATTATTTGTACTTTGTTGCGTATGTTCTTGTGATTTTACTCGTTCAAAGAAATTACAAGGAACAAATTTTGAGTTAAATGATGTAACAGGGTTGAATGTGGGACTATATTATCGTATGAAATATCCTTCTGTAAAGGAGGTATTCTTTGAGTATAGTTGCACCAACGATATTAAATCGGTGTATTGGAACAAACAATATATTTTTGCATATTCTGTTAATAAAGAAACAAATATAGTTGTGGCATACTGCATTGTTGAACAACTCTCCACAGATACATTGATTGAAGGTATCCCTTGGACGACTTATAGCGAACTACCCTATACGTATGAGGAATATGGGGATTATAATACTTTTTGCCAAAGAATGGAGCAGTTGCACATAGACACATTAAACATGCAACATTTTTCATGGAATATATTTTTCTGAATTGTGCGCAATGCGGAATTGTATAATCTTCTAAAAGCATTACAAAAACATGGCTCTATAATGAAAAATAATATGAGAAGAAAGTATTATAATATGTTGATTATACTGATATGTATATTCAGTTCATGCCACAATGAAAATGTATATTTAACAGAACGTACGAATAGTATCATTCGATTATACATAAAGAATTATGAGCAAAAGTGTTATGGTCCGGCAAATGGAATAGTTATGGATGTTTACTCGGATAGTTTGCATTACTATTTATCCGTATATGGGAACAATGTTGAGATTCCAATATGTGGAGAAAACTATTGGGGAACTACAATTATAGATGGATATAATGTGTACGTATTTGGAGAACAATCGGATATTTTCTTTTCCCCATTGTCAGATAGCCATTCAAAGAGATGTCAAAAGAATATGTACGAATGTTTTTATGACCCTCCAGAGTGGGTAATTGCAGTACATAAACGTGATACATCTTTGTGCCCGTTGAGAACAACAAAAGAAAACATGTCTTATCCTATTCAAGATATAGAACAAGAGTGGTATTATTGTCATCATAGATGATACGGAAATAATGCAAAAGTGTAATACGTTATGAGAAAATGTCTTCTTTTCATGTTCTTTATGATGATAGTCTCTGTATTATGGGCAGAGGAGCCTGATACGTACATCAAGCAGCAGGTGGCATACCGAGACCCGGGGGCTCATGGCAAAGACTTGATATGGGATTTCAGTATGTTGCGCCCTATCAATGATGAATATACTATTACATTTTCCATACCCGATAGCAACTATATGCACCATTGGTGCGGCACGGAGCACCGCACACGTTATTATTATGCCGTTAGTGGTGACACGTTGTGGCAAACGGGTTATGAGAATCCGACCACATATATCCGCTACACCCGCCCCGAAGCACTATTGCATTTCCCATTGCACTATGGCGACACGCTCTTTTCTGCGTTTGAGGCACATGGGGAATACGGACATCGTATTCCGATGCACATTGTTGGTACACGCAAAGTCTTGGTGGACGCCGAGGGCGAACTGCGTCTGCCGGACATTACTCATGAGCATGCCATTCGGGTCTGCTCTCGCCGCGAATATGTGGAGAGCGGGTTGGATAGCACCCGAATGTGGGTGGTGCAGTACCAGTGGTTTGTATCAGGTTCTTATATCCCTGTGTTTGAAAGCATTAGCACCTACGAGATGCAGGATGACTCTTTGCAACTTGCCTTCCAAACATCATTCTACTACGTGGCAGAAGACTCCACCTTGCAATCGCTCTCTTCATTGCCGCCTGTATGGCAGGAGCAGGACACTTCTTCTGTAACTTGTGCCATCGGCAGTTTGCAATGTATGCCCAATCCTGTCCTCACCGAGATGGAGGTACGATATACGCTGGTACGCGATGCCACTATATCTTTGGCACTGCACAATGCTTCGGGCTTCTGTATGTACAGCACTCCCGCCGTCGCGCAGGCAACAGGCGAATACACTACACACATCGCTATGTCCCACCTGCCACAGGGCGGTTACACCCTATATGTCTATGCCGACGACCAAGTTATCCAACAGGTTGTCATCAAGCAGTAGTTCAAATGGAGTTTTAATGGGGGACTTTACATAGGTATTTATGGAGCCCTTGCATACGAAATGAAATATAATTTTTGTTAAAAACACCGTTTTTGGAAAAGTGTAGGGAAAGTGGTGAAAAAATGAAGATTTTTGGGTATTGATACTCAACGGTTTACAAGCAGAAAATGCAAAATGCACGTTTTTGGCGAAAAAACGAAAATAAATTTGGATTTTGGACGATTTTGTATTATCTTTGTATGGCGTTTCAGAAAAAAACACATCTGTACGTTGTGTATGTGAGAGGAAAATTGTAACTTTGCGCACTCTGTGATGAAACAAGCGCAGGGTTACCTTAGGGAAAGGTCAGGAAAAATCATCATACCATGAACATTAGCGACGCGACATATAGAGTGGTTTCGTGGTTGGAGCATTATACCAAAGCATGGAACACAGGTGGCGAAGGGATTCATTCGCCGTACTTGTTCGAGTGGGTGCGTATGGTGATGTATGATACCCATCCTTATTATGTATGGAGAGATATTGAGAAGCGTCGAGAGGCTATGCTACGGGCGCCCAAAGTGATTGATTATGTGGACTATGGGACGGGAGGAAAAGGCAGCGTACATAGTCGGCGATTGGTAAGTGAGATTGCCAAGACGAGTTTGGAACCAAGGCGATACGGGCAGTTGCTGTTCCGTTTGGTGAACTGGCTGGGGCATCAGGCACGTGAGGATGGACGTGAGGGGTTGCGTGTTGTGGAATTGGGGACGAGTTTTGGGGTAACGACGGCATATCTGGCGAGTGCGGACAGCCGCGACCGTGTGATGACATTTGAGGGCTGCCCTGATGTGGCGGAGATGGCGAAACTCAACTGGGGGAAGTTGGGATTGGTGAATATCGAATGTGTGGTGGGGAACATTGACGACACCCTGCAGACGCACCTGGCGGGGCAGGTGGACGTAGCATTTGTGGACGCCAACCATACAAGAGAAGCGACATTGCGGTACTTTGATATATTGGCGCAATACGTTGGCAGAAAGAGCGTTGTCGTAATGGACGATATTCATTACAGTCGCGAGATGGGGAAGGCATGGGAGGTAATTTGCAGTCGCAAAGATGTGGCTTGCATCATGGATTTGCAGAAGATGGGGTTGGTGTTTTTCGACCCTGATTATTTACACAAACATTATAAATTACGCTTATGAAAATCTACACGAAAACAGGCGACCAAGGTCAGACATCGTTGGCAACAGGCCGACGTGTGAGCAAATCGGATTGGCAGTTAGAGGCTTATGGCACTGCCGATGAGTTGAACAGTTTCTTCGGACTTTTGCGTAGCGGGGTAACCAAGAACTCAGGTGTGTGGGCGCGCGAAGTGGATACCAACCTGCAGTGGATACAGAACAGGTTGTTCGACATCGGCGCGATTTTGGCGGGTTCGGACTTGTCGTTTGCACCCGAATATGTGCAGCAATTGGAGGATTGGATAGATAAGATGCAGACGGAACTACCTGTCTTGCGGGCATTTGTTCTGCCCGCTGGCACGGAGAGTATGGCGCGTTGCCATATCTGCCGCACGGTGGCACGCCGGTTGGAGCGCAACATCGTGCGCTGGGGACAGGAAAGCGGTGTGGACGTACTGGGCGATGTACTGCGGTTTGTCAACAGACTGAGCGACTATTGTTTCGTGCTGGCGCGTTGGATGGGGCAGAATGAGCAGGTAGCACCCGTTGTTTGGGAAAAATAGCAAAAAAGAGAGGAAAGGTTTGCGCGTGTGAAATCTTTTTACTACTTTTGCGCGATTATTTCGTAAATAAGCACGTAGTGTGCAGGTGTGATTATGTATTGGACGTTAGAACTGGCTACGAAATTAGAGGACGCTCCCTGGCCGGCAACGAAAGATGAGTTGCTGGACTACGCGCAACGTGTGGGGGCGCCAATGGAGGTTATTGAGAACCTTCAGGAGATTGAGGATGATGAGGAGGTATTCGAGTCTATTGAGGACTTGTGGCCTGATTATCCGACGAAGGATGATTTCTTTTTTGACGAAGAGGAGTATTAACCCCTCTTCGCCGGAAGGAATGAATAAAGAGCAAGGAATGTGAAGCGATATATTGTACTATTGTGCGGAATGTTGTGTTGCGCCATTGTGGTGAAAGCACAGTTCGACCCGCAGATAGGGCAGTATATGTTCACGCAGACAGCCTACAACCCCGCAGTGGCAGGGGATGGGGACTTGATGAGGGCGTTTGGTAGTCATCGGATACAGTTTGCCGGTATCACGGATGCACCGATGACTACGTACGTTTCTTTCACATCGCCATTTGTGATAGGTAAGACACGGCACGGGGCGGGCGTGCGGTTTATCAACGACCGCTTTGGCTTGTTTTCCAACCAGAGTTTCCATGTGCAGTATGCTTATCACCACCGTATAGGCAAGGGATACTTGAGCGTGGGGGCGGACTTGGGCTTTATGAACCTTAGTTTCAATGTGGATAGTATCAACTTGGACAACATTGCCGCCGTGGAGGATAACGCCTACCACAATCCAAACGACGAGGCAATTCCCATTGCCACGGGTGGTAGCGACAAGGGGGTGTCGGGTATGGGCTTTGACATGGGCTTGGGCATCTACTATTCGGCACCGACATGGTGGGTGGGAGCCAGTTACGGGCATGTGACACAGCCCACCTTGCGGTGGAGCGACCGCACCGAGATACACGTTCGTGGTACGATGTATGTGGCGGGCGGATACAACTGGCGGTTGAGGAACAAGGCTTGGATGCTGTTGCCGAGTGCGATGTTGCAAACGGATTTTGTGGGGTGGGACTTGAACTTGACCATGCTCGCACAAGTGCAGGAGCGATACCGGTTCGGATTGGGTTACCGAATTGCGGGTAGTGTGAACATTATATTAGGGGTGGATATTATCAGCGGATTGCAGTTGGGCTACACGTATGAGTTGCCCGCCAACGGGTTGATACGGGAGAGTTACGGCTCGCATGAGTTGTATTTGGCATACGGATTCAATATCCTGAAACCCAAGCGCACAAACAAATACAAGAGTGTGAGATATCTATAGGAACGGAAATAACGAAACCAATATATATAATAAGTACGAATTATATGAAAATAACAAGAGTATTGCCAATCGTGGTGTTAGCAGCATTCGGTTTAGCAGCCTGCAACAAACCTGCTGGCGAGTTGGTGGGTGCTTCCAAAGCAACCAATTTCAAGGAGGCCAATCCCTACGGTATGGTGTTCATTCGCAAGGGAGCATTCCTGATGGGACCCAACACGCAGTCGGCCGTCTTCAACCAGCCTGACAACAACCTGATGGTAACGGTGAATGCTTTTTGGATGGACGAGACCGAGATTACCAACAATGAGTACCACCAGTTCGTGAACTGGGTGCGCGACTCTATTGCCTACACCTTGCTGATAGGTGAGGACGGTCCCGAGAGCGAGTATGCAGTACAGCCCAAATATGAAACGGAGGACGAGGCACCCATTGCTATCAATTGGAAGAAGAAGATTCCATGGGAGAAACGTTTCATTATGGACGACCCCGCAGCAGAGGCATTAAACCAAATGTTCTACGATGAGGGACGCGGACCGTTGCGTACTACGATGTTGCAGTATGCCTATAGTTGGGAGAATATCGACCAGGCCAAGATATATGCCAACAAGTTCGATGTGGCGCGCGGATGTTACCCCGAAGGGGCTACCGTGCGTGTGGACACCTTCTGGGTGGAGGACGGAGAGATATTCTCCAAGACCATCGAACGCCCGTTGCGCGAACCCAAGGATATTCTGACCAATGGTATTATCTGTGTTTATCCCGACACGCTGGTGTGGGTGCGCGACTTTCAGTATTCGTACAACGACCCTATGTTGCATAGTTACTTCAGCATGCCGGGCTACGCGGAGTATCCTGTTGTGGGCGTTACTTGGGAGCAGGCGCATGCGTTCTGCAAGTGGCGTACACATCTGTTGGCTTCCGCTTCCAAGGTGCGGGCCAACGAGTACCGTCTGCCTACCGAGGCAGAGTGGGAGTATGCAGCGCGTGGCGGTCGCAAGATGTCTATGTATCCGTGGGGCGACAAGTATGCGCGTGATGCTACAGGCTGCTTCTTGGCGAATTTCAAACCCTACCGCGGTTCGTACCATGATGATACGGGAACTATGACGATGGCTGTGGCGCAGTTCCGCCCTAATGACTTCGGTCTGTATGATATGGCAGGCAACGTGGCAGAATGGACCTCGTCTGCATATTCCAATTCGGCAAACGTGGATGTACACGACATGAACCCCGACTTCCCGTATATGGCGCGCAAAGATGACCCGGATATCTTGAAGCGCAAGGTCGTCAAGGGTGGTAGTTGGAAGGACATCAGTTACTATCTGCAGTGTGGTGTGCGTACCTACGAATACCAATACGAGAGCCGCTCATATATCGGATTCCGCTGTGTTCGTTCCTATATCGGAGACTAATAAATAATACCATAAAAACCATTAAAACAACTAATTAACTATTTTCTGACAAATGGAAAAAGAAGTTATCGCAGAGCAAGGTGCTGCAAAACCAAAACAAGGTGCATGGGCTAAGTTCATGCACGCGTATGGGTCGTACAAAGGCAAAAAGGTGGTCAATTGCATTTATTCAATTGGTGCATCTGTCGTTATTATTGGTGCCTTGTTCAAAATTATGCACTTTCCGGGAGCCGGTCCTGTTCTTATGGCAGGTATGATTACCGAGGCTTTTCTGTTCTTGATAGGTTGCTTGGAGGACCCGCATCCTGAATTTCATTGGGGTAACGTGTTCCCGCAGTTGCTGGAGTATGGTACGGAGCCTGAACTCTTGAAGGAGATGCAGTCGCGTCCCCATCCCACGTTGTTGGGCGCAGGTGTTGCTGGCGGTGCGACTCCCAATATGCAGGGCGGTGCACAAGGCAATACCAAAGGTGCTAACGTGCCTGCTTTGAGCGAGCAAGACATGAATGCGCTCCGCGATGGCATCGGCAACTTGGCAAAGACCGCTGTCCAACTCAGCGAACTCGGCAAGGTTGCTACCTCGACCAGCAAGTTGGGCGAGAAACTGGATGCAGCAGGCGAGGCTGCCGAGCAATTCATCATTGCAGGCAAGTCCATCAGCGAAAAGAGTGAGGCATTGGGGGCTACCTATACACAAGTGGCTGCCGATATGCAGAAAGTGGTTACTGGCACCAAGGCTTACGAGGCTAATGTCAATGCTATTGCAGGACAACTCTCCAGTCTCAATGCCGTGTACGAGTTGCAACTCAAGACCATTCAGGCACAAGTGGAGGCTTACAAAGCACAAACAGAGAAAGTATCTGCTACCAGCACTCAGATAGACACCCTTACTGCTAATGTCAAAAAGATGAGCGATGTAGCCACAGAGGCTCTCAAGAGTCACGAGGCGTATGAAGCAGGTGCGAAGAAACTGGCAAGCCAAGTGGCTGACCTCAACAATGTGTATGGCAATATGCTCAATGCTTTGGCATAAATCACCCGTATTAACTATTAATTATTAACTATTAATTAATCATGGGTGGAGCAAAAAACTGTCCGGAGACCCCGAGACAAAAAATGATTGGTATGATGTATTTGGTGCTGACAGCCATGTTGGCACTGAACGTCAGTGCTGCCATTTTGAATGGCTACACGCAGGTGGACGATAGTCTGCATTCTACCATCGAAACCACGGTTGGCAGCAACGAGAGCACGTATGCGCAGTTCCGTGCGGCCTTGGAGAAAAACCCCGAGAAGACAAAGGAGTGGTACGACAAGGCTATGCAAGTGAAAGAGAAGTCCGATGAGTTCTATGCGTATGTGCAGAACTTCAAAGACGAGATGGTGCGTATGGCAGACGGCAGCAAGGCCAAGGAGAATGCTTCCGTGCGTGAGATAAGTAAGAAAGACGATACCAACATCCCGCAGCGTTATGCCATCAATGATGGTAATGCCGCTGTATTGAAAGAGAAAATCATCGCTTACCGCACTTTCTTGGAGGAAATCACGGGCGAGTCCGAGGCATTGGATACAGAGTTGGAGGCCACTTTCTCTGTGGCTGACGGCACCAACGCCGAGGGGGAAGTCGTTACATGGGAGAATGCCATTTTCCACGAGATGCCTATGTGCGCATCTATCACCGTACTCACCAAACTGCAAAACGATGTCCGCAACTGCGAGGGCAAGACAATTCGTTTCCTCTTGGATGCTACGGATGCTGGCGACTTGCGTGTGAATAAGTTCAACGCCTATGTTATTCCTGCATCTGACTATGTCATCAAGGGCAACAAGTACACCGCACAAATCATCTTGGCGGCTATCGACTCTACGCAGACGCCTGAGTATCACGTCAATGGCCAGCAGATTGGCAGCAACGGCATCTACGAAATCGTTGCCAACAGCGTCGGCACACAGAAGATTGTCGGCAAGATTGGCTACATGGACCAGCAGGGTATGATGCAGTACCTGCCTTTCGAGCGCGAATATACGGTGGGTGAGCCTAGTGCCACTATCTCCAATACGGACCTCAATATCATGTACCGCGGCTACGACAACCCGTTCTCTATCTCTGTGCCGGGCGTCAGCAGCAACAAGATTAAGGTTCAGTGCTCGGGAGCCACAGTCACGCAGAAAAACGGTAGTTGGATTATCAAGCCGGGGGCAAGTACGCCCGACAAGATGACCATCGAAGTCGATGCCGATTTCAACGGCAAGGCTGCGCTCATGGGCTCGCATGTCTATCGCGTCAAGAACTTGCCACGTCCTGATGCGTATTTCGAAATCAACGGCGTACCTACCGAAGATACTAAGATACCTCGCTCGCAGATGATTAACCCCTCCAACCGCATCATCGCATCTTACGGTGCTGACGGTTTGGTGCAGGCTAAGTTCGAGATTACGGGCTTCCAAGTCAAACTGCCTACTGGTGCTTCTATCTCCGTCAAAGGTGATAAGTTCGACCAGAAAGCCCTTGCCGCTATCAAGAAACTCAAACAGGGCAATATGGTCAACCTGCAGTATATCAAGGCAAAAGGTCCTGATGGCAAGGAGATACAATTGCGTGGTCTCCCCATCGAACTCAACTAATATAGTGATTATGAAGAAATTTTGTATTATCGCATTCGCGCTTCTTGGTTTTACGGTAGCCCAAGCGCAACATCAAGTCAATTCGTTCTTTGATGATATGGGTATGCTGCGTATCGAAACGCAGGAGTTATCCCAGTCCGCTGACACGTTGGTAACAGTCTTCCACCGTTCTGACGACGTGGTGTGGGCACGTGTCGTATATCGTATCATTGATATGCGGTTCAAGCAGAACTACCAACTCTACACCCCCGTCAACCCTGAAGACCCCAAGTATAGTTCGCTCTTCAAGGTGATGCTCGGTGCCATCCAAGCGGGTATGCCTGTGTACGAGAAATCTTCAGATGCGGGAGATATTAAGCCCTATTTCAACGTACCTCCTATGGGGCGCGAGATGATTCCTACCTTGCTCAATACCGACCGTAGCGGTGAGTTAGGAGACGGCGACATCGCCACGTCCGAGTATATGCTGCTCAATTACGATTCTATCGTGGGCGAGATGCGGTTCAACAACTATTCCTATAAGGGCTTTGTGCGCAACCAACTCAAGTACATGATTCAGGAGGTTATATTCTTCGACCGCCACTATTCGCGTCTGTACTCCAAGATTATGGCTATTGCGCCCATGAACTCCGACAATGCTACTTACTACGATGATATGCCGGTTATGGAGGCTCTTTACGGGCAAATCCTCTTTTGGGTACCCTTCGACGCTTTCCGCCCGTATATGGCTAAGCAGTATATCATGCCGCGCCAGAACGAGACCAAGCGCGTTACTTTCGATGAGTTCTTTGCCAAGAAACTCTATTCCAGTTATCTCGTAGGCGAGAGCGACCTCTACGATCGTATGATTCCGGACTATGCCAAGACATACGAGGAGATACAGAAAGAGCAGAAACGCATTGAGACTGAGTTGCTGAACACAGAGCAAGACCTCTGGGAGTACTAATATGCTCTTCGCACAGAGGCTGCCTGATGAGATATGCATTAGGCAGCCTCTATTCACTATAATATCTTCGTGTTGTCTCGTGAGTATTTCGCGGGTCTGTCGCGGGTCTATCGCAGGTCGATAAGATAGCCATTTTAACCCGACCTGTTCAATTCAAACATAAGCCAATGAAGCGACCTCATAGTTTTTTCAATATGTACCTCACCACCACGATTTCTATCGCGTTGGTGCTTTGTTTGATTGGGTTAGAGTGCATCGTCCTGTTGTCTGCCCATGAATTGATGCGTCATGTCCGCGAGAATGTGGCACTCACTATTGTTATGTCCGATGCCGCTACCGAAGACGAGACCGCCCGTATGGGCAAGTTGCTCAATGCCTCCCCATATTGCCACGACTCTCGCTATATATCCCGCGAGGAAGCCCTACAAGAGCATATCGCCAACCTTGGCGAAGACCCGCAGAAGTTCCTCGGCTACAACCCGTTGCCCAATGCCTACGAGGTGCATCTCAATGCCCGATATGCGCAGTCCGATAGCATTGCCGCCATAGAGACACGCCTCACGGCTCTCCCTTTTGTGGACAAAATCGTCTATCAGGAGGACGTGGTCCGTATGCTCGACAGCAATATCGGTGAGGCATCACTCGTACTGCTTGCAATTGCCGCCGCCCTGCTCATCATCGCACTTGTACTTATCAGCAACACAATCCAACTGCAAGTCTATTCCAAACGCTTCCTTATCAATACTATGCGCCTTGTCGGTGCCACCCCGTGGGTTATCAAATGGCCTTTCATACGCCGCAATATGCGTATGGGTGTCGAGGCAAGTGTCCTCGCCTTACTCGTACTGGCAGGGGCTTTCTACTACTGCAAGGCACGGCTGGGCATCATGCTCTTCCCCCTCACGTGGCAGAACATTTCCTTTGTCATTGTCGTGGTCTTGGCAAGCGGCGTACTCATCACGTTCCTTGCCTCGTGGGCTGCTACAAACAGATATATACGAATGAAAATCAATAAGATGTATGAAATTTAACCTCCCTAAACTGAACATTATCCTTATCGCCGTCAGTTTCGTCATTATCGTTCTCGGTTTTGCACTGATGGTGGGTGCACCCAGTGGTGCCACCGAATACAATCCCGACATCTTCTCTTTCCGCCGTATCACGGTAGGACCGATGATTTCCTTGTTTGGGTTCGTTATGATGATTGTTGCTATTCTCTATAAGCCGAAGAAGAAATGAGTTGGTGGGAAGCGCTCATCTTGGGCATTATTCAGGGACTCACCGAGTTCCTGCCGGTATCATCGTCAGGACACCTTGAGATAGGACAAGCCCTACTCGGCACGGCAGGTGAGGAGAACCTCACGTTTGCCATAGTCGTCCACACAGCCACCGTGCTGTCCACTTTGGTCATCCTTTGGAAAGAGGTGGCACAACTCTTCCGAGGCACGTTTACCACCACCAAGTGGAACGAGGAGAAGAACTATGTCGCCATGATTCTGGTGTCTATGATTCCTGTCTTCATCGTGGGTATGTTCTTCAAAGACAAGGTCGAAGCCCTCTTCGGGCATGGACTCCTTCTTGTTGGCATCTGTCTGTGTATCACTGCCGTGCTGCTCTATCTCAGTGAGTGGCTTAGTAAACGCCGTGCAGGCACCGGACACGAAGTGGGTTACAAAGATGCTATCATCATCGGCTGTGCGCAAGCCGTTGCCGTACTCCCCGGACTTAGCCGTAGCGGTACCACCATTGCCACCGGACTGCTCTGCGGTGTCAAGAAAGAGAGCGTCACCAAGTTCTCATTCCTTATGGTGCTGATACCTATACTCGGAGAAGCCTTTCTCGAACTGCTCGACATACTCAGCGGTGAGGTTACCAGCACATTGGGCATCGTGCCTATGATTGTCGGTTTCCTTGCAGCCTTCCTGACAGGCTGTTTTGCCTGCCGCTTTATGATAGACATTGTACGCCGTCAAAAACTTATATACTTCGCTATCTACTGCCTTTGTGTAGGCGTATTCGCCATTATATATGGACTTTGTTGAGGGTGAGATATTGGCATTCGACAAGCCTTACCGTTGGACAAGTTTCGATGTCGTAGGCAAGACCCGATGGCTATTATGCCACCGTCTCGGGCTGAAGAAACTCAAAGTTGGGCATACGGGTACCCTCGACCCGTTGGCTACAGGGGTAGTCGTTGTATGCACAGGACGCAAGACCAAACTCATCGACCAACTGCAGGCACACCAAAAGGAGTATGTGGCTACCCTGCAACTCGGAGCCACTACACCAAGTTTCGACCTCGAGAAGCCTATCGACTGCACCTATCCCACTGCGCACATCACACGTGCACTCATAGACAAAGTCATTCCTGAGTTCCAAGGCGAGCAATGGCAGGTACCGCCCATGTTCTCTGCCGTCAAGGTGGACGGCAAGCGGGCATACAAACTGGCACGGCAGGGCGAAGTCGCGGAACTCAAACCCAAACTCCTCGTTATCGACGAGATAGAAATCCTGCGTTTCGACGAGACCACCATGCAACTCGAACTGCGTATCGTTTGCAGCAAAGGAACCTACATACGTGCTCTTGCCCGAGACATCGGACAGCGGCTTGATAGTGGTGCCCATCTTATTGCCCTTTGCCGCACCCGGGTGGGAGACATCCGCATAGAGGACTGCATGACTTTTGACAAATTCAACGAACTGATTAATAACTGTATAAGCAACGAACATAATGAAATTAGATACTTCCATGAGGCTGAGTAATTTCAGATTTCATTTACCGGAAGAACTCATAGCCCAATTCCCCAGCCGTTTCCGTGATGAAGCACGGCTCATGGTACTCCACCGCTCCACAGGCGACATCGAACATAAGAATGTCAGCGATGTAGTCTCCTATTTCGACGAAGGCGACCTGCTTATTGCTAACGATACCAAGGTCTTCCCTGCACGGCTTTACGCCAAAAAGGAGAAGACCCTTGCCAATATCGAGGTCTTCCTCCTCCGCGAACTGCAACACGAGAACCGCTACTGGGACGTCCTTGTGGACCCTGCCCGCAAGATACGTATTGGCAACAAACTCTTCTTCGACGAGGATGCCACCATCATTGCCGAGGTCATCGACAACACCACCTCTCGCGGACGTACCGTGCGTTTTCTTACCGACTATGACGATGAGGACTTCATCAAGCACCTCTATGCCATGGGTACCACCCCGCTGCCCAAGTACATCCGGCGTCCGATGGACGAGACTACGCAGGAAGCCTACGAGCGTGTCTTCCTCGATTTGCCCGTCACCGAGATGGACGAGGAACGCTACCAGACTGTCTTTGCCAAGAACGTAGGTGCTGTGGCAGCCCCTGCCGCAGGTTTGCACTTCTCCAAGAACTTGCTCAAGCGTCTGGAGATACGCGGTGTAGAGACACAGACCATCACCTCCCACATGGCACTGGGCAATTTCAAGTCTATTGATGTAGAAGACCTCTGCAAACACAAGGTGGATAGTGAGCAAATCTTCATCACGCAACCCGCTGTGGACGCAGTGGACCGTGCACACCGCAATGCCAAACAAGTCTGTGCCATTGGTACGGAGGTAATGCGTGCACTCGAACACGTAGTAGGTGCCAGCGGACAAATCAAGACCTATAGCGGTTGGACCAACCGTTTCATCTTCCCGCCTTATGACTTCTCCGTGGCAAACGCATTCTTTGTGAATTTCTATATGCCCGTATCCTCGCAACTCATTATGGTGGCTACTTTCGGCGGATACGACAATGTCATGCACGCCTACGAGGTGGCTATCCGAGAGGGTTATCATTTCGGCGACTACGGCGATGCCATGCTCATCGTGGATTAATAGACCTCCCCAACCCCTCCATAGGAGGGGCTTCATTAAACGTCATGCAAGTTAGAATTGAAGAGAGTTGGCGTCGCGTCTTGCAACCCGAATTCGATAAACCGTATTTTGAGTTGCTCACGCAGTTTGTGCGCCAAGCATATCGCACACGGCAATGTTTCCCGCCTGCTGCGCAAATCTTCCGTGCGTTTGATATATGCCCTTTCAACAAGGTACGGGTAGTTATTATCGGGCAAGACCCTTACCATGAACTCGGACAGGCGCAGGGACTCTGTTTCTCTGTCGGCGAAGGCGTGCCTATCCCACCGTCGCTGGATAATATCTACAAGGAACTCAACCGCGACCTTGGCAAACCTATTCCCACATCTGGCGACCTCACTCATTGGGCAGAACAAGGAGTCTTGCTCCTCAACGCTACACTCACAGTCGAGGAACACCGTGCCGGCAGCCATCAGAACAAGGGATGGGAAGAACTCACCGATGCTGCCATTGCCGCCCTCAATGAGCAGCGCGAGAACCTCGTATTCATGCTTTGGGGCAGTTACGCGCAACGCAAGGGGCAGTTCATCGACCGCAAGCGCCATCTTGTTCTCACCGCCCCACACCCCAGTCCTCTCAGTGCCTACCGCGGTTTCATCGGTTGCGGGCACTTCTCTGCTGCCAACCGTTATCTTACCCAACACGGCTTACCGCCTATCAATTGGTAATAGCAACAGATATGAGCGAAAATAGGACATTGGTGCTCACGGGCGGGAGTTCGGGCATAGGATTGGCTACCGTGCAGTTGTTTGCTGAACACGGGTGGCAAGTGTTTGAACTCAGCCGGCATGGAGTGAATCACGACGGCATCACGCATATTCATTGTGATGTGACGGATGAGACTTCTGTGCGACAGGCCATTTCGGAAGTGCGCAGCAAGACAGACCGTATTGATGTTGTTATCAGCAATGCTGGATTCGGCATTTCGGGTCCTGTCGAGTTTACCACTACAGGCGAGGCAAGACGGCAGTTTGACGTGAATTTCTTTGGTGCGTTCCATTTGGTGAAGGCAGTGCTGCCCATTCTGCGTGCCCAAAGGAGGGGGCGTATTATCTTCACCTCGTCGGTGGCTGCAGTGCTGAGTATTCCATATCAGTCTTTCTATAGTGCCAGCAAGTCGGCACTTAATGCCATGGCTCTCGCCCTTGCCAACGAGGTGCGTCCGTTTGGCATTACGGTGGCAGTGCTGATGCCGGGTGATGTGGCTACGGGTTTTACTGATGCACGCGAGAAGAATGTCGCAGGGCAGGAGGTGTATCAGCATGTGCAATCCGCTGTGGCTGCTATGGAAAGGGACGAGCGTGGGGGGATGACACCCGAAAAGATGGCGTATGACTTGTACCGAATTGCTACCCGACGAAGCGTCAAGCCGCTGTATGTAGGGGGCGTACTATATTCTGTTTTCTGTATACTCAACCGCCTGCTTCCGACACGTATGGTCAACAGGATAGTCGGAAAAATGTATTCCTGAAAAAAGCATATCTCTGAGGTAAGGTCTCTGTATCCTCGCGGGAATCACCTATTAATCACCTATTAACCACCTATACTTTAGCCGAAAAAGATACAAAAAAGAGGTGTTTGCCTATGTCTTGAAAAAAAGTGTACCTTTGTTGTTCTGAATGAAAACCCGTATAATAGATAATAAAGAGCAGGTGTTTTGCGAATGGCGGCGGCGGTTTGTGCGGTTGACGCCAGAGGAGTGGGTGCGGCAACAGGTGTTGGAGCGTTTGGAGAAGGAATACGGTTATCCTCATTCGCTGACAGGTGTGGAGGTGCCGATAGAGGTGGCAGGGTTGCGGAAGAGGTGCGATGCCGTTGTGTATGGCATTGATATGAAGCCACTTATGCTGTTGGAGTTCAAAGCAGAGAGAGTGGCATTGACGCAGAGAGTGCTGGATCAGGCGGTCGTGTATAACAGAGAATTGCATGTGCCCTATTTAATGTTGAGCAACGGTGTGCAAAGTGTGGTGGTGCGCGTGCTGCCAACGGAATATGAATATCTGAACCAAATACCGCTATGGAATCAATTATCGAACTGAATGAGAGTCTGGATACCGCTGTTTTTTACGGCGTGAACAACAGGAATATGGTATGCCTGAAAGACCAGCACCCCGATGTGCGGGTGGTGGCGAGGGGGTATCATGTGAAGGTGTCAGGACCTGATGCCGCTATTGCGCGTTTTGAGCGCAGCCTGCGGCTGTGTGAGGCGTTTTGTATCAAGAACAACACCCTCAATGAGGAGCAGATACTGATGCTGCTGCATGGTGAGCAACCTCAAGAATACTTGCAAGACAACCTGATACTGCATGGGGTGAACGGGAAGTCGATTGTGGCGCGGAGCAGGAATCAGCAACTGTTGGTGGACGCCTATGAGGACAACGATTTGCTGTTTGCCATCGGTCCTGCGGGTAGCGGGAAGACCTACACGGCTATTGCATTGGCAGTGAGGGCGTTGAAGAACAGGGAGGTAAAGAAGATTATATTGTCACGTCCGGCAGTGGAGGCGGGTGAGAAGTTGGGCTTTCTGCCCGGCGATATGAAAGACAAGATAGACCCATATTTGCAGCCGCTGTATGACGCTTTGCAGGATATGATACCGGGGGCAAAACTCAACGAATATATGGAGCGCGGCGTGATACAGATTGCGCCGTTGGCATTCATGCGCGGAAGGACATTGGCAGACGCAATTGTGATATTGGACGAGGCACAAAACACCACTACCGCGCAACTGAAGATGTTCTTGACGCGCCTTGGTATCAACGGCAAGATGATAGTTACAGGCGACTTGACGCAGATAGACTTGCCTGCCAGTCAGAAGTCGGGGCTGCGCGATGCCATTGAGCGGCTACGCGATATACGGGGAATTGCCATTGTGGAGTTTAATCAGAAAGATATTGTGCGGCACCCGTTAGTAAAACATATCGTATCGGCGTATGCCAAGCACGAGGAGAAAGATGACACTCCGCGCTTGGATAGCACACGTATATAATAGGGTAGGGATATGAAAAAGAGGCTGCCTCCGTTTGGATGGGCAGCCTCTTGTTTTAGCAAACTGAAATGTGAAATCTGTAATCAGAGCAGGGTATCGGGGTTGAGGTTGCTCTTCTCAATGTCGCGGAAATAGCGGAAAGTGCTGACACGCAGTTCGTCGCAAGCCGCCTCGTCGCAGACGATGATACCGTGTTGGTGCATTTGCAGTGCCGAGATAGTCCACATATGCGAGATGGGTTCCTCCACTGCGTGCTGCAGGGCGCGGGCTTTGTTGTGTCCGTTCACCATAATCAGTACCTCTTTGGCATCCATAATGGTGCCTACGCCCACGGTGAGAGCCGTCTTGGGTACGAGGTTGACATCGTTGTTGAAGAAACGCGAGTTGGCAATAATGGTGTCAGTGGTCAGTTCTTTCTTGCGGGTGCGGCTGGTGAGTGAAGAGCCGGGTTCGTTGAAAGCGATATGCCCGTCAGGACCGATACCGCCCAAGAAAAGCATAATACCTCCGTAGTCCTTGATTTTCTGTTCATAGCGGGCACATTCGGCAGCAAGGTCAGGTGCGTTGCCGTTGAGGATATTCACGTTCTCCTTGCGGATGTCGATGTGCGAGAAGAAGTTGTTCCACATAAAACTATGGTAACTCTCGGGGTGGTCTTCGGGGATACCCACGTACTCGTCCATATTGAAAGTCACCACGTTGCGGAAACTGACTTTGCCCTCTTTGTTCAGTTTGATAAGGTGGCGGTACATGCCCAGAGGCGATGAACCTGTGGGCAGACCCAATATAAAAGGTGTACCCTCTTTGGGGGCAAACTCGTTGATACGGTGTGCCACATAGTTGGCTGCCCACTCCGAGAGCAGGTCGTAGTTCGGTTGGATGATAAGTCTCATATCTCTTTGGTTTTTAGTATCGTTACGGACAAAAGCCTTTAACGGCTTTCGTTTATTGTTTCTTCAGTATCATTGCGCTGCGGGCGGGCAGGTAGAGTTTGAGCCACCCCTTGTCGTCTGTGAAATAGGCGGGGTCGGGTTGGGTGAAATGCTCCACGCTGTCATCGGCAAGTCCGAAGCCCGCAAACTCCTTGGCATCGGTGTTGAGCAACACTTTGTATTTGCCGGCAGGAGCGGGAATGCCATAGTCAGTAAACGACTTCTGTCCGTTCCAGTTGAAGACAAACAGCAGGTTGCCGCGCTCAAAGGCTACTACTTGGTCGCCCTCGTTGTCGAACAACTTGTATATCCACGGCAGGTGCGTACCTTGCTTGTCCTTCACGGGCTGCAACTCGCGGCGCAGCAGGTGCACCATAGCCTCATCGAAGCGGTTGAGGTCGGCATAGAAATAGTTGGGGTTATCCACCAGACTCCATTGCCGGCGGGCGTACTTGTAATTCCAACCGTTGCCTTGGCGGGGGAAGTCAATCCATTCGGGGTGTCCGAACTCGTTGCCCATGAAGTTCAGGTAGCCCCCGTTGATAGTAGAAGCCGTGATAAGCCGTATCATCTTGTGCAGGGCTATACTGCGGTCCACCATATAGGTGGCATGCCCGTGCTCGAAGTGCCAGTACATATCCGAGTCGCACAGGCGGAAGATGATGGTCTTGTCGCCCACCAGTGCCTGGTCGTGGCTCTCGGCGTATGAGATGGTCTTTTCGTCCTGACGGCGGTTGGTCATCTCGTAGAAGATATGCCCCGCCTTCCAGTCCTCGTCGCGCACCTCTTTGATATACTTAATCCAGAAGTCAGGTATGCCCATCGCCAGACGGTAGTCAAAGCCCATACCGCCGTCTTTCTGCGGACGTGCCAAGCCGGGCATACCCGACATATCCTCGGCAATGGTGATAGCGTGCTTCTTCACTTCGTGAATCAGTTTGTTTGCCAGCGTCAGGTAGCAGATAGCATCGCCGTCCTCATTGCCGTTGAAATAACTGCCGTAGTTCATGAAGTCCTCGCCCAATCCGTGACTGAGGTACATCATCGAGGTCACACCGTCGAAACGGAAACCGTCGAAGTCGTATTCGTCCAACCAGTACTTGCAGTTCGACAGCAGGAAATGCAGCACCTCGTTCTTACCGTAGTCAAAGCACAGACTGTCCCATGCGGGGTGCTCGCGTCGTGCGCCGGCATGGAAATACTGATAGGGTGTGCCGTCGAAGTTTCCCAAACCCTCACGCTCGTTCTTCACAGCATGCGAATGAACGATGTCCAT
>DLLA01000111.1:2700-6468 GCA_002479035.1 Bacteroidales bacterium UBA7574 | reverse complement strand
TGCGCTTGCCTTATCAGACCAACACGCAAATCAGCCGACGGAAGGGCAATGTGCTGTTTATCGCCCGTGACCCGAAGAATGCCGACCGTATCATCCGCCACGGCACCAGCCCGAAGGATTATTACTGGACGGTTACCGACAGGAGCGGTACCACATACTATTATGGCAAGTATGCGGCAGATAAAAACACCAACCCCAATTGTGTGCTCAAAGATGCCAACGGCAATATCGCCCACTGGGCGTTGGCGGAGGTGGTGGACCTCTATGGCAACTATATGAGGTATGAGTATGCGGTCAGTTCTCAAAAGGAGATATATCCTAAATTCATTTACTATACAGGTCATCGTACCGCCAATGGTACGACAGACCTCACACCGTCGTATCGTGTGTTTTTTCACTATGACCAACGTGCAGACATACAGAAGGACGGGCGGTTGGGTTTCATACGTCAAACGGATAGTATTCTTTGCTACATAGATGTTACGTTTTTGAATAACAATTCCGGAGATGATGCCTATTGCTGGCACATGAATCATCGGTACCTGCTATCCTATGACGAAAGTTCGACATCCTCTCTGCTGAATCAAATACAGGACCACCTCAATTATTTTGATGTGAGATGGCCCACTGATGGTGGTTGTTCTCTTCCGTCAGGCTATGGTGACCAACTCAATACAACTACCCGTTTTGACTACTACACTTCTCCTATTGAGAATATCTTTGCTGCGGAAGAAACTATATTGCCTTATCCGAACTCCACTTATACACCCTTGAATAAATCGGAAAGCGACAGTTGGTCGGCGGGTGGTGTGCTCGCAGTTGGTTTTGGCAAGAGTGTATGGAATACCAATTTGAGTGCGGGAGGTAACTATAATTTCTCCAAGTCCGACAGCAAAACAGAACAGATGCTGTTGGATATGAACGGTGACGGGTTGACAGATATAGTATATATCAAGGATGCTCATATCTATTTCCGTCCGCAACGAAATGATGATAGCGGGGTTTATTTCGGTGATGAAATCAACACGGGGATTCCCACCACGGGGTTATCTGCCGATGTATCAAAGACACATACATGGGGATTGCAGGCGGGTGCGGAGGCTTTTGGCGCAAATGCCAATGTGAGCGGCGGTATGTCTCATTCCGAGACATACACCACCCACTACTTTGCAGACATCAACGGAGACGGGTTGCCCGACTATGTAGCAGACGGCAAAGTGTATTTCAACCGAATCAATAGCCAGCAGAATTTCTTGGAACACACCGGTGGAGATACTGTTCGGATAGATTCTTCTCAATGTGCCACGAACTTCTACTATGATGGCGAGGTCAAAGTAATTCCTGAATGCTATGAATTAGACACCATCGTTTCGACATACGTTATGCGTGAGCCCGATTGCTCATTAGGATATTGTGGTACTGAACCTGAACGCTATGAGAATCGCGAATCGGATTATTACGATTGCGGTGAGTGTCAGGAGGTTATTTGGGAATATGTACAGAACATAGACTTACATTCACAATTAGCGACCTTTAATCTACAGCGTGCTTTGCGGCAACGGGAGGACACAGCAGCCGTCGCGGAAGAGGATGGCTACGACATAGAGCAGAAAGTGGTACATTGTCTGCAAAATTGTGGCTATGAACTTGTCTGCTATGAGTGCTGGAGTGAGTATGAAACCTATTTGCAATATCCTGAAAATATAGACTTCGAGAGAAACTACAAGGAGTGCATGCGCGATAATGACTGTCGCTCCATTTGTCCTGAATGTTACGGCTACTTATTGGACGGCTATGAAGACGAGTACCTCTATTGTGCGGACACTTATTGTCTGAATGGAATGTTACAAGGTATGGCAAACCCGTGTGACGATTGCCGTGATATTTGTATAGATGACATTGATAATTGTAAAAAGTGTATTGATAGTAACCCTACTTGTTTTGTTTGTGACGAGTGTCAGGATATTTGTGTAAATGATCCTGACCCTCTCAATTGCAATCAATGCAAATTGGATTACAATTGTGTGGGTGCTATTGATAATAATAGTGAGTGTGTGCAACCATGTCTTGAAGCAGGCGATAGCGGTGACTATAGTCCCTGTAATGATTGTGTGAGAGACCAACGGCTGTATTGTGAGGAATGTGAAGAAATCTGCCGCAATGAACCGGAGCAGTGTTTTGCTTGTGTGAACCGCCATTGCCACTATGATGAATCAGAGGCATACCAAAATGCATGTTGGGCACCAGTATGGAGTGCTTATAATGCATGGGAGAACCGTGTCAAGCAACAGTATAGCAATGTCCGTATTGTACGGGATGGCAATCATTATTATGCTCACCAAACTCTTACCATTTGCCCCGAACAGATAGACCCTGATATTGATGCAGTGCGTGTTTGGGTAGCCCCCAAGGATGGTACGGTAACTTTGCGCAGTTCCTTGCAGTTGATTCAGGATACGGGATACGGACGTTCCCAGTCTCGTCAGGCAGACGGGGTCCGTTGCGTGATACAACTTGACAGAGATGTGACGGTGGATGCTGGTGCCCATACGCTACATTCGCAACGCAGTACGATTCTTGACACCTACCGTATCACCGAAAATGATTATGCGGTAAAGGAAAAGACATATACCGACCTCAGTGTGAAGAAAGGCGATGTCTTTTTCTTCCATGTAAGGTCTGTCCGCACACATAACTACGACAATGTCCGTTGGAACCAGGAGTTCACGTATAGCGACGGAACGTCCTATTCTTCTGCGGATGATTTTATATGTTCTTCCGATGAGGTCTTCCAAACCGACGAGGCAGGCAGTATTGCGCTGGATGCAGACATTATGTGCCAGTCTGACAAGAGTGCCGTTCTGCGGATTTTATTGGACGGTCGTACCATAGACAGCGTGGCTGTCAATGCATCCGTGTCCCGTTGCCGGCGGACTTTCTCATATCCTGGTGAGGCTTCGGTATCATTGGCTTTATATTCACAGGATAATCTGGGGCAGATAGAGGTCAGACCCCAACTCACGTTTACTCCTGCGCAACAGAGTGCCTCCAATCCCCCGTTCAGCCGGTGGCTCACACCGCAAATGGTGTTTACGCGGGATGTGCAATTGGATTCCACCTACTACCATCTGTTCGGACCTCTGTATCGCGGTTGGGGACAATTCGGGTACAACAATACCTCGGCTGTGGATGCGATACGAATCAGTTCGTTGGTTAATACAGCCGTCACGTATGCACAGACAGCCCCTGCGGACAGTGCCGCTTTCTGTCAGTCCATCACTTTTACGGCATCCGACACCGCCCAACTGCTGCAACCTGGGGGCTTGGATGACGCTTTCAGTACACGCAATCTGTACAACCCGCTGGATAATGCGTGGATTCAGATGACACCCGATGCCAGCCAATACCGTTGGGAAGCGTATGGGCATGTGGCACGCAACGGACGGGAACTGCTGTCCAACACTCGGGACACCGAACAGGAGTTGGCGCGTATGGAAACGGAAAACGAGAGTACGCAAAGAAAGGCACGTTCTTCAGGCAGTAGCGACGATGTCGAGTTTGACAGTGATGTTCCTGTCTTTCCCGACGGGCAGCGCGCTACGGCAGTACGCAAGGTGAGCAAGACCACACAGTGGAATGTAAATATCGGGGCGGGTATCTCTCTTCCCGGAGCAGGTGATGTCGGCGGAGGCTATACCCATTCGCAATCGGACTACACTGTCACTACCGACTTTATGGATATGAACGGTGACGGTTATCCCGATGTGG
>DLLA01000111.1:0-2661 GCA_002479035.1 Bacteroidales bacterium UBA7574 | reverse complement strand
TCCAATACACCAATCCGTGGGGCGGTTTGGGAGAAAACAAGAGTCTGGCGACAGAGATGTACAGCAATCATACCGTCTCCAACGGCGGTTCTCTCTCGGGTAACTATGCGTATGCAGTGAAAGCCCCCGGAGTGAATGTCAAAGACGGCAAGTTCCTTACCCATGTGAGCGGCAGTGTCAGTGGCAATGCAACCTCCTCGGAAAGCGGTGCCACGATAGCATACATAGACATCAACGGTGACGGACTGCCCGACAAACTGGTGAAAGACACGAAACAAAACACCATTTCCGCCTGCCTGAATATCGGCTATGATTTCACCTCTGCCGTAACGTTGGCTGATTTGTCGGAGATAGACCTCAACAAGAGCACTTGCTGGGGAGGCAGTGCGGGAGTAGGAAATGATTACGGTTGGGGTGATATTATGGAAATCACCAAAAACATCTTGGGCACGGAGCAGCCAACCTTAACCAGCAAATTTCAGGTAAGTCTTGCTTTTGGTGCGGATATGAACTGGTCTGAAAACAAGTTGAGCACCCGTTTGATAGATATGAACGGTGACGGTATTCCCGATGTGGTGAAGCAGACAGACGACGGAGTGCTGATAATGCTGATGTCGGCACAGGGACTTCAGCAACAGACCTCTGTCAGCGGCGGACAGATGCAATGCAGCAAGACATTCAATTGGAACACACACATAGGTATTACAGGAGGTGTCCCTATATGGTTCGTGAAGATATGTATCGGTGCCAACGGTTCTCCCAAGGGCAAGGCTACTACGCAGGGCACGCACGACCTGATAGATATGAACGGTGACGGCTTGCCTGATTTGGTGTGGGCGGCAGGAGACGGCATACATATCCGGTACAACCAAACAGGGAAGAACCGTCTTCTCCGAACCGTCACTAATCCGACGGGACAGCAGTTCCATATTGATTATGAGTTGTCCGTCCCCACTGCGGAACGGCGCGGCAGGCAGTGGCTGATGACCAAGATGTGCAATATCGACCCGTATGCGCACCCTGTCCTCGGATGTGACACGATGATGCAGCAGTTTGACTACGCAGACCCGCATTATGACTATGCAGAGCGGCAGTTCCTGGGCTATGGGGCTACCACTACTCACGACATTAATACAGAAACCACTCCGCATGCAACCTATCGGAAAGTGGTACGCCGTTACAACAATACCGACTTTGTGGAGCACGGGAAACTGACCTACGAGGGTTTGTCCGATGCCGAAGACCGCCTTTTCCATGAATACGAGATAGGTACGTGGTATGTGGATTCCACCTTTTCCCCCGCTGACAATCTGTGCGCAGATGCTTCTATCCGAATAGGCAAAGAGGTGCATTATACCCGCTACTATGAGGGTGGTGAAGACAGAATCGTGACTGCCAAACGGTATGAGTACGACAAGTACCACAATGTCCGCGAGTATGTCAATATGGGAGATTCTATTCTGACAGATGACGACCTGCGCGCTACGATAGAATATGATTCCACCAATATCAAGACCTATAACCTCGTATCTTCTCCCGCCAAGATGATGGTCTATAGCAATGGCACGCCGACACGCGAGGTACAAGTGGCTTACCAAAAGGGACAACCGGTAGAGGTAAGGCGTACCGACCTGCTCAATAACCGCACAAACACCACCAACTACCACTACGATGCGTTCGGTCTTCCTGACAGCGTTGCTTTCCCTGCCAACTACAAGGGAGAACGGGCATTCACAACGGTACAGTATGATGCATACAGCCATACACTGCCTGTGCGGGTTGCAGACCAATGGGGAAGGACACAGCAAATGAGGTATGACAAGTTCCTGCAACTGCCATACTATGTGACAGACCCGTCCGGAAATAAAATGGAATACGAATATGATACGTTAGGGCGTTTGGTTTCTCTTTCTTCTCCGTTGGGGAATATAGAATACAACTATGTTCCGCAAAATAACAATCTGTCTTATATAGATGTCTCTATGGATGGAGGAGGTGACAAGATATTCCACCGTACTTTCTGCGATGCGCGGGGTGATATGGTGCAGCGGTTTGACAAGCGGGGTTCCCGTTTTGTGGTAAGCAACCGTACTACCCGTGATTGTTTCGGACGCGCCATAACCACGTATGCGAATGTGTGGGCAGACAGCCTCGTGCGGACCTACCACACCCATAATCTCGACCTCATCACTCAAACAGACTATGATGTGATGGACCGTCCAGTTTCGATGTCGTGGGCGGATGGTGTTATCTCTGATACATGGTATGAAATCGGCTATGATGCCTTTGGTCATAAGCGTCTGTTGCAGAATCGCGCAGACGAGAACGGCAACGAGTGGCAGCAATATACCTCCCCGCAAGGGTGGCTGACCACAAGTATTGCTCCAGATGGTGCCACTACATCTTTTAAGTATGACCCATTGGGACAATTATTGCAATCCACTGACCCCGACGGGCTGACCACTACGCATACGTATGACGGTTTTGGTCGCAGGACCAAGCGCGTGCACCCTGACGCTGGTACTACTCGTTGGACCTATGACGCAGCAGGGAATATAATTGCTTCCGCTACAAACCTACAACTCAACCGTGGCGAACAAACTGCATACGAGTATGATTACACCCGTCTTGTGCATGTTCACTACCCGCAGTACCCACAGA
>DLLA01000142.1:6214-6377 GCA_002479035.1 Bacteroidales bacterium UBA7574 | reverse complement strand
GCACGCTGGCTCTGCTCTTCCTCGTGCCCTCGCTGTTTGTGGTGTTCCAAGGACTGCAGGAGAAGTTCAACAAGCACAGAAAGGAATAACGAAAAAGTGCGTTTTTTTAAGATTGCCCCATCGTGTTGCCCTCCTGTCAAACCCGTGTCAAACAGCAAGGGAT
>DLLA01000142.1:0-6142 GCA_002479035.1 Bacteroidales bacterium UBA7574 | reverse complement strand
GATAAGCAAGGGATAAGCAACCCTTGGGCAACCGATACGCAACCCTCAAAAAGTGTCAATTATTAAGATTCTGAACCAATGAACAAGATACAAAAACCGAGCATTTTAGTCATTCTTCTTTGCTCCTTATTCCTTACCCGACTCACCGGTTGCGGTATCTACGGCAAGTACCAACCCGTGCAGGACCTCGACTCCACCCTCTACGGCGACCTGCCGTTGTCGGACACAGCCGCCAGCCTTGCCAACCTCGACTGGCGCGAACTCTTCACCGACCCCTGCCTGCAGGCGTTGATAGACACTGCCCTGCGCAACAACCACGACCTCCGCATCGCCCACGAACACGTGTTGCAAGCCGAGGCGTCGCTCCGCGGAGCGCAACTTGCCTATCTGCCCTCCGTCGGCTTGGCACCCGCAGGGGCGTTCTCGCCCATGGCAGGCGTATCGGCAAGCGGTACTTATGACCTCGTAGCCAATGCCTCATGGGAAATCGACATCTTCGGACGCACCCTCAATTCCCTTCGGCGTGCCAAAGCGGCGAAAGCACAAATGCTTGACTATGAGCAGGCTGCACGTTGCGGACTCATTGCGGGCGTAGCGAACACCTACTACACGCTGCTTATGCTGGACGCACAATTGCAAGTCGCCGAGCAGACCGAAGAGACGTGGGAACAAACCGTGTATGCCATCCGCCGGATGAAGGACGCGGGTATGGCAAACGAAGCGGGCGCGGCGCAGATGGAGGCGACCTATTATTCTATCCAAACGACCGTCTTGGACTTCCGTCAGCAGATACGCGAGGTGGAGAATGCGATGTGTCTGCTGCTCGGCAGCACGCACCGCGACATCCCGCGCACCACGTTGGACGCCCAGTCCCTACCCGACCGGCTGGAGGTGGGCATACCCGTCCAAATGCTCTACAACCGCCCCGACGTGCGTGCCGCACAGCAGAACATGGCGCAGGCGTTCTATGCCGCCAACCTTGCGCGCAGCAACTGGCTGCCCTCGCTCAGCCTCAGCGGCACTTTCGGCTGGACCAACCACGACTATGTGCAGATTTTCAACCCCGCACAGATGATTTCCAGCCTTGCCGCGAGCCTGTTTGTGCCTTTGTTCAATTCGGGGCGCAACATTGCCGAGGTCAGGATGGCGAAGTCGCAACAGGAGGAAGCCGCATTGCTGTTCACCAAGACGGTGTTGTCAGCGGGCAACGAGGTGAACGAAGCCCTGACGTCTTACCAGACCTGCCTCGCGAAGTGCGACTTGTATGACCGTCAGGTCGAGGCTCTCACCCGCGCCCAACGCGCCACGAGTCTGATGATGCAGTACGGCAGCACCACATATCTGGAGGTACTTACTGCCCAGAACACATTGTTGAATGCCCAATTCACCCGCATCAGCAACCGCATGTCCCTGCTCCAATCCGCCGTCTCTCTCTATCACGCCCTCGGTGGCGGCAGAGACCTATCCCAACAGACTCAATAGCCGCATCAGCAGACTCACCATGGTGGTCATCAGCACATCAGAATAGGCTACTAACAGGTACGACACCACGGCGCAACTGCTTGTGCCGAGGAGTAGCCATCGCGTGGCATCAGCGCGAAAAGCAAAACGCTCGCGCCACGTGAAAGTCCTGAGCAGTTCCTGTTCGGGACTTGTTGGCTCGGGCAGCAGATTGATTTGACGAAGGGTATCTTTCATAAACGCCTGACTGTCAGACGGCACAGGGGCTGTCTGACGCAAACGGCGGGATATGCGTTGTCGTGTAGTCATAGTGGCTATGGTTTGAAAAATTCTATATATAGGCTATACATGAGCATATAGTTTCTATCTGTTACCCCCTCTTTGAGGGGGCAGGGGGAGTCAATTTTTCTTTCAATCTCTTCCTCGCACGGAACAGGTGCGAGGTGATAGTGCCAATGCTCAGATTGGTGATGGCATGTATCTCGCGCAGACTACGTTCCTCCAAATAGAACAGCACCACCACGGCCCTCTCTTGTGCGGGCAGGGCATCGATAGCGCGGTATAGCGGCTCATACAGGAAAGCCCTGTCGGGAGCGTCGTCCGCAGGCAGTGCTTGGGCAGACTCGGAGTCGTCGATGCCGTCACGATGCTGCACCCAATACGACTTCTGGTGGTCCAAATACAGGTTGTAGGCTATCCTGTAAATCCACGTGGACAATGCCGACTGCTCCTCGAAGGTGCTGCAATGCAAATATGCACGCAGCATCGCCTCCTGTGCAAGGTCATCGGCGAGGTCGCTATCGCCGTGCGTAAGCACCAACAGGAACCGGCGAAGCGGCTCCTGCATGGTGGTAATCTGTTCGATGAACGACTGCTTATCCATACCCTGCGGACAGGTTAATACTCAACACGTAACGAATAATCATTCAGCACCGGACAGACTATTGTTTGTCTTTCAATGCGCTCTGTTCCTCCTGCTCTATCTCGGTGCGCAGGCTTTTCTTGGCGAAGAAGTAGTACACCGTCAGTGCCGCACCGCACGACAGCAGGATAGCCCCTGCCACATAGAACGTGCTGGCGTCCAATAGCGCGTAGGCGTCCTCGTTGATACTTCCCACAATGCCGAGGGCTACCATGGCGACTCCGAGCAATGCGGTGATGACACCGCCGCGCAGGTTTTTGAGCAGCGATTGCTTGATACTCTTTTGCTGATTGAAAGCGGTTGCGATAGCGTCCAGATTGAGGTTGTCCACGCTTCCTTTTTCCACCACTTGCGCCAGCAGTTCCGATTGCTTCTGCATCTTGAACTTCTCATTTGCCGCCCTCTTGATGATAGCAATCAGCCACACAATCATTGGCGACAGCACAATCACCGTACACCCCAGAATAGCAATAATTCCTGTTAATTCTTTCATAACCATAACATAATTATCAGTTAAACATTTCCTATTTATTTGTAACTTATTTCCGAATCCGATGCATCTTGTTTGATTCACTCATTAGACGACTGAACCCGACTGCATATTGCGATGGGCTACGAATTTAGTGTTTTTCTGTAAGATTTGAGTGTATTATATTCGTATGTGCCTGATTAACACATACAATCATATATGAATGGTGCGGGTGAGATTGTATTCACCACGGAACGGGAAATGGCATTTGCAGGTACATTATCATCAAACAAAGCAAAAATCGTGGAGCCGGAGCCGGACATGGAGGCGTAGAGGGCGCCGGCATGAATGAGGGACTGTTTGATGTCTGCCAATTGGGGGTGCAAGGGGAATACGGTTTGCTCGAAATCGTTGATTAGCAGGGGGAAGAGGCGGTTGATGTCGTGTGTGGTTTGTAGTGCGCGGTGTATCTCGCCGGTTGCTTCGGGGTGCAGGGTGATGCCGGAATAGGCTTCGCGGGTGCTGACAGCGATGTCGGGTTTGATGAGAACGAGGTGTAATCCGTTGAGAGACAAAGATATGGGAGTGAGTATGTCGCCTATGCCTTCGGCGTAACAGGGGGTATTGTAGATAAAAAAAGGACAGTCTGCTCCCAACGGGCGGACGAGTGCTGCCAGTTGGGGTTTGGTCAAGCCAAGGTGGAACAACTCGTTGAGTGCCAATGCGGTATGGGCAGCGTCACTACTGCCTCCGCCCAAGCCTGCGCCAAAGGGGATGCGTTTGCGGAAACGGATATGCACATTGGAGACTTGCGGATAGCGTGACTGCATCATACGATAGCACTTAACTATCAGATTGTCAGCCATATCGCAGTCAACGGCTATGCCCTCTTGCTCGAAAAGGAACTCGTCGGAAGGGGTTATCTCCAAGTCGTCGTGGAGACCGTGGACGGGGTAGAAGATGGTCTCCAAGTCATGGTAACCGTCCGGACGCTTGCGGACAACACGAAGTCCGAGATTTATCTTGCAGTTGGGATGTAAAAACATATTGGAAATGTGCACTAACGACCCGCGATAGACCCGCGACAGACCCGCGATATTTTACGCATTTTAGACTGTGTCCATAAAGGAGCGTTGCACTTTATTAAATACTATGATGCCGACGCTGAGCAGGACGACCATAAACGCAAAACTATATCCGAGCATCCACCACTCGTGGCAACCGACGCCGAGCATACCGTATTTGAAGAACTCAACAATACCCGTGAGCGGATTCAACTGCATGATTATCTGCAGTTTGGGATTGGTGATGGTGGACAGCGGATAGATGACCGGCGTGGCGTACATCCAGAGACTGACGAAGAAACTGAGGAGCAGTTGGAGGTCGCGGTACTTGGTGGTCATACTGGAAAACAGGATACCGAAGCCGAGTGCCAGACCGGCAAGCATCACCACCAAGAGGGGCACCATGAGCGCGTACCAGTTAGGGTGGATATGCACATCGGTGAAGATGGCGTAATACGCATATACACAGAGGAATAGCCCGAACTGAATGCCGAAGCGCACAAGGTTGCTGACGACATCGCTGAGGGGGGTGATGAGACGCGGGAAATAGACCTTGCCGAAGATGCCCGCGTTGTTGACGAAGGTGTTGGAGGTCTTGGTGAGGCAGTCGGCGAAATACTGCCAGAAACAGATGCCCGCGAGGTAGAACAGCGGTTGCGGGAGTCCGTCGGTGGAAATTTTGGCAATGCCGCCGAAGACCACCATATACATGACTGTGGTCATGAGCGGCTGGATGAGATACCACAGCGGACCGAGGATGGTCTGCTTGTATTGCGTGATGATGTTGCGCTTGACAAAGAGCATCATCAGGTCGCGATACCGCCAAATCTCCTTGAAATCGACCGAAAGTAACTTGTCTTTGGGACGAATGACGGTCGTCCAATTTTCTTGTGTGTCAGCCATAATTTTACAAAAACGGCGGCAAAGGTACGTTTTTATTTGCAAATATACAAATGATTTACTACCTTTGCGGCACTTTTAATTGAACCCCGTCCGAAAGGGCGTAAATGTTAATGTTATGGACAACGAGAAACAACAGTTCGTGGACGAACTAAAGGAACTGCTGCAAAAGGATGTAGCAGAGGTCAAAGAGCAAGTGGAACAACTGAAGAATCAGTTCTACCGCCAGTATCATCAGGAGCAGGAAGCCCTGAAGAAAGCCGCAGAGGAGAAGGCCGCCGAGACGGGCGAGACGCCGGAGAACTGGCAACCTGCGGTGGATGCGGTGGAGCAGGAGTTCCGCGAATTGTTGAACTCGTACAAGCAGAAACGCGCTGAGCATCAGAAGAAAATAGAGGAAGAACAGGCACAAAACCTGCTGCGCAAGGAGAATATCCTTGAGCAGATGAAGGCGATGGCAGAGTCGGAGACCGCCGACGTGATGGACAACCTGAAGAAGATGCGCGACCTGCAGGCGGAGTGGAAGACCATCGGTCCCGTACCCGCACCCAAGGCACAAGAGATTTGGAAGAACTACCAGCAGTATCAGGAGCGTTTCTACGACCTTGTGAAGATAAATATCGAGTTGCGCGACCTCGATTTCAAGAAGAACCTCGAGATGAAGACCCTGCTTTGCGAGGCGGCGGAGAAGTTGCAAGACAACCCCAACATCGTGGAGGCAAGCCGCGCCCTGCAGCAACTGCACGAGGAGTGGGCGGAGATTGGTCCCGTGGCACGCGAGCAGCGCGAGGAACTGTGGAACCGCTTCAAGCAGGCAAGCAGCGCCATTAACAAGAAACATCAGGCGTATTTCGACGAGTTGCACGCCAAAGAAGATGAGAACCTCGAGAAGAAGCAAGCCCTCATTGCACGCCTGAAAGAGATTGATATAGAGAAACTTAAGTCGAACAAGCAGTGGGACGAAGCCACCGAGAAGGTGCAGGCTGTGCAGCAAGAATGGCGTAC
This sequence comes from Bacteroidales bacterium UBA7574, assembly GCA_002479035.1. Taxonomy (GTDB): domain Bacteria; phylum Bacteroidota; class Bacteroidia; order Bacteroidales; family Paludibacteraceae; genus Colicola. The sequence goes on along the minus strand of DLLA01000142.1, from coordinate 321 downwards.
CGTCGGCTTCGCGCCCAAGAAGCAGAACCAAGCCATCTACGAGGAGTATCGCCAACTCTGCGACGCGTTCTTCAAAGCCAAGACGGGCTATTATAAAGGTATGCGCGACGAGTTCAGCACCAACCTCAAGGCGAAACGCGACCTCATCGCGGCTGCCGAGGCACTGAAAGACAGCACCGACTGGCGCGAGACCACCGACAAACTGGTGGAACTGCAGAAGCAATGGAAGGCTGTCGGTCCCGTTGCCCGCAAGTACTCGGACGACCTGTGGAAGAAGTTCACCGCTGCTTGCGACGCGTTCTTCGAGGCCAAACGTGAGGC
>DLLA01000157.1:1804-7062 GCA_002479035.1 Bacteroidales bacterium UBA7574 | reverse complement strand
GGACGAGGCGTCCGCGTCCCCAGAGTGCTATTTATAAAAACAAAGCATAATATTATAAACCCAACAAAGTATAAAAACACTAACGTTTGATGCTGTTTTCCTGCTGCCAGCAAGAAAGATTTGCAAAAGTGATATTCTTTTGCTAACTTTGCAGGCTAAACGATATAGTGGCAATTAGATTGGATGAAGATAATCAAGCGCAAAAAGAAGTTTCGCATCAATCCTGACACCCTTGCTCTTGAGCAAGTGGAGCATGGAATACGCTATTGGTTGCGCCAAAGCGGCATATATATATTGAGTGGTATTGTATTGGGTATCATCTTTTTATACCTTTTCTTGACATTCTTCCCCTCACCGCGCGAGAAACAGTTACAGCGCGAAAAAGACGCCCTCTCATCACAATTAGAGATGCTCAACAAGCAGGTGGACCAAATGCAGTTGGTGATGACCGACCTGCAGCAGCGCGATGACAATCTCTACCGTGTCTTGTTTGGCGCAGAACCTATTCCGCTGAGCATTCGGCAGGGGGCGCAACGCAAAATTTCATACTATGAGCAGATAGCGCAAATGACTAACAATCAGTTGTCTGCGGACTTGTCGCTCAAGGTGGATGTTCTCGAAAAGGAAATGTATGTGCAGGCGAAGTCCTACGACGATGTATTGGATATGGCAAAGGCTCAGGAAATCCGCATGGAGAATATCCCTGCCATTCAACCCGTCCTCAACAAGGACCTCAAACGTGTTGCATCGGGCTATGGCGTGCGTATCGACCCTGTCTATCATGTGCGCAAGTTCCACGCCGGTATGGACTTCACTGCCCCTGTCGGCACCGAGGTCTATGCAACGGGCAATGCCAAAGTCGTCTTTGTGGGGTGGAAACAGGGGTATGGCAATACTGTGATTCTTGACCACGGCTATGGGTACAAGACGCTCTATGGGCACTTGTTCAAGTCGTTGGTGCGCGAAGGGCAGAAAGTGCACCGTTCTGACATTATTGCATTGGTCGGTAATACAGGTAAGTCAACAGGTCCGCACCTTCACTACGAAGTGCGCTACAATGACAAGCCCATAGACCCGCGCAACTATTATTTCTACGACCTTTCGCCCGAGGAGTACGACCAAATGGTGCAGCTGTCCAACAACTTCGGACAAATGCTTGATTAACTCCGATAGTGCACGTGGTTTTTGTTATATGTTGATTATATGTTAGTTATAGGTCGGGTCTTGTCCTTTGTCAGTTCACTCGTCCTCGTACCAACCCTTCTCTAATCCGTATTGCATCTCTGCGTCCAGTATCAGTTGCAGTTGTACGCGCGTCAGCAGTGTTCCCTCTTCAGCCACGGCGTTGAGCAGGTACTCCAACTGCTCGGTCTCGTCCACTTCGCCTTCCAAGTAAGTAACCTCTCCTGTCTGTTCGTCCTCTTCGAGAAGCCCTTTCTCGTTCAGAAAATCGTCCATCAGGTCAAGTACCAACAGCACATCCGACTTGCTCATTCCGCGTTTGTCTTCTTCGGGAATCAAGTTCCAAATATACTCCAATTCCTCTTTTTCTTCTGCGTCCAAAAGACTCAGTTCGATATTTGCATCCATATATAATAAGGTGTATTTTGTGGTTATTTCTTTTACCGCTTGCAAAATTACGAAAAATGCCTTATCTTTGCAAATTGTTTGAGCAGAAAACAACTAATCAATATGAGCAATTTTTGGCAACGAACTCTCTCGGGGACTGTATATGTGGCACTTGTGGTGGCTTCCATTTTGGTGCATCCTGCCTTTTTCGGACTTCTTTTTATGGTTATCACGAGTCTCGCTGTGCGTGAATATCACCATCTTATGCAATCATATAATGGCTTGACGGTCTGTGCTACAGGTGCTGCCGCGTTGCTGTTCGGAGAGTCCTATTTTTATTTTTCGGAGGAGGAGTTGTCGGTGCTTCTTGTTGGCGGGTTTGTGTTCTTCACGATGGCAGCCATGTTGCTGGAACTCTTCCGCAACCCCACTACGCCTATTCGGAATTGGGGCAACCTTTGGACAAGCCTCATGATGATAGCCTTGCCGTTTTCCTTGATGAATGGCATACTTTTCTACAACAAATATGTTCTTCTCGCCCTCTTCATCACTATCTGGGTCAACGACTCCGGTGCATATTGCGTGGGATCGCTGATGGCAAAACGCAAAGGGGGCAATCACAAGATGTTTCCGCGCGTCAGCCCTGGCAAGTCATGGGAGGGGCTTGTCGGCGGTATCGTATTTGCTTTGCTCGCGGGCTATATCTTCTACCTTGTAGGGTGGACAGACACTATGCACCTCACGGCGTACCCACTGGCGGATAGTCTCCTCTTTGCATTTGTAGTTGCCGTTTTCGGTACACTCGGCGACCTTATGGAGAGCCTTTTCAAACGTACTATCGGGGTCAAAGACTCCGGTCGTTTCTTGCCCGGGCATGGTGGTGTATTAGACCGTTTTGATAGTCTTTTGTTAGCAACACCTGCTGTATATTTCTTCTTTGTATATCTTGCAGATGTTGTGTAAAAATAGTGCGAATGTATTTTGTTTGTTATGCTATTCTGTATTCGCATATTAAGTAGGCTGCCATTATCTGTATTATACTTTCTTTCAGATGCACTCCTGTATCCGCTGATGTACTACGTTATTCGTTATCGTCGGGGTATAGTGGCAAAGAATTTGCGGCTGTCTTTTCCTGAGAAATCCGCTCATGAGCGCAAGCAAATAGAGCGTGCATTTTACCATCATTTTTCAGATGCGATTGTCGAAATCATCTATGGCTACCGTATATCAGAAGATGAAATGCAGCAGCGATTTGAGTTTGAAGGGGTGGAGAAGGTGCAGGATATTCTTGCGCAGACAGGTGGCGTTCTGCTGCTCATGGGGCACATTGGTAATTGGGAGTGGACAGCGGATATGGCTAAACGCTACACCAATCCCGATATATTGCACTATAATGTGTATCGTAAGTTGAAAAGTGAATCGTCAGACAAGGCAATGCTCGCTTTGCGTGCCAAGCGCGGTGGTAGTGGTTGCATAGAGAAGAACCAACTTCTTCGCCGCATGGTAGCCCTGCGTCATGAGGGCAAGCCTGTCTCTATCGGGCTTATCTCAGACCAGAAACCTTCACCGCGCAATGCACATATATGGACTACTTTTCTGCATCAGGACACGGCATTTCTGGATGGCGCCGAGGTTCTCGCACGTAAGTTCGGGTATGCGGTTGTCTATATGCACGTTACATCGCCTCGTCGAGGCTACTATCGTGGGCATTGTGAGGTCATTACTGCAGACCCGAAGAATACTACAGATGGTGAAATAACCCTCTCTTTTGCACAAAAATTAGAGCGCAATATCCTTGAGCAGCCCGAGCAATGGCTGTGGTCCCATAACCGTTGGAAATGGGGTCGGGCGGATTGCAAAAATGGTAAGTGATTAAATATATGTTTGGCAATAGTGAAAGGCGATGTTCTTGATACAAAACACATTAGTCAGCCTTGATGTCCTTGAAAAGGAGTTCTGCTGCGACCTCAACACCTGTCATGGTTGCTGCTGTATTGAGGGCGATGCTGGTGCTCCGCTGACGGAAGAGGAAACGCAGAAAATCAATGAGATACTGCCGCTATTGCTTCCGGATATGACCAAGGAGGCGCGGGCGGTCGTGGAGGCGCAAGGTATCTCGTATCTTGACCCCTCGGGGGAATGGGTAACTTCTATTGTCAACGACAAAGACTGTGTCTTCTCTCGCACCGATCACAACGGCTGGTGCTATTGTCTCATCGAAAAGGCATATAATGCGGGGCGGATAGATTTCAAGAAACCTATTTCGTGCCACCTGTATCCCATTCGCCTGACGCAAGTAGGTGATTATGTGGGGGTGGAATACCACCGTTGGGACATCTGCCATTGCGCACGTCAGTTGGGCAAGAAGTTGCATATACCATTGTACCGGTTTCTCAAAGAGCCGCTCATACGCCGTTTCGGGCAGGCATGGTACGACGAACTATCCCTAACCGCCGAAGAATGGAAGAAACAAAATCAATAACAATATGCAAGCCATTATCATTACCATTGGCGACGAACTGCTTATAGGTCAAGTCATTGATACCAATTCTGCCTATATGGCAACCTGTCTCAACCGCTATGGCGTAGAGGTTTTGGAGGACATCTCCGTGCATGACGATGCGCAGCAGATTGCCGACGCGGTGCATTACGCTATGGGCAAAGCACCGATTGTACTGCTCACAGGCGGGCTGGGTCCCACGAAGGACGACATCACCAAGCGTGTGCTGTGTGATTATTTTCACACCACTTTGGTACCCGATGAGACGGTCCGCACGCACATCTACGACCTGTACAAGGAGCGTCCCGATGTGCTCAACCGCCTGACAGAGACGCAATGGCAGGTACCCGCCAACGCGACAATCCTGCCGAATAGGGTAGGGTCTGCGCCTTTGATGGCGTGGCTGCAAGACGGGCACTGCCTTGTATCTATGCCTGGTGTACCGTATGAGATGCAAATTGCTATGGATGAGCAGATTATACCATTCCTGTCTGCGCATATCTTGCCCAAGGAGACGCAGCAAATCACCCATCGCACTGTGCTGGTACACGGCATACCCGAGTCTGCTTTGGCAATACGCATAGAGGATTGGGAGACATCGCTGCCACCTGCAATGCACCTCGCTTACCTGCCCAAAGACGGGCTAATCCGCCTGCGTCTGAGCGGTTACGGCGTAGCCCTTGAGGCGGTAGATGCGCAAATCCGCACCCTCTTGCCGTTGATTCAAGACTATGTACTCGCCACTGAGGACAAACCCATTGAGGTGCTGGTGGGTGAAGCACTCAAACGCAACAATCAGACTATCGCCACTGCCGAGAGTTGCACGGGCGGACGATTGGCGGCGTTGCTCAATGCGCACCCTGGCTCGTCTGCTTTCTACTACGGCAGCGTGGTGGCGTATGACAACTCCGTGAAGCACAATGTGTTAGGCGTATCATCAGAAGACCTGCATCTGTATGGTGCAGTCAGCGAACCCGTAGTACGTCAGATGGCAGAAGGTGTGCGCCAACTCCTTCATACGGACTATGCGATTGCCACATCCGGCATCGCGGGACCCGATGGCGGCACGCCCGAAAAGCCTGTTGGCACCGTATGGATGGCATGGGCAACGCCCCAAGGCACTTTTGCCGAGTGTTTCCATTTGGGCAAGTTGCGTGAACAAATCACGTTGCGCGCTTGCAATACCGCG
>DLLA01000157.1:0-1774 GCA_002479035.1 Bacteroidales bacterium UBA7574 | reverse complement strand
TCTCTTGCTCCTAAAGCACACAGACTCTATGGTTTCCTAATCACCATTATCTCGTTTGTTGTAAATTTGTAAATCATAAATATGGAATTGCCCAACGACCCCATGGTGCTCCTCAGCGTCATCAACATGAAACTTCGTGATGAGTATTCTTCATTGGATGCGCTTTGTAATGATATGAATATCAATAAATCAGACCTTATTCAGCATCTCGCTGCAGCAGGCTTTGAGTATAATCCTGAAGCCAACAAGTTTTGGTAATAATGCCATTTTGGCAGTTGCGTATTCCCACTGCCACATACTGCCAATATTTGGGTTAATGCAATTCCCGAATAGATATTCCAAATGGTCTATTTTATGCTTAGAATGGTGTCTTTGGAACGCTTTGATGGTGGAAATGCTGCAAAAAAGCACATAATGTGTTGAGTGCGGCAACATTGTGGCATGTATTTTGTATCCACCTCTATGACAAGTTAACTCATATATAAACCTATTAAACCCAAACAATTATGACAAACGGTGCAGGTAAAGTGTTGGCAGCCCTGTTAGGAGGTGCAGCCATAGGAGCGGCAGTGGCATTGCTATTGGCTCCGAAGAGTGGTGAGGAATTGAGAAACGAGATTACCTCAATTGCCAAGGAAAAGTACTCCCATCTCAACAAAGAGGAGATTTCGGCACTCGTTGACCGAGTAGTTGAGAAACTGAAAGGTTGCTGTTGCCATTGTGCAGCGGACATCGAAGAGGCTGTAGAGCAAGCGGCTCAGGAAACGAAGTAAGTGTACTATGTGTGCCTCCTATTTTGGAGGTACACATTTATAATCAATCAGTTATGGACAATTCACAATACAGTCAACTGCTCCATGATGTGCAGTCCTACTTCAGTCGGCGTTACGACCTGTTTCTCATCCGTCTGTTGGAGAAAGTCAGCCGTATCTTGGGACTGTTGATAGCCATTGTGGTAGTGCTTTTCTTGTCGTCCATTGTGGTGATATTTGGTGGCATAGCATTGGCATACGTCCTGGGGCAGTGGCTTCCGATGTGGGGGGCATATTTGATAATAGGTGCGATGTTTGCATTGTTGCTTGTACTGGCAATCATATTCCGTAAGCAATTGTTTACCAATCCTATAGTTTGTGCATTGAGTGCTATATTGTTTGTGAATGACACTCCTAAAATGCCGACACGGGAATCAAATGTCACAGACAGAAAGGAGGCTGACCATGATTGATTTCAGCCGGCTACGCACCTTGGAAGATGTACAGACCGAGCGCATACGTCTGGAGCAGAGCGTTGCGCAACAGCAAGGTAAGGTGCAGCATGATATTAGAATGATTCAGTCAACATGGCAGAGCAGAGTGGGCATTGTCCGCCATGTGATTAGCACGTTGAGATACATTATTCCTAAACCTCAAAACAAGACCATTATCGGTGTGCTGTCATCCGTGTTGATTGCTCGTATCTTCCATCGCCGCAAATCTTGATGTTTTGCCAGCAGGAACTAAAAAAAGAGACTACCAAGATTGTTTGGTAGTCTTTTTCTTTGGATTTGTTTATTTGCCTATTTCCACAGGGCTTTGAGTGCTTGGTTGGGTTGCCCTTGCGAGGTGAAGGCTCCCATGTTGTAGGCTCCCCAGCCGAGTGTGAGATACTCTTTGGGTCGCCAGTTGTTATAGACCTGCGGCTCCCAGTAGAAGATACCTTTCATATAGGGTAGGGTATCAATGCGTTGGCGCATGTCTTCAATCACCTTGACGGCAGTGGCTTCTTGGGCAGCGAG
>DLLA01000073.1:1794-5939 GCA_002479035.1 Bacteroidales bacterium UBA7574 | reverse complement strand
TAATGTGACATAGCGGCGGTTGCCTTTGTAATAATTCTCGTGGCAATAACCTATACGGCCAAAGAACTGGCGGTTGTAACTATATTCAAGACCTACAGCCCACTGAATTTCCTGCAACTCCTCTACGGCAGGGGATACCCACTTGCCGGTCTGGTCATTGTAGTAACCCGGCGCATCACAGAACGACATTCCCCAACCTTTGACGGGGTTGATAGCAGAAAACTCTTCCGTAGTCATTTTGTGGTTGAGCGTGTCTGCTGCAAATTTGGAAGTGAAAGTGGGCACGAGCATCTTGTTGGCTTCGGCACTGAACATCAAGCGGTTATAGTTGTCGAAAGGCAGTTCGTAACTGACGCCGAGACGTATGTTGGTAGGAATAAAGTTTTTGGTATCACCCTTGTTGTACGACATGGAACCACCCATATTGCTGAGGTTGAAGCCCAATGCAAAATAACTCTCCCCCATAGGCAAGGAGATAGGCTGCCTATAGTACAAAGAGACATCGGCTGCCGCTGTCATAGCGGGATACAACTCGCCGCCTGCATTGGAGACTGAAGCATTGACACCATTGTTGAGGTCGCTGTAAAGGAAACGAAGTGCTACTGCCATGCTGACATATTCGTGTAACTTGCGAGAATATGCCACGTCTATAGACCACTCGTTGGGGTGTGCCTCTTGGAAGACCGTACCCTCGTAGTTCATCAGTTGTACCGAACCCATAGAGAAATAGGAGAAACTGGCGGAGATGGCTTGCAGGTCGTCAAACTTGTAGTAGCCGGCAAGATACGCAAGGTCGATGTCGCCTACCAACTGGCGCAACCATGGCGTGTAGTTGGCAGTGATACCTCCGCGGCTTTCCATAAATGCGTATTTAGAGGCATTCCAGTGTTGTGAGTTGAGGTCCGGTGTAGTGGCAGCACCAATGTCACCCATACCTGCAGCATGCGCATCGGGTGCAATACTGAGTGACGGCATAGCCGTGATGACGGGGTTGGTGGCAAGCATAGGCAGTGTGATGCCGACGAGTGCCATGAATGATAAAAAGACTTTTTTCATTGTTAGATATTATTGTAGTTGTTTATACTATTTGGTTGAACATTGTTTGCTATTTCTTTTTAGAGATGCTTCATAGGCATTGGTGAAAGTAATAAGTAAGGGTTAATAGTTAATATGCTTATTGTGATACAATTATCTTTCCTGCCTTAGAGACGTAGTTGGAAGTCCGCTCACCGGTAGGCGATTGTGTGTAGATGCTGACCTGATAGACATATACCCCTGCTCCCATACCCATGCTGCCGATGTTGAGAGCAAGATTGTCGGTACCCATCTGCTCATGCGAAGCGATGAGGTGCCCGCTGATGTCGTAGATACGGACTGTGGTCTGAATGATGTCATCGGGGCGGTCGTAGTCGATATGGATATTCAGCGTCTCTACACTGCGCACAGGGTTGGGGTAGGTAGTGACCTTATATATATTGGGGTCCATGCCCGTTACCACTTGGAAATGGAGAGTGCGGGTGGTGCTATTGTTGAGCAAATCCCATGCACGGAAAGTAAGGGAATGTTGCCCTTCGGTCAGTTCGGGCATCTTGTAACTGACTTGTCCCGCTTGGAAACTATTGTTGCGTGCCGTGAAGTAGTCGTTGAGCATGTAGGTCATCTTCGGGTCTTCGTCTATGGTGAGCAACAGGTCATGCCCGATACCCGTTCCGACGGTGTTGATGCCATGCTCATCGTACATGTCGGCATAGAAATGCGGTTGCTCGTGCGTCTGACTGCCATCGGTAAAGGCGGCATTGTTGAGGTAGAGAGTGAGGTCCGGTCCCAAGGTGTCTTGAATAAGTACCGAACTGCTGCCACCTACGATGAAATCTTCGTAGTGCCCGATACCTTCTTCGCGGGCTTCGTCGTCGTAGGCATAATAGACCATACGTCCGTTGCCATAATTGTAGCGGATGTCCTTGGGCACCATAAAGGTGAAATTGAACTTGCCGTCTATCACGTCCGTCTGCCCTGCAAACAGGGTGTTGGGGTGGTCGTTGTATGTGATTTTCACTTTCTTGCTTTCATCCGTCTCATCGTTGTCCCGCGTGGTGATTTGCTGCATCTTATCCAGAATGGTGACATTCAGTTTGCCATTGAACCAAATGGCCGTATCTCGGTCTGCAGACTCAATATACCCCTCCACTGTCTGAATGGTGAGTGCATGGAGCGTATCCATACGAGTGGTCGTATGAACCTGATAGTGAGTGGGATAGTTCAAACGCAGTGCAGGGTCAGCCAAAAGCACATACGCCATTTTGTTCTCATCACGCCCGGTCAGGTTTTTGGCAGTGCGGGCAGCCTCGCCAATGGTCATATCGTAGGTAAACACATCCTCGTGCTCGAACAATGCGTTACAAAAGTTGCGGTTGATGACGGTGTTCTGTGTGGCATATACCGTGCGGCATGCGGACATCACGCCGATAGCACCGCCATGCGGATTGAGCACCGCTTCTTCGGCAGCACTGCTATGCCCGCCGTCGAAATGGGCAAAACTGCAGGTTGCCAAGAACCAGAACCCCTGATTGGTATTGGTCATCTGCTGTATGTCGCGGAGGGTCATAAACAACTCGTTCGTGATATTGTTGTAGCCTCCATGCCCTGAGTAGTCCATAAACAAGACTCCGTTGCTCATCAGGTTGTCGAACTGGTTTTTTGCCAACGGATAACTCTCGCCGGCGGCACTAACTTCTTGAGTATAAGCGTCGAGGTATATTTTGTTCACTACAAAGTCGGGGTTCTTGGTGCGTACCTGTTCTGCCCCCCCGTCGGCAGTCTGTATGTGCAAACCATGGTCCCCGTCGTCCGCCAGGAAACAGAGTTGTGTCTTCCATTTGCCCAACACAAGGTTATCCATGTAAGTGCATAGTTTCTCGACGACATTGGTGGCCTGTTCGGCGGTAGTGACGGGCAGACGCCCCACTCCGATGTCCATATTGGCACGCACATCGCTGAAGTTGCCCCGACTATCCAGCCCCGCGTCGTCTTGCAGGAAACCGCAGTAGTCATCGGTACCATACGCCTTGGTCTCGACGGTGGAATTGACAGCCTCATAGACAAGCAGCCGGCTTGTGCCCGAAGAGGTAAGGAGATTGCGGTTGTCGAATGACGCTTTCCCGAACAGCAACAGACTTTTGGGTTGCTCATTGGCACGTCCGTCCGCGCGGTCGTACAGCATTTTCATCAGCCAACGATAGGCAGTGACATCGGGGGTGCCTGAAGAGAACTCGTTGTACACTTGTTGGTCGGTAACTACTGCCCATGTGAGGTGGTTGACCTCCTCGTGCTTTCGGGCAAGCCGTGTAGCCTGTGGCACAAACTCCTCCGGCGTGATGATGACATAGTCTATATTGCGGAGCGCATGGAGGTCTTGGTTGGCGATAGTTCCAATAAAGACCGGGTGTTTCCACCCCGTAGCATCCACATTGACAGCGATGTACTTTTCTGCTTGAGCGTTGTTGCCAACCCATGCCAATTTGCCGTTTGTGTTTGTTGTGGGCATTTGCGTGATATTCACACCGTCGGTAACACGCCATATCTGTGTACTTGCCGAGGTTCCTGACAGCAGAAAACGAGTATTGACCTCTTTGCCGTAGTTTTCTGTATTAGTGATAGGCATCTCATTGCCGCTCATGGTCAAGGCGCAAGGTGCTGTCAGTTCGACGTAGTTGAGGTAGCCTTTGGCCCCTGAGGCAGAACTGCTGAATCGGATGTTAACCGTTTGATTGCCAGAGGTTTGCGCTTTTGTGGTAAGCAGTGTGTGGGCACACTCCGCCTTGGTGTAGAAATCGGAACCCGATATGGCACGTGTGGTGGCAGTGGCACTGGCGGAGCCTATAGAGAGAACAAAATTTGACTGCTGCGATGCTGCTGCCGCGACATCCATATAGCATAGCAAGTCTCTGTCTTTCAGTACGTTTTGTGTGGTAAAGTTGATGCTTTGGGTGGGCTGGCTTTCGTGCAATGGTTCGTCATAGAACTCCCGTCCGCCGCCACTCGTACCCGATATATCAACAAGGTTCACGACATCTTTTTCATACACCCTATAATCGCTGAACCACTCCGCATCCTCTGCATTGGTGCCGTCCAAGGCTTCGGCAGTC
>DLLA01000073.1:0-1735 GCA_002479035.1 Bacteroidales bacterium UBA7574 | reverse complement strand
CCCGCCGTATCGCTGACGAAATAATACCCGTAGTTGCTATACGTATTCTGTGTGTGTTGCCAACGTCCGTCTTTGTATTTCCAACTGACGGGTCCCTGCGCATAGAACAGCACATAGTCGCCGCTTCCGAACACACCGTCCGCACCTTTGTGCATATACACGGGCACCGACGGCACATCGTCCCAATGCGCTTCGGTGAAGTTCTCGCTGAGCATCGCACCGCCATAACCCAATACGCGCACTTTCTCAGGCTGCAGTCCCCATGCCCGTAGCGTATCGTAGGGCAGGCAATGCACACCCGTCTCGCTCACACGTATCTTCACAATACGCCCCTCACGCAATGCCGAGTGGTCGGCATAAGTATGTCTGCCCGCCCATATACCGAGCGAACAAAGGAGGATACTCAATATGGCGGTCAGCCTTCTCATTTAATCTTGCAATACAATACCTCTTGGTTATCAATGCTTTGCGTAATCACTTCCTCCCGTTGCAGGGTGCGCGGCGGCACATCGCAGTCGATATAAATCATATCCCCTTGACGGATAGTCATCACTTCCGAGCCCATTCGGATAGCCTCTTCACAACTGATAACCAATTGTTTATTCACGTTATGCCATACCTCTGCAGTCGCCTCGGTAAACGTCCCGACCACCATCGAGTAGTCAAACGCCCAACCCCTCGTCCAATCGCCTTTGACCACGAAATCCGCGGCTTGCATATTCAGCCCGTATGCCACACCGTCGTAGTAACGATTCGCGAAACGCGCCCCGATATTCTTGCCCAAACGGCTGATACGCAGCACGATACATGGCGTCATCCTCACATCTTCACTCCAATCGGGTACGAAGAACGGCTTGCGGTTCACCAGCAACGACGAATCGCCCTTCAATACCATCTTCACCTCGCCTGCCACTTTGCTAAAACCGATAATCTTCATCGCCCTGTCTGTTACGCAAATAAACGCCGCAAAGTTACGTAAAAACTATCATTTATGCAAGCCCTGCATAAGAATTGGCAACACTTTCTTAACAAACGGCACTTTTTACTTTGCCCTTATAAATATCTGCACGGGTGTGCCGTGGAAGTCCCACCACTCGCGGAGTTTGTTCTCCAAGAAACGGCGGTAAGGCTCCTTCACATACTGCGGCAGGTTGGCAAAGAATACAAACGTAGGCACCTGTGTGTTAGGCAGTTGCGTGCAGTATTTAATTTTGATGTATTTGCCCTTGGTTGCTGGTGGCGGGTAGTTCTCAATCAGCGGCAGAAACTTCTCGTTCAGTTGCGCCGTAGGCACTTTGCGCTGCTTGTTTTCATAGACATGAAGTGCCGTCTCCATCACCTTATATATACGTTGCTTGGTCAGCGCAGACGTGAAGATGATGGGGAAATCCGTGAAGGGGGCTATGCGCTCGCGGATGGCACGCTCGTAAGCCTTGATGTCCGTATTCGTCTTGCTTTCAATGAGATCCCACTTGTTGATGCACACCACAAGCCCTTTCTTGTTCTTCTGTATCAGCGAATAGATGTTGAGGTCCTGCGCCTCGATGCCGCGCGTGGCGTCTATCATCAGGATACACACATCGGAATTCTCAATGGCGCGTATCGACCGTACCACCGAGTAGTATTCGAGGTCCTCGTTCACCTTCGCCTTCTTGCGGATACCCGCCGTGTCCACGAGGTAGAAATCCTTGCCGAACTTGTTGTAGCGGGTGTAGATGCTGTCGCGCGTGGTGCC
>DLLA01000138.1:7546-7839 GCA_002479035.1 Bacteroidales bacterium UBA7574 | reverse complement strand
GAGTTGAGGTTGGACCACAGCAGTTTGCGGTGGGAGGGGACGCGAATGGCGACGATGATGACCACGACCGCAATGGCGAGGATGACGCCCGTTATCCACCATGAGCCGGTGAGTATCAACGCGATAAGTGCGATGAGTGCTATCCAGAAGAACGTGCCGAAAGTGGCATTGCGGTTGCCTCCGAGGGGGATGTAGAGGTAGGTCTTGAGCCATCGGCTGAGGGACATGTGCCAGCGACGCCAGAACTCCTGCGGGTTCAGGGACTTGTAGGGCGAGTCGAAGTTCTGCGGCAA
>DLLA01000138.1:0-7436 GCA_002479035.1 Bacteroidales bacterium UBA7574 | reverse complement strand
GTGTAGCCGGAGAAGTCGGCATAGACCTGCATGGAGTAGGCGAAAAGGGCGAAGAGATTCTCGAAGCCGGAGAAGAGAAGCGGGTTGTCGAAGACGCGGTCGATGAAGTTAACTGCCAGATAATCACTGAGTATAATCTTCTTGGCAAGCCCATTGAGTATCCAAAAGACGGCTAACCCAGCGAGCCGGCGACTGAGGCGGAAGGGGCGGTAGAGTTGGGGTATGAACTCGTTGGCGCGGACGATAGGTCCTGCTACCAGTTGGGGGAAGAAACTGACATAGAAGCCGAAGTCGAGGAGGTTGCGGACGGGTAGGATACGCCCGCGGAAGACGTCGGCGGTGTAGGAGATGACCTGGAAGATGTAGAACGAGATGCCGACGGGCAGGACGATGGTGTCCACCATGAACCGCCCCGACTCACGAAAGCCGTTGCCGATGTAGGCAAAGAGGTCGAAGACGGCGAAGTGCGTGCCGAAGAGGTCGTTCACCATGTTGGTGAAGAAGTAGGCATACTTGAAATAGCAGAGCAGTCCGAGGTCGATGATGACGCTGATTATCAGCCAAGTGCGGGCTTTGATGTCGTTGTTGCGCTGCCGGTTGCGGTAGATTTGCCGAGCGATGAGCCAGTCGCTGAGGGTGACGAAGAGGAGGATGAGGAGGAAGATGCCGCTGGTCTTGTAGTAGAAGAACCAACTGACCGCCATGAGGAAGATGTTGCGCAGGTGGAGGCGTGTGCGCGAGGGCTGCGCGATGGGGTTGGCAGCCCGACGACGCAGGGGACGTACCTCCATGATGATGGCGAACACCGTATATACCAACGCGAAAAACGCCCAGAAATAGAACTGAGTGAAGAGCAAGGGGCTGTTGCTGTCGAAGGCGAATATGTGGTGGAGAAAGTTCATTGGAGAGCTGCGCTACCGACTCCCCCAACCCCCTCAGAGAGGGGGCTTTGGATGGATTCTGTGGGTATAGTGAGGGTGGTATCGGGTTGGGTGACGAGGGTATCTGTAGGCGTGACGGGTTGGAATTCAGGTATTTCCAGCAGCCAGTCCGCCAGCATGTCGCCTATCTTGTCGGCTCCTCGGCGGGTGAAATGGACGTAGTCGCTGCCCGCCAAGCCGCGTTGCTGCCACGAGAGCATGCTGTTGTACCCGCCCATGGCTTGGTAGATGCTCCAATAGCCGATATGCTCGTCGTGCGCCATGCGGGCGAGGAGTCGGTCCATGTAGGGAATGAGCGGGTTGGTGGTCATCTCGCCATCGATGCGTTTGGACATGTCGCTCGGTCCGATGAAGAGTATTGCCGCATGGGGAGCGCATTTGCGCAGGTATTCCACCTGCCGGCGCAGGCTCTTGACATAGCCCGAGATGGTGGATGGGTTCTCGGTTTGCGGTATCATGTTGCCGCCGTACTGCATGATTATCAGGCGTGTGTTCGTGTCCTCGAAGAAATCGGTCAGTTGGCTGCGTTGTATCTGCGTGAAGACCGTGCCCGAACTGCCGCGCATGGGTATGTTGTCCACAATGATGCCTGTGGGGGTCTCGAGGCTGAGTCCATAGACCATGCCTTGGCCTTGCAGGCGTATCTCGCAACGTGTGGTGCTGTCGGGTAGCGTGGCGATGCCCTTATTAAATAAGGTGTAGGTGCCGCCGCGTCGCGGACGGACTTGGGCTTTCACACCGTGTGAGAGCAGTCGTACATGGCTGAAATAGTTGTAGGAATGCCCGTTGTCCATGGGCTCGGTGATGAGACGCAGGTCCTCGCTGCCCGCACATACGGAGTCGTTCATGACCGCCACTTGCCCCATGACGCCGTAGTCGCCCGTGGTGAGGCGCATGGACTTGGGTCCATAGACGATGTAGCGTTTGGGTCCACCTTGCGGGGTCTGGAAAGTGCCGTTCATCTCAAGCGACTGGTGCAGGCTGCGCGTGGGAATAGTCTGGTGGAGGGGTATGAGCCCGACTCCGCCGCCACCGTATTGGTCTTGCAAACGCTCGCGCAGCACCATCGTGATGCGGTCTTCTTCGATTTGGGAGTCGCCGTAGTGCACCACGCGCACTTGACGGTTGTGCGCGGTGGGGAGGGCGTCATAGAAAGCACGGAGATACTGTCGCGGGTCTATCGCGGGTGTATCGGGGGTCGGCACGGGAGGTATGGCAGCCATGGGGGCTGTCGGCTTTTCTGTGACGGGTGCCGGTGCCGCATCTTCATCTATCTCGGTCTCCTCGGCTACGATATCGGCAATGAACACAGAGTCTTGCGTGATGATAGTATCTTGCTGCAGGTCAAGTGCTTTGGCGAGTGTCGGCCACCTGAGGTTGAACGTGCCGATATGCCACCCGTCAGCAGGCACGACCAAGCACACCCCCGCCAGCAGGGCTATCACAATCCATAATATGAGGCATATCTTGCTTGGGCGCATAGGCTATTTCCAAAGGGCTTTGGTGAAGAGCAACAGCACGGTGAATATCTCCAAACGGCCGATGAGCATGACCGCTGTCATTGTCCATTTAGCAATGGTAGGGAAAGCGGCATACGTACCTGCGGGACCAAAACTGCCGATACTCACACCCACATTGCCGATGCCCGAGACGGCAGTACCGATAGCCTCATCGAAAGCCACACCTGTGGCACAGAAGATAAGTACTGTGACCACAATAATGGCAATATAGAAGAACATAAAAGCCATCACATTACTGATAGTCTGTTCCGGCACGGCACGTCCGTTGAAGCGCACCGGCAGGATGGCATTGGGGTGGATACGGCGTTTGAGTTCGGTGGTGGCACTCTTGGCAAAAATGCCTATGCGCACCCATTTGATACCACCGCACGTACTGCCCGATGAGGCTCCGGTGAACATCATAAAGAAGACCATCGCCCAAAACAGTTTGGGCCAAGTCATATAGTCGCTCGCCGCAAAACCTGTGGTGGTCATGGCCGACACCACTGTAAAGAAACTCTTGCGGAAAGCCCGTTCCGCATCTGCAAAGAAGTCTGCGTCCACAATAAACCGGTTGGGTATGGGCTCAATGAAATTGTAGTGCAAGAACAACCCCGTGCCCAGCACAATGGTGCATAATGCCACCGCACCGGCATACCATCGGGTCTCTTCGTCATGAAACAAGCGCGCCGGTTTGCCGCGGAACAGGAATATGAGTTGTGTGAAGTTGATTCCCGAGAGAAACATAAATATGGTGATGGTGTACTGGATGGCAGGCGAGTAGTTGATGATACTGGCATTCTTGGTGGAGAAGCCGCCCGTCGCTATGGTGGACATCGAGTGGCACACCGAGTCGAATCCGTCCATGCCGAGCAGCCACAAGATACCTGTTTCTGCCAAGGTCAGACAGATGTACATTCCCCACATGTGCTTGGCGGTGTCTGCAATACGGGGCGACAGTTTTTCGTAACTCACCCCCGTAGCCTCGGCGGCATACAACTGCATTCCGCCCAAGCCGAACATAGGCAGTATCGCCACACTCAGCACGATAATCCCCATACCGCCAATCCAATGGGTCATAGCACGCCAGAAGAGTACGCCGTGCGTCATCACCTCCACATCGGGGATAATGGAGGCTCCCGTGGTGGTGAAGCCCGACATGGTCTCAAACCAAGCATCGGTGATTGTCTCTATCTGCCCGCTCAGATAGTAGGGTAGCATGCCAAAGATAGAAAATATCACCCATACCAACGCCACAATCACGTATCCCTCGCGTTCTCCCACGTGCCTGAGCGCGTTGCGTCCGCACAGCCACAGCAGCAGACCCGCTGACAATGTCAGCAGTGTGGATACGAGAAATGCACACGTATCGGCATCGTCATACAACCACGATACGAGTGTAGGCACCAGCATAAACAGTGCCTCTATGCACAGTAGCACACCCATCGTCTTGAAGACCAACCGCCAATTGAATGTCCGAGTCATGTAAAAAGTTCCGATAAATCAGAAAAAACGTTCCAACTGCCTCAATACGTGCTGTTTGCAGAACACCACTACCTGGTCGCCGGGTATGACTTGCGTCTCACCGTTGACCAATATGCCCTCGCCGGCACGCACGATAGCACCTATGTTGGCATCCATAGGAAGCCCCAAATTGCGTATCTTGTGGTGCGTGATGCGACTGCCTTCCTCTGCCATAAACTCCACAATCTCGGCGTCGGCGTTGGTCAGGTTGCGCACATTCAGCACACTCGCGTCTAATAACATCTGGTAGATGTACGATGCCGTGATGGTCTTCTTGTTGAGTACGGAGCCGATGTCAAGTCCCTCAGCCATAGGGATATAGTCGATATTCTCCACGTCGGCGATGGTCTTTTTTACGCCGAAACGCTTGGCAGCGAGGCACCCGAAGATGTTCGCCTCGCTGTGTTCCGTTACTGCCACAAAAGCGTCCGCGTCCTGTATGCCTTCGTCCTTCAATGCCTCCATATCACTGCCGTCGATATTGATAATCAACGCCTTGTTCACTTTCTCGCTCAATCGATAGCACAAGTCGCGGTCTGCCTCCAGTATCTTGATATTCAGTCCGTCGGGCAGGTTCTGCACCGCCTTTTGGGCGATACGGGTGCCGCCATAGAAGATGATGTTGCGTATATCGCGTTTCTGTTTGCCGCCATGTTCGCGCAGGGTCTCCATATTGTCGTGTGTGCAGACGGCATACACCATGTCGCCCGCCATTATCTCGTCTTGTCCGCGCGGGATGATGGTGTCCTGCCCGCGCTTGATAGCCACTACGCGATACAGCCCGTGGTTGAAGAACCCCGACAGGAACTGCTTCCCCACCATCGGCGCACCGGCACGCACTTTCATCACGCACATCTCCAGCACCCCGTCGCACAGCGTCAGGTGGTAGCGCATCCAGTTGGTCTTCAGTGCCGCCTCTATCTCGTGTGCCGCCAGCACTTCAGGGTAGATGAGGTGGTTCAGTCCCATCGCCTCGAACAGTTGTTTGTTCTCGGGTTGGATATACTCATAGTTGTCCACGCGCGCGAGGGTCTTCTTCGCCCCCAACTGATTGGCGAGCATACATGCCGTGATGTTCTCCGTTTCGAAGGGCGTTACGGCAATAAACAAATCGGCATTGCGCACACCGATATCCTTGAGATCATGGATAGAAGTCGGGCTGCCGACCTTGGTCAGCATGTCGTAGTTCGCGTCCAAGTCGCCCAATCGCTCCTGCCGCTCGTCCATCAGGCAGATGTCCATATCCTCGCGCGACAGCAACTTTGCCAAGTGCGTGCCTACCTCTCCAGCACCTGCAATAATGATTCGCATAGTCCTTCCTTGTCCAATTTCAACAGATGATACAACTCCTGCGTGCTCCCGTGCTCCACAAACCGGTCGTGGATGCCCAGCCGCACAATCGTCGGCGAGTAGTTATGCTCCGCCATGTACTCCACCACGGCGCTGCCCAATCCGCCTTCCGTCACGCCGTCTTCCACGGTAATCACCTTTTGGAAGTTCTCTCCCACCTGATGCAGGATATTGTCGTCAATGGGTTTCAGCCAGCGCATGTCGAAATGCGCGAACTTGCCCCTCCTGCCTTTCTCCGACAACGCCTCAATCGCCTCGCTCACCGTGTTGCCGATGGCACCGATACTCAGCACCGCCACTTCTGTGCCGCGACGGATATACGCCCCTTGCCCCAACTCCACTGGTGGCAGATTCGGGCGCATCACACTCCTGCCGCGCGGGTAACGGATGGCTATCGGACCCTCCACGGTCTGCGCAATCTCCATCATCTGTTCCAGTGCCTCACCCGTCATCGGCGCACCGATTATCATGTTCGGCACGGGACGCAGATACGCCAAATCCAGCAGTCCGTGGTGTGTCGCACCGTCATTCCCCACTATCCCCGCGCGGTCGATGCACAGCACCACATGCAGTTTCGGCAACGCCACATCGTGAATGATATTGTCGTATGCCCGCTGCAAGAAAGAAGAATACACATTGCAGTACGGCAGCAACCCCTGTTGTGCCATACCCGCCGAGAACGTCACCGCATGCCCTTCGGCAATCCCCACGTCGAACACACGGTCGGGCATCGCCTGTTGCATGATACTCATACTGCAACCGCTCGGCATCGCAGGCGTCACCCCCACAATCTTCTCGTTCTCCTCTGCCAGTTGCAGCAGTTTGTTGCCGAACACCTCCTGCCACAGCGGCGTATTCGCAGCCGCACCCTGTATGCGTTCTCCTGTCTCGGCATTGAACTCCCCTGGCGCATGCCATGTCGTCTGGTCCTTTTCCGCAGGCTCGTAGCCACAACCTTTGCGCGTCACGATATGCAGCACTTTCGGACCCTTGTAGTTCTTTATCTCGCTCAGTATCCGCACCATGTCCTCCACGTCGTTGCCGTTTGCCGGACCGAAATAGCGGATATTCAAGCCCTGGAATATATTCTTCGGCTGATGGGTGAGTATGGTCTTCAGGTTGTTGTTGAATCTGAGCACCTTGCTCTTCTGGCTCTCGTCAATCAGGTGCAGTCTCCGCGCCGCGTTATACAGCCACCAACGCCACTTGTTGTACCGCGCACTGGTCGTCAAATCCACCAGATACTGCGTGAATCCGCCCTTTATGGGGTCGATAGCCATATTGTTGTCATTCAGTATGATAAGCAGATTATTATGGTCCATCGAGGTGTTGTTCAGCCCCTCGAATGCCAATCCGCCCGTCATCGCCCCGTCGCCTATGATAGCCACCACGTTGTGTGCCGGTCTGCCTTCCTCTGCGGCAAGCCGTTCCTCGGCAATCTCTATGCCCAACGCTGCCGAAATGCTGTTGCTCGCATGCCCTGCCACGAAGGCGTCATACTCGCTCTCCGCGGGTGTCGGAAACGGAGCCAGCCCCTTGAACTGCCGGTTGGTATGGAACCGCTCGCGCCTGCCTGTCAGTATCTTATGCGCATAAGCCTGATGTCCCACGTCCCATACCAACTTGTCTTCGGGCGTGTCGAACACATAATGCAGCGCCAAGGTCAGTTCCACGGTGCCCAACGATGATGCCAAGTGTCCGGGGTTATGGCTCAACTCATGTATGATAAAGTCCCGCACCTCCTCGCACACGCGCGGCAACGCCTCACGCGGCAACCGTTTCAGGTCACTCGGGTAATGTATGTCATTCAAATACTTGTATTCCATTTCTCACATATTTAGCCTGCAAAGTTACTGCTTTTTGCGTATATATGCAATAGCAGTTTCTTATCTCCTTAGAAACTGCATTGTATCTCCAATAAATCGCACTTCTCCACACATCTCTAAAATAAATCGTCCCTTGTAAGTTCACAAATCGCCCATCCTAAATTCGTAAATCGTACCTCTTTTACCCCGTCCCAACTTTTTATTGAGCCCCTCCTTTGGCGGGGTTGGGGAGGTCTCGTGTTCTTCTCGTGTCCTCATCGGGTGATTAACGGGTTATTAGTACGAACTATGTTGAA
>DLLA01000068.1 GCA_002479035.1 Bacteroidales bacterium UBA7574 | reverse complement strand
GGAATAAAAATGACCAACAAACGGTATAACATGATATGACCTCAACGTATAATATGGATGGCAAAAACCAAAACATTCAATAGAAAACGGACTATATAAAAAAGAGGCTGCCTACGGGGGTAGGCAGCCTGCATGACCACGACGGGAGACGTTATCGAATGAGGGCGATTTTGCCTGAAGTGATGCGGCGCTTGTCGTTCTCAAAGAAGATGTACAGGTATCGCTGGTCGCAGTTGGGCAAGGTGCACTGTGCCTTGGGAGTATGCACGTCGATGATAGTCTCCGAGCCCTCGACATTGGTGACAATGGTGGCATCATTCTGGTCGGATTCGGGGACGGGAGCATAGTAAACCAAGTTGCCCTGCTCGGTGTACACGGCTACAGAGACGTTCTTGCGAATGGTGGCAAAGACGAGTTGCATCGTGCCGCCGATGTGCTTGACGAGGACATCGTTCGCCGTGGGCGAGGTGGCCGTATGAATGGTGGACTCGAGGAAGAGGACACTATAGACCTGCTCGTCGCCACTGGGGGCGGTGACGTAGATGTAGAACGGTTCGCCCGGGGTGTACATAGAGAACTCGACTGTCGCATTCTCGTCCTCGGGCACTGCATGCACGGCGGGGCGGACGTCGGTGATGTAGTAGGTGTAGTCGAGAATATCGGGGTCGAAGTCGCGAATGAGGGCACTGTCGAGGTAGATAGCACTGAGGCGCGTGTTGGCACTGAGCAGAATGGTCTGGGTGATGGTGTACACACGCGCGGAGACTCCATCGGCGGCAGTGACCTGAATGATGAAAGAGGTGCCCTGTGCGGTGACGGAGACATTAGCATCGGCATCCTCCGCCTCGGCTTGAATGTCCGAGAGCGTGACGAGTGCCGTGGAGTCCGTGCCGATGGGGTAGGTGAGGTGGTAGAGTAGGGTGTCACTGTGGAAGCCCTCGATGTCCGTGCCACGAATGAGGAGTCGGCGGAGGCGGCAGTTGTCGTTGAGCGCATTGAGAATGCGGATGTCGTACTCGGAAGAGTTGACCAGGTCTGCTGCGGTGACGGAGAAACGTATGGTGGTCTGCGTGCGATTGCCAACGGTGGCGTGGAGGGTGTCGATGGTGATTTGCTGACCTTCGTGCCCCTTGCGGACGGTGAAGACAGGCAGTGTGGAGGTGCCGTAGGGCAGGGTGACACTGTATTCAAAGGAGTCGGGACGGAAGTCAGGAAGCAACTCGCCGTCTTGCAGGATAGCATCCAGGAGCGCGTAGGGCGACTGCAGACGCGTGAAGATGACGCGGTAGGTAGCCTGTGCGGTGGCGTTCTCGGCCGTGACGAGAATGAGTGTGGTGTCCCCCTCGGTGATGGTGACGGATTGTGCAGCATAGCCCTTCTCGACGAGCACGGAGGGACGTGTGCCGCCCTCGGGGATGGTGTCGAAATAGGTGAGCCGGTCGGGGCGGAAGTCGGGGATAGCATGCCCTGCGAGGTAGATATTGGCGAGGTCAGTATTGTCGGAGAGCACAGGCGTGAAAGTGAAGAAGAGATTGTAGGTGCGTGTGCGGCCGTCCTGTGCCGTGACAAGGAGGGTGGTGCGCCAGCCTATTTGTGTACCGTTGAGGGTGTAGGGCACAAGGTCGGACGGGGTGACGGTCTGCCACTCGTCGCCCTGCATAGCGATGATGTCGGAGGACGCCGGTGCGAGGCTGTCGCCCGCAGCAAGGTCAATGGTGTACTCCTCGCGGGTGCCGATGAAGTCAGGGAGCGGTTGGCCATTGAAGTAAATCATCTGCAGCGTGTCGCATGACGAGCGTGCGATGGTGTAGGCTACGGTGTAGGTGTTCCTGCTGCCCGACATGGCAGTGACTTGCAGTTGGGTGGTGCGACTGAATTCACTACGCATGACCGTGGCGGTGTCGATAGTCTGCCAACGGTCGCCATTGTCCCACGTGAGGTCGGGGATATGGTCGGTGCCGACGGGGAGCGTGTAGGCGTAGTAGAAAGAGTCGGGGCGGAACCCGCTGATGAGCATACCATCACCATATATAGCGCGGAGAGTGTCGATAGTGGACAGGATGCGGGTGAAGGTGAGGGTGTACTGGCGTGTGTTGCCGTTCTCGGCAGTGACAAAGAGGGTACGCTGCATAGTGCCCGTGAGGGAGTCGCGAACCGTCTGATGTTCCTCGCCGCGTTCGAAGATGAGGTCGGGCAGGGTGGTCTCACCGATAGGCAGGCTGACGAAATAGGTGTAGCGGTCGGGTGCGAAACCGGGGAGCGAGTCGCCGTTGATGAATATCATGCGGAGGTTGGCATCACCGGACTGCGGTGCCAGGAAATGGAGCGCGTAGGTGATGACGGTGGTGCCATCGGGGGCGGTGACGTCGAGATAGGTAGTCCAATCCTGTTGGCGCACCTCGACAGACTGACCATCGAGTTTGAGACGGGCAGATACTTCGGGTGTGGAAGTAGTGCCTGATGGCAGGTTGATGGTGTAGGTCTGCTGCGTGGGCGAGAAGGTGAGGATGGGGTTGAGGTCAGTGTGGAAAGCACTGAAGGTGTTGCCGTCGAGGAGGATGTCAGCCAATGTGGCGTCGTTGGACGGGGACTCACGATAGATGTCGATGAGGTAATCCTTGGTTGTGGTGCCGTCCTGTGCGGTGACGTGCAGGGTGTAGGAGTCGCCGTCGCGGGTGGTGGTGACGGTCTGGAAACGGTCGTCGGCAGACCACGATAGACGGATGTCGGCATCGGAGGTGCGGGCGGAATAGTAGAGGCGCTCGCTCTTGAAGTTCTGCACAGGCACATCGTTGACGGCAATGCCCGTAAGGTGCGCATTATGGCTGGGTTCCGCCTGCACGAGGACGGTGTAGAGTTGCGAAGCAGTGCCGTCTTCGGAAGTGACGAAGATGTTGGTTGTCTCGCCCAAGCGACCATACTCAAGGCTGACCTGCTGGTGCGGTGTGCCGAGTTCGTAGCGCAATGACGGGAGGACAGGTTCAGCCTCCTTGTATGCACCTGCGGGCAGGGTGAAGGTGTACTGATATTGGTCAGGACGGAAGTCGCTGAGCAGGACATCGTTGAGGTAGATACCGTTGAGATGTGCCTCGGAGGAACGCTGCGGCAGGATATTAATACGGTAGGTCTTGCCGACGGTGCCGTTCTCCGCAGTGACGGTGTAGAGATAGGCGTTGGCACCATTGAGGGTGTCACGGGTTACCGTGAGCGATTGTGCGGAGATGTTGGCAAAGGCGTGGAGGTGGACTTCATGGTCTGTGGTGACAGTGTAGTCGGTAATGTCACGGTTGAAGTCAGGCAAGGGTTTGCCGTTGAGCAGCAGGCTGTCGAGCGTGGTGTCGTCGGACAACGTGGTGGGGTAGGTGATGGTGTAGGTGTGCTGTGCGCCGGTGCCGAAGACATGCCACTGCATCTGCTTGGGCGATTGGACGAAGACGACGGAGTCTTGCTTCCAAGTGCGGCGGAAGGCTGCGCGTGCAGGACGCTCGTGCGTGTAGTCGTAGGTGTCGCTTGTGAAAGCGCGGAGAGCGATGCCGTCCAACTCTATCTCATCGAGTTGTGCCGTAGTGGTGACTGCGGGGCGATGGAGATGAATGGTGTAGGTGCCTTGGTTGCCGTTCTCGGCGGTGACGGTGAGAATGCCGTTGCTGAGGTCAACGGTCTGACCATCAGATTTCTTGGTGAAAGAGATAACGGGCAGTCTGTCGGCTGTGATGTCGTACTCTGTTTGCTCGGGATTGAATGTGATGCCTGCGGCGAAGATACCTGCCAACTGTACATCATCGGAGAGGTCTGTTACGAAGCGAATGGTGTACACCTTGCTGTTGCCTGATTCGGGGGTAACGGTGATGGTGCAGGTGGAGTCTGCGTAGTGGGTGGTGACAGTTTGCAGGTAGCCCTGTGCCACGGGGGTAATGTCCGGAATATAGCGGTTGGAGGCATTGAGGTGGTAGGTGTAGTCCGTACTATCGGGTGTGAAACCAGACAACGTGATGCCATCTACCTGCAAGTCTTTCAACGTGTTGCGCGTGTCCAACGGGCGACGTACATTGAGGGTGTAGCGGGTGGAAGTGCCGTCCTCGGCGTAGTTGGTGATGACGGCGTTGCGGACACCGAAAGCCCCATCAATTACTTCGTCTTGCCACTCTATTTGCTGCGCCTGGTCGCTGACCTCGCCGGTGAAGGAGAGAGCAGGTATGCCTGTTTGCTCGGCATCGGTGAGGGTAGCCGTGAAAGCATTACCTTCCATAGCAGCGTCTATGCCATTGACGGTGAGGGCAGTAAGGGTGCTGTTGTAGGAGAAACGAACCCAGTCAACATACATCTCGGCTTGAGTACCCATACCACCTTGGTTCCCTAAATTACCCGTTTCTCTCCAATTGGAATTGAAAATAAGGTTTATAGAGTTGGGCATTCCTGCCTTTTGGTTAATATCTGCCAAATCTATCGTAAGCAACTGATAGTCATTAAAGGTCTTCGAATCATTATGTTCCTCCGTATATGTACCATTTGAACCTGACAATATATATACGATTCGGTTGTAATCAACTATTTTAGGTGCTTTATAGTACGTTTTTAATGTGTCAGGTGAATTATGGAAAGGTATGCCTCCCGTAATTTGGAAACTATTCTCTGTATCAAGTTCTCCTGATATAGTTCCCAAAGTCATGAATCCGGGTGTACTGCGCATTAATTTAGCACTATAGGCTGTTTTCAAGAAAGCGATACCTGCATCCGATTGCTTACATTCATCTCCACTTTTATATGTACCCCAAACAGTACTACCCTTTTCCGCAGCATCTGCCAAAACTTGCCAACCTGCAGGTTTTTGTGCATTATTGTATTTTGCAGTTGCCCACTCTGAAAATTCACCATTGGGAATAACATCATTGCTGTAGTAGAACCATAGGTCATATAGATTAGTTTGTCCTTGAGCGGTCACTCTAATTTGCCAATGTTTGCTATTTGTGATAAGAACCCTGTCTTCTACTTCGTCGCTTATTTCGTACTCTATAATTGGGTATGAGGTTACATTAACAATATAAGAGAAACGGTTCGGGTCGAAGTCTTTGATGGGTTGTCCGTTGACTGTGATTCCTGTCAGGACGGCAGGGTTCTGTGTCTCTACTTGCGGGGTGAGGGTGTAGGTGACGTCTTTGTCGTTAGGACGGTTGGAACGCACAGTGATGATGGTGGGGGCATTGATGCCACCCGGTTGTACCCAAACGGATTGTCCTGCGAAAGACTTGGTGTATTGGGCAGTAAGGGTGCGGCAACCATACGGCAAGGCGATAGTTGCTACCGTGTCCGAGGGGGGCAGCACCTGCCCTGTTTCGCCAATCTTGATAGCAGCAAGGAGGTTGTCGCCTTCCGCATACGTGGGCAGGAATGAGAGATTATAGGTGCGTGAGTTACCATTCTCGGCGGTGACAATCAGTTGGCTCGTTTGCCCTAACGGGCGTGCGATATACCGTACATTCTGCTCTTCTTCTGTCACCTCATACGACACCATCGGTGCAACCTGTTCACCTAATGGCATACGAATCGTGTATTCTGTCTGTGCGGGGTCGAAGTCAATAGATACTGACTCATGCTCAATGGTGATATTGTTCAGCGCGGTGTTGCCCGATTGGCGTACGGGGAAAGCGATTTGATAGTCTGCTGTGGTGACACCGTCTGCCGCCTCTACGTGAATGCGTGTGATGCCGTTGACGGCACTATGGTATGTGGTAATCGTCTGGTTGTCCACCAACCCTATAGGTTGTACGCAAGGCACCACGGTGGTGCGCCAAGCCAATGAGTCCACATACTCGTGCACATCGCTACGGAAACCCTGTAGGCTTTGTCCGTCAATCAGAATGTCCGCCAATCCTGTAATAGCCGATTGCGTGCGGGTGTAAAGTACGCGGTAGATGTTGGTCTTGCCGCTTTCGGCAACTACCGTCACTTGCTGCTCATGGTCATTCACATTGTGCATCTCGGTGCTCTGTCGGCTGTCGGGTGTGATGTGCAAAGCAGGCAGTTTGATGCCCTCGGCAATGTTGAGGCGATACTCATAGGTAGTGGGAACAAAGTGAATATCGTAGCCGTCCACACTCATATCGAGCAGGTTGGCATTGTCGGACTTGGCGATATTGAACTGCAGACTATACCGTGTGGTATCGCCATTTTCGGCACTTACCAACAGGTCATAGACACTGCCATTTCGCCACCCCGCATATATGGTCTGGCGGTCGTTCTGCACCTCATACGTTACGGCAGGCAACGTGGCACCTGCGGGCAACTGAACATTGTATGTTTTCTGCTTGGGGCTGAAACCACTTAATGCCTTTCCGTCCAACAGAATGTTGCGCAGTGTGCAATCAGCGGATGCCATAGACAACCAACGCAGTGTGTATTTGGCTTTGTCTGCACCTGATATTACATAGACAGTCAGCGTATTATGCTCTCTGAATACGGTTACATTCTGTCCCTCGGCAGCGTCATAAGTCACGCTCGGATATGCGCCGATATACTCCAAGTCATACTCAAAGACATCGGACTGATACCCGCTGACAGCCTGACCGTTTACATATATCATAGGCAGCAGTGCGCTACTCTTGGTGTTGCTCGTGAACTCCACCGTATAGATATTGGATGCCCCTGATTCTGTCCGCACCACAATCTGTGCGCGTCCTGCAGCATAAGGGGTGGTGATGGTAACCTGTTGTCCGTCTTCCTTATCCACTGTGATGCGAGGGCATGTACTGCCTGTGAGGGTCATGGTGTAGTCGAATGTCTGCTTGTCGAACCCGCGCAGACTGTCGCCGTCCAGATAAATCATCTTCAGGTACGCACTCTCCGACCTCTGAATCACAAATGTGACTGTGTATGTGCGGCTCTTGCCACTCTCGGCTGTGACTGTGATGGTTTGTACATTGTTGCCGAAGATACTCAACACTTTCTGACTGTCTTCGCCTTTGTCGAAGGTCACAGAAGGTATCTTGCTGACACCTACGGGCAGTGTGTGCGTATATTGAAGCACTTCACTGTCAAACTCGGGCAGTGGCTTGCCGTCCAAGTAAATCATCTGCAATGCTGTATTGTCCGATGTCTCCACAGAGAAGTGAATCACATAGGTCATGCTGGCACCTGTTTGCGGACGAACCGTAATCTTGTAGTCATCATTTATACCACCGGAGCGAGTGGTAACAGTCTGGTAGTCATCGTTCTTGTCATACGTTACTATGGGCAACTGTGTAGTGCCTTTGGGTAGCCGATAGTCATATTCTGTTTGTTGCGGTGTGAAACCTTCTAATGGCTTGCCGCCTACATAAATCATCTTGAGTGTTGCATTCGTTGCCTGCTGTACGCGCATGGATATTTGGTACAGCATACTGCTTCCGTTGCCTGCCACTACGGTGATACGTGTGATGCCGTTCAGCCCGCCGCTTACTACGCGAACTGTCTGATATTCATCGCCTTTGTCGAATGTGATATCAGGCATTACCGTTGTGCCGATGGGCAGCAGGTGGGTGTAATCCGTCTTGTCGGCACTGAAGTCCGCCAACGGTTCGCCTCCAATATAAATCATCTTCAGCGTCACAATGTCCGATTTTTCCGTAGAGAATACCACTTTGTATTCCGTCTGCGTGACACCGTCACCAGCTGTCACAATCACCTTGGTCGTACCATCCAAACCGCCTTCTTGCACGCTCACCTGCTGTGTTGGTTCGCCTAATTCGTAACTTATCTTTGGCAGTTCGGTTGTACCAATCGGCAGGTTGACATAGTAGGTGGTCTGTTCGGGGTCGAAGTTGCTGATGAGTCCGTTGCCTACTTGCAGGCTTTTGAGGTACGAGTATGATGATGCTTCTAACTTGAAGGTCAGTTTGTATGTCTTCGGGGTAGGGTTACCCGGGCTGGATACCTGTATCTGGTATATGCCGCGGTCTATCGTGGCAGGTGCAATGTACTTGATAGTCTGTGCACCGTCGGGGTATGCCGATATGCCTTTCACTGCGGGCATCGTGGTAGTGGTTGTCGGCAGTGACACCTGATATGCCATCTTGTTGGGCGCAAAGCCTGCTACAGAAGTGCCGTTTACCTGTATATCAATCAGTGTGTTATCTGACAATGCTCCGACTTTGAACTGTATGGTATAGGTGGCTTGTGTGGTCTTGTCGCCTGCTGTGACTACTATCGTTGCCTTGCCCGTTGTGGATGAGGCTTGTGTAATCTCCACCGTCTGTGCATCTTCTTGTGTATCAGCGCTTATCACGGGTGCTGCGGTAGTGCCATAGGGTAACTCTACCGTGTATGCATATACACCCTGTTGGAAGTTTTCCAGTGCTTTGCCGTTTATATTTATCCCCGCCAAGTTTGCATTGCTGCTTGCCTCGCGTACGAACTTTATCTTGTAGGTGGTGGTTGATTTGCCGTCTTCCGACTTCACCGTAATCACTGTGGGTGCTCCATCTATCTCACCATTCACTATACTCATCTCGTTGCTGCCCAACTCGCGTCCTACCAATGTGACCGTTGTTCCTGCAGCGTTTGTCAGACTTCCTGCACCACGCAAACCCTTAATTTCGGGCAATGCGGTTGCTGCACGCCCCAACGAATATACTTGCTCTTCACTAGTGTTCGGGTTGAAGCCACGCCACTCTTTGCCGCTGATATACAATTTCTGAATTGTGGAAGCGTAAATCAATTCCACGTCGTCCACATACAGTGAGTTGCCCGGATTCAAACCGTTGTTGGCACGGAAGTTCGGGTAGTTGCTTGCCGAGAAGATGATATTCATCATCGTCGGCACGTCGTTGTTGAAATAGTAAATAGGTACGCGGATATTCGTCCACTCGCCATACGTCTTCCTCTCACGCCACATTCCTTCGGCTATCTGATTGGCTTTCTGGTCTGTACCGCAGCCGTTGGCATCCAATGCCTGTCGGATGTCACTCTCCTCATTGGTCTTGCTCACCGAGGTGCATTTACCATTCTTGCCTGTGTATTTCGACCCTTTGGCTGTTCCCGACCATGCGTAATATAACAAGTAAAAGTCCTCTTTGTCGGTATTGTTGCCTGTTCTCTTTATCCATACCGACATAGTGTCAGGGCGGTATGTCCAACTGATACCGCCTTCGGTTCCTGCCGTGGCTCCGTCTGTATCAAGATTTTTGATATATGCCCAAGGCTGCCCCAGTGAGAAATATCCTGGCGACGGTTCCTTAATACCCATAGCCCCCACTTCTTGCCCTTGCACCATCATAGACGCACTTCCTGTATGCCCTGTCTCTTTGTGGGCAAAATTGAACTTAAACCCGAGTTGCGCCACGTTGCTCGCGTTCCAATTGGCAGGCTGTGCGTTGCCGTCAAATGCTGCTCCGCTCCAATCTTCAAACCCTGCGTTGGGTACTTGTTGTGCCTGCACGGCTACATTTGCGCTGCTCAAAACAGCCAACAAAAGTATGTAAAATTTCTTCATAATCTATGGATTTTTTCTGTACTATAAAAACGTCGTTTTTTTAAGATTGTCCGAATAAAACAGACGGATTTTCCCCTAAAACACGCCGCAAATTTAATGCTAACATTTCAAATCGGCAAATTTGCGTTTGCTCACCTCAGCCGATTATTAACTATGGGTATCTTTTTCTAAAGTACGTGCACCTTTTCCCGATGAATGAAGAATTAAAAATGAAGAATTA
>DLLA01000141.1:796-5315 GCA_002479035.1 Bacteroidales bacterium UBA7574 | reverse complement strand
CCTGGCATGGCACCGATGTAGGTACGACGATGTCCGCGTATCTCGGCTTCATCGTGAAGACCACCCAAACTGATACGTGCATATTTGCGTCCCAATGCCGCTGCTATCGACTTGCCAAGACTTGTCTTGCCCACACCCGGAGGACCATACAGGCACAGAATCGGCGCCTTCATCTCTTGCGGTTTGTCGCTCTCGGCTTTCATCTTCAGCACTGCCAAGTACTCGATAATGCGTTCCTTGACTTTCTCCATGCCGTAATGGTCGTGGTCCAGCACTTCTTGCGCGTGGCGAATATCGTAATTATCCTCCGAATATTCGTTCCACGGAAGGTCAAGCAGAGTATCCAGATAGTTCTGTTGCGTGGAGTATTCAGGCGAATGAGACGGCATCCGACGCAACTTCTTCAACTCGCTTTCAAAAGTTTGTTGCATCTTCTCGCCCCATTTTTTCTGCTTCGACCGTTCCTGCATGGCGTTGGCTATCTGCTCGTCAGAGTCACCCAACTCCTTCTGAATGGTCTCCATTTGACGGTGCAGATAGTATTCGCGCTGCTCTTTGTCTATATCCTCACGTGTCTTGTTTTGGATGGCAGCCTTCATCTCAAGCATTTGCAACTCGGTGTTCAGCAGTTCCAATAGTGCGATGGCGCGTTGCTTAATCTCGCTTTCCTCCAATAGTTTCTGTTTTTCCGCGATACGTATGCCGAAGTTTCCGCAGATGTAATTCACAAGGGTAGGGGGATTGTCAATACTGCGCAGGGTCATTCCTGCCTCGGCAGGCAGGTTCTCCATGCGCTTGATAATCTTCTCTGCTTGCTCTTTCAGGCTGCTCACTAAGGCAATAAACTCTTTGTCATTGCGCTTCGGGAAGACTTCTTCTACCACTTTCACGCGGGCCTTCAGGTAGGGCTTTGTGCTAACAATCTCTTGTATTTCAACACGTTCCATACCTTCCAATATCACCATCAGGCTACCATCGGGCATATCCAACGTACGCAATATGCGCCCGGCTGTACCTAATATATATAGGTCATCAGAGCCCGGTTCTGCTACATCTTGTGCTTTTTGGCAACATACAGCCAACAGTGCATCGTTCTTGAAAGCGGTAGTTACTAATTTCTTGGACTTCGGTCGCGCCACTGTTACGGGGAGCAGCACACCGGGGAACAGAACCATATTCCGAAGCGGCAACACGCCCAGCACGTCGCCGTTGTTCAGTTCCGGTTCTTTGGTCGCATCATCGTCTGCAGCCAATGGAATGTATTCCACATCCTGCTGCGAATCCTGCGCCTCATTCAATATCTCATCAAGGTAGGTTATCATTTGTACATCTCTATATATTAAGGTGTAATACTATTTTTATATAAGGTGTAATACTATGGTGTATTGTATGCAAATAGGGACTTTGTTAGAGTGCTATTTTACATAATCGTAATTAGAGTACCAAATGGGTGGCTTATCAGTAGCCACGCCATTTGGTATAATCTCTGCTTACATCACGGTTAATACTACGGTAATTGTCTGTTGTTCAGTTTATTCGCTTGTATTTCGTGCTTAATGTGCCATCTTTCTGCCATTATTCGCTGTCTTTCTTTTTGCGGATGTCGAGTTGGAGTTCGTCCAATTGGATTGGGTCGAGAACGCCAGGGGCACCAAGCATCACGTCACGGCCTTGGTTGTTCTTGGGGAACGCAATGCAGTCGCGGATACTATCCAAGCCCGCAAACAAAGAGACAAAACGGTCAAGACCATACGCCAGACCTCCGTGAGGCGGCGCACCGTACTTGAAGGCATTCATCAAGAAGCCGAACTTCTTTTGTGCCTGTTCGGGTGTGAATCCGAGAATCTCAAACGTCTTCTCCTGCAACTGTGCATCGTGGATACGGATACTACCGCCACCGACCTCTACACCGTTGATTACCATGTCATAAGCGTTTGCGCGTACGGCAGCAGGATTAGTATCCATCAGCGGGATATCCTCAGGCTTGGGACTGGTGAAGGGATGGTGCATCGCCATAAGGCGGTTCTCCTCGTCGCTCCATTCGTACATCGGGAAGTCGATAACCCACAGGCATGAGAACTTCTTCGGGTCGCGAAGCCCAAGTTGACGTCCCATTTCGAGACGGAGTTCGCTCAGTTGCTTGCGCGTCTTCATAGCATCGTCGCCGCTCAAAATCAGCAGCAAGTCCCCTGCTTCCGCCTGCATCTCATGTGCCACCGTCTGCAATACGTCCTGTCCGTAGAACTTATCCACGCTTGACTTGATGCTACCGTCAGCCTCCACACGTGCATAAACCATACCTTTGGCACCTACTTGCGGGCGTTTCACGAACTCGGTGAGTGCATCCAACTGCTTGCGGGTATAGTGTGCGCAACCTTTGGCGCAGATACCGCCTATATATTGGGCATTGGCAAAGACGCTAAAACGCTCGTTTTCAGGCTTCTGCTCCTCTGCTGCGTGGAAGATGTCCTGCAACTCAACAAAGGTCATGCCGAAACGAGTGTCGGGCTTGTCGCTGCCATAGTATTTCATGGCGTCCGCCCACGTCATACGCGGCAGTTTGGGCAGGTCTATATTGAGAATGGTCTTGAACAGGTGACGGGACATACCTTCGAACATATTCAGTACGTCTTCCTGTTCTACAAAGGACATCTCGCAGTCGATTTGGGTGAACTCCGGCTGGCGGTCGGCACGCAGGTCCTCGTCGCGGAAGCACTTGACAATCTGGAAGTAACGGTCGAATCCGCTCACCATGAGCAACTGCTTCAGTATCTGCGGGCTTTGCGGCAGTGCGTAGAACTGCCCGGGATTCATGCGGCTCGGTACGACAAAGTCACGTGCGCCTTCAGGTGTAGAGTTGACAAGGACAGGTGTCTCCACCTCAAGGAAGCCTTGTTCGTCCAAGTAGCGGCGTACTTCAAAAGCCATCTTGTGGCGCAACTCGAGGTTCTTGCGTACGCATGAGCGGCGCAAGTCGAGGTAACGGTATTTCATACGCAGGTCGTCGCCTCCGTCGGTGTCGTCCTCAATGGTGAATGGCGGTGTTACAGCGGGGTTTAATACGTTGAGTTCGCTGACTTTTATCTCAACTTCTCCTGTAGGTAACTGGGCGTTTTTGCTCTGTCTTTCAATAACTTCGCCCTTTACTTGCAGTACATATTCACGTCCTACCGAATTGGCTTTCTCAAGCATGGCATCCTCATCGGGCTTGCCTGTGGACTGGAACGCCAACTGCGTGATGCCATATCGGTCGCGCAGGTCTATGAAAGTCATGCCACCCATTTTGCGGATTCTCTGAACCCATCCGGCGAGTGTTACCGTTTTTCCCACGTCGGCGAGACGTAACTCGCCGCAAGTTGCTGTTCTAAACATATATCTTGTTTGTTTTTAGTCGTTTACGAATCTCTGTCCCCTACCCCACACTGACGTTGGCATCTATCTTTCGGATAAGCCCTTTGAGCACGTCTCCTGGTCCGAACTCATAGAACTCGGTGGCTCCGTCGGCAATCATCTGCTGCACACTCTGCGTCCAATGTACGGGCGAGGTGAGTTGCTGCAACAACTGCTGTTTGATGATGTCTTTGTTGGTCTCAGCACGTGCGCTTACATTCTGATATACAGGGCATTGCGGTGTATGAAAATCGGTACGGAGTATCGCCTCGCGCAGTTCTTCAGCTGCAGGCTGCATCAAGGGCGAATGGAAGGCACCGCCTACGGGCAGGCGCAATGTGCGTTTGGCACCTGCCGCCTTGAGCAATTGGCAAGCCTGCTCCACCCCACTCACCGTGCCCGAAATCACTACCTGCCCCGGACAGTTGAAGTTCGCCGCCACCACGATGTCGTCCGTTATCCGGCGGCATGTGCTGTCCACGACCTCGTCGGGCAGTCCGAGTATGGCTGCCATGGTGGATTCCTGCTTCTCGCACGCGCGTTGCATTGCCTGCGCACGCGCGCTAACCAATAATAGTCCGTCTTCCCAACCGAGTGCGCCTGCCGCTACGAGTGCGGAGAACTCACCCAGGCTGTGCCCCGCGACCATGTCGGGACGCTCCACCGTCATCAGTTCCGCCGCCACTATGGAATGCAGGTACACCGCCGGCTGCGTGACACGCGTTTGCTTGAGGTCATCACTACTGCCCTCAAACATCACGTCCGTCAAGCGAAAGCCGAGTATCTCGTTTGCCCGCTCCATCTTCGCACGCGCCGCAGGGTATTTGTCGTACAAATCCTTGCCCATGCCCGTGTATTGCGCCCCCTGCCCGGGGAAAACAAATGCCTTCATATCCAACAATCTGTCTGTGTGGAGTTCTTACACTCCATTTAAGCCTGCAAAGTTACATAAAACACCCCATATTTGCAATAGTTAATAGGTTCGTCTTTATCCATGTAAGGATGCCTAAAAAAGAAAGTTGAAAATAATATAAACATTTGCAAGGTTGAGACAAATGGTCTCTGAGGTTCCAATACACTCCTTATATCCTGCTTATAAGTTCATAGGAATCACATACTAATCACATAC
>DLLA01000141.1:538-740 GCA_002479035.1 Bacteroidales bacterium UBA7574 | reverse complement strand
ACATACTAATGACATACTAATTTTTCAAGGTTTATTCGAGGGGATTTTGAGAATGGATAAAATGAAAAACAGGAGGTTTTGGATGAGAAATAGTTTGATGAAAATGATATGAAGTGATGAAAAGTTAAAAAATAAGAATGGAGAATGGTATGTAAAAACAGGACGTAAGAAATAAGAATTATCCATTCAGTTTGTGCCAAAC
>DLLA01000141.1:0-494 GCA_002479035.1 Bacteroidales bacterium UBA7574 | reverse complement strand
AGCACCCTGCCGCTACGTGCACAGACTTGCGCGGACTCAGCAGGGGCGTCCCAGTAAATGTAAAATACGAGTGCTTGATGCAGTTGCCTTGAACTTTGATGCATTTGTTTGGATTTTTTCAATAAATTGCTTTGATTTTTTCAGCAAGAGGCTTGTATGTGTCAGAAAAAAGAGTTACCTTTGTCGCGGAATATGGGGGTAAAAATTGTTGAACAAAACGTGGTGTCCAAGTGATAACCGCGTAGTGTGGTGTCTGACAAGCATGACCTTATTATATAATCAACGGGGTAATGCGGCAGGGGAAAATGAATATTGAAACAGCAGCATAACGATAAGAGAATAAGAGAATTGTTCTATGACAAGACATGAACAACTGATAGAGGCACTCCAACATAACTTTGGATTTGACTCGTTTAAGGGAAACCAAGAAGCCATCATCAACAACCTGATGGACGGGAACGACACGTTCGTACTGATGCCGACCGGCGGGGGCA
>DLLA01000158.1:7287-7455 GCA_002479035.1 Bacteroidales bacterium UBA7574 | reverse complement strand
ACGAGACGCATTTCGAGTCGGGCATCGGTATCTCCCTGCACGCCGACCTGCCTTTGGGCGACTACACCTTGGTGAAAGTGAATGGCAACCTCACACGTATCTTTGCGGAGGACGTCACGCTCATGCGCAACCAGCATCAGCCTAACCTCTGCCGCACGCAAGTATGGC
>DLLA01000158.1:6558-7211 GCA_002479035.1 Bacteroidales bacterium UBA7574 | reverse complement strand
CTTACCTGCTCTCCGACCCCATCGCCAACCACCATCTCCTTGTCCCTGGACACCACGCACAAGAGTTCGAGAGCATCTTTCAGCACCTCTGATAGCCAACAACCAAGTGCCTCGGCTACTTATCCGAGTGCACAATCTGCCTTATAACCCTCGCGGGGTTACCTACTGCCACCGAATAGGGCGGTATATCCTTGGTCACTACGGCACCTGCCCCTATCACGCTACCTTTGCCTATCGTAACCCCTGGCAGCAGAATCGCACCCCCGCCAATCCACACCTCGTCCTCAATGCGAATAGGACTTGCGTAAGTCTGACACCAAAAGGAAGGATTTGGATTGGCACTATGGTTGCGCACCGACGGGGCGGTCGAATGGGTGGCGGTGTACATCTTCACGTCCGAGGCAATCAGCACACGGTCGCCGATGTCTATCCGGTGGTTGTCCACGAAGGTGCAGTTCATATTGATGATGACATGGTTGCCGACGTGGATATTCTTCCCGTACTCGCAATGGAAATCAATATCCACATGCACATGCTCACCCACGCTCCCGAACAACGCTTTCAGTATTGCCTGTTTGGACTCTGTGTCTGCGTAGTCGCAACTGTTCAGTTGCCTAATCAGCCGCTTGGCACGCAGTGCAACACTTGTAGTC
>DLLA01000158.1:2935-6507 GCA_002479035.1 Bacteroidales bacterium UBA7574 | reverse complement strand
CCCGTGAACGTCTCACCCGCCATACATTTCTCCAATTCACTTTTCATATAATCAACGGTTTATAGTTGAAACGTTTATTTGCGACAAAGGTATCGGAGTACCCTTTCGTGGATCGCGGTAATTATTCTATTGGACAAACCGAAAAAGGATGACAGCCCAATACGCAAAGCACGCCCAACACAATGGCGATAATCACCACAAATACCGCAATAGCAATAGCCATCCGCTTCTTGTTGCGCGCCAACTCCTTGGCACTCTTGGGCGTTTTGATGAGGGGGAACTGCGCTTGATCGGTCAAGGTGCTGCCGAACATCACACTGACAATAGCATCCGCATTCACCGCCCAACCATTCGCATTGAGCAGAGGTGACAGGTTGCGTTTCCGCAGTTTGAACCACGCCATTATCATGGCAGGACCGCTGATAACCAACAGGATCGCCACAACAGCCAACAGGTCTTGCCACCATGTCAGTTTGGCAAATCCGCCCACCACACTGGTAATGAACGCCCCTATATAGCCCACCGCCATACCTATGGCAGCAAAGATGCCGGCGAACTTGGCAATGTCGAAGGCTTGTACTTTGTCAGGAGACTTCTCTTCTGCCGGCTTTTGAGCATTCTCCTGCACCTTGGCGGTGATGTCGGAGAAGGCTTTGTTCTCCTTGTCCGCCGCGGATTTATTGATGAGGTTGGTCAGCCACTCTCCGAATTTACGGTACGGGCTCCAGAATGCCTGACCTATTGATATGGGATTGTCGATTATCTTCACCACTTCCGCCTCCCAGTCACGCCCATGACGGTCATAAAACATCGCATTCTTACCTACTTTGAGGTTACGAATGTCACCAACCGTCATGGCGGCTACGATTTGCATCTTCTCACCCGTAGCCCGATGTGTACAATTGCAGTAGATAAGGAACATACCGCTTGCGGCAGCCTGTGCGTCATGCTTGCTCATGTCGTTCACACGCAGACAGAGATGACAGGCACGCTGGTCGATGACAAGCGTACCGGCTTGGAATATAGCCAACTTGTTCTCTTTGTCGGCTTTGCCTATGGCGGTCAGCGTGCGTTTGGCATAGAAGTCTTGGAATGAGACAAAATTACGCAACAGCGTGTAGAAATCACGGTTTAGGAGCAATAATTTCTTCAGTGGCTGATATTCCGCCTGTGCGGCAGCCTGAGCATCTGCATTGGCGGCATTCACCGCAGCCATCCCTGTCTCATAGGCAGCAATCTTGGCGCCCATTTCACGAAACTCATCTTCCTTCATGCCCGGCACAGGAGCATCCGCGGGCAGAGTCGCCAGACCTAAATCTTGCAGACGGGATGTGGCAAAATACTGGCTATAAGCATCTTGGCACACCTTATACGCATCCATCACTTCGGGGGTGTATGGGGCTTCAGGGGCACTCTGAACGGGAACAGATACATTTGCCATCGCCTCATTAACCTGCTCGATAGTGACAACACCATCCTTACCGATTTTAGCAGCAGTAGCACGCAGATTGTCGTCGGCTATTTCGTTGATATCCAACCGACTATTGCCGCTCAACAACACCTGCGGTGTGCGTAGTACACTACACAGCCAGTCGGCAGTGGCAACGACTTCCTGCACATGTATCCTGCCGTCACCCGATATATCCACCATTTTCAGGCTCTCCTCAGGTATTTCCAAGCCCGCCACAGGACAAGAGAGTACTGTCCATAACTTCTCGTCCAACTCGCCCAAATGGCGAATATCCTCGCCCGACTGAATCTTCACACGGGTATTGCCGCCTATGCTGGCATACGTCCAATTATATTTCATTGCGATGTTGTTTTTTACTTACTTTGTTCCTTATCCAATACCTTTTCATAGAAAAACGCTACAAAGTTAGACAAAAAAACTGAATGTGGCAAACTACTACCGGAGGATTCATACTGCCCTTGCGCAATATGCCGACAAAGATTTGTCTGCGTGACAAAATTGTTGTATCTTTGTTGCGCAAATTTGTGCGGTTGAATCCATAGACATATTATATATAAGGTATGAAAATTAGCGAACAAGAGATAGAAACCCGTGCCAATCGGGCACAGGAGTTGTTTCACCAGGGTTTTAATTGCAGCCAGTCGGTGTTCGCAGCATGTGCCGACCTGTATGGAATTACAGATGAGGCGTTTGCGCTACGCTTGGCAGCCTCTTTCGGAGGAGGGATTGGTCGTATGCGCCAGACCTGCGGAGCGGCTTGCGGGATGTTTCTGTTGGCAGGTCTGGAGAATGGCAGTGCCACCCCCGGAGACCACGATGGCAAGGCGAATAACTATACTTTGGTGCAAGATTTGGCTGCAACATTCAGAGGTGAACATGGCAGTATCATCTGCTCGGAACTGCTGGGCATCGCGCCACACGCCCAACAGCCTGCTCCCGAAGTGCGCACAGACACCTATTACAAGAAACGCCCTTGCCCCGAAATCGTGAGCAATGC
The DNA here is from genome assembly GCA_002479035.1 of Bacteroidales bacterium UBA7574. GTDB lineage: Bacteria > Bacteroidota > Bacteroidia > Bacteroidales > Paludibacteraceae > Colicola. The sequence goes on along the minus strand of DLLA01000158.1, from coordinate 4,039 downwards.
GGTGCGTATCTATCTGCAAAAAGTGTCGGAATAAGCAAACACATGAATTATGATTACCCCACAAGAGGTCATACGAATAGGCACCATTACCCGTCCGCATGGGAAACAGGGCGAAGTGCAATGTCTGATGCAGAACGAGTGTTGGGACAACGCCGACGCAACGTTCCTCATCCTGAATATACAGCATATCCTCACGCCTTTTCGCGTGGAGGACTGGCGCGGGAAAGGCAGTGACAGCCTTATATTCCGCTTGGCGGGCGTGGATAGCGAGCAGAAAGCACAACCACTGATTGGCACAGAGGTCTTTATGCTTCACAGAGATGTGCAGGAAGACAGCGAAGAGTTGCCTACATGGCAGAGCCTCATGGGCTATCGGGTCATTGACATTGACCAAGGCGAATTGGGCGAAGTGACGGAGGTGGACGAGAGTACCATCAACACATTGCTGACACTTTCTGGCGGGAAGATGATACCGATTCACGAGGATTTCATCATAACATTAGAGCCTGAAAACCATACACTTACCATTCGTCTCCCATACATATTGTAGCATGCAGAAGACCACAATAGAAGAGATGCACCGCCTCAGCAGAGAGGCGTACCGCGAGGTAGAGAAACTGCCGATAGTCATCGTACTAGACAATGTGCGGAGCCAGCACAACATCGGCGCGGTGTTCCGCACGGCAGACGCTTTCCGCTTGGAGGCGGTGTGGCTGTGCGGGATATGCTGTTGCCCGCCCAATCAGGAGATTCACAAGACGGCTCTCGGGGCGGAACTGACGGTGGATTGGCAGTATCGAAAGGAGACGTTGGACGCGGTGCGGGAGTTGCAAGAGGCGGGGTACACGGTGTACGCCGTGGAGCAGGTGCACGGCTCTACTATGCTGGGTAACATACAGTTACGCAAAGGCGAAAAGGTGGCTATCATCTTGGGGCATGAGGTGTTTGGTGTGCAACAGACGGTGGTGGATGCCGCCGACGGGTGCATAGAGATTCCGCAGTACGGCACCAAGCACAGCCTGAATGTGAGCGTGACGGCAGGGATTGTGATGTATGAGTTGTCGAACGCAATGCGGCATTAACTATTAATTATTACTTATTACT
>DLLA01000158.1:0-2893 GCA_002479035.1 Bacteroidales bacterium UBA7574 | reverse complement strand
CATTATTGGCACCAGCCCGCGACATCCAAGTGGGCAAAGCCGCCATTGACGCGGGAGCAGACGCAGTGTACATTGGTGCACCACGGTTCGGGGCAAGGCAGGCGGCAGGCAACTCGGTAGAGGATATAGCCGAGTTGGTGAAGTATGCGCATGTGTTTGGTGCTCAAGTACTTGTAACACTGAACACCCTACTCCGCGACGATGAGTACGCACCTGCCTGCGCATTGGCACACCAATTATATAAGGTGGGGGTGGACGCGCTGATAATCCAAGATTTGCACCTGTTGGAATGTGACTTGCCCCCGATACGGTTGCACGCCTCCACCCAATGCGACAACCGAACACCCGAGCAAGTGTTGGCATTGCAGGCGATGGGCTTCCGCCGTGTGGTATTAGCAAGAGAACTGAGTATCAACGAGATACAGGCTATCCACAAGGCTGTAACAGAAGCGCAACCCGACAATCAGATTGAATTGGAAGCCTTTGTGCATGGTGCGTTGTGCGTGAGTTACAGCGGGCGGTGCTATATGTCGGAGGTGCTGATGGGCAGGAGTGCCAACCGCGGGTGCTGTGCACAGATGTGCCGTATGCGATACGACCTGCTCGACAAAGACGGGAACGAGATAGCGGACGACCACGGAATGCCTATCCATCAGCGTTACCTGCTGTCGCTGCAAGACATGGACCGCAGTCAGTCGCTCCGCGAGATGATAGATGCAGGCGTGACGACCTTTAAGATTGAGGGCAGACTCAAAGACCGCGACTACGTGACCAATGTGGTGGCATACTATCGGCAGTTGATAGATGAGATAGAGGAAGCAGAGGCGTTGGCACGCGGGAAAGCGGAGATAGGCTTTGTACCCAACCCCTCCAAGACGTTCCATCGTGGGCAGACCGACTACTTTTTGCATGGGCGGACGCGCCCGATGGCGAATTGGCAGACGCCCAAATCCACAGGAGAACCCATTGGCACAGTGGCATATATCCAGCACAATGCCATTGGAATTGAACTGCAACCCGATGTGATGTTGCACAACGGCGACGGATTGTGCTTTGGCGACCAAGGGTTTGCGGTGAACGGAGTGTCGATGCCGCAGTACGCAAAGGGCTTCAAACGGTTAGCCATAGTGTTGCCCAATCAGATGCCACGCCTTGCTGTCGGCACGCAACTATATAGAAATCAAGATGTTGAGTTCCTGCGCAGCCTGCACGCAGAGCGGCATATCCCTGTAATCATCACTTTCGAAGACACACCTAATGGCTACAGGCTCACAATGTTGAACAAAGACACAGACACGACTTTTGCGAGTATCGACATAGCCGCAGAGCACCAATCTGCACAGAATCCCGCACGTGCTTACTCCACTATCCGCGAGCAAATCAGCAAGTTAGGCGATACTCCCTACCGCGCAGACGAGGTCCTTATCCGGCACAATACCAACTACGAAAACAACGAAACGTGCACAAACAACGTGCATGGCACACAGGTTTATCCGTATTTCCTGCCCATCAGCGTACTCAACGACTATCGTCGCCAATTGGTGCAAACCGCCATACACAACACCACAACACGCAGTAACCTGCACAACGTACCCCACACGCAGTACCCTACACGCAGTATCTCACACGCAGTCCTCCCCACAGCGGCAACGCCGCTCATGGCTTGCCGTTACTGCCTTCTCTACGAGATGGGACATTGCCGCAAACAACACCCGATGCAGAACGAACCGCGTTACCTGCGTTTGCAGAACGGCACCCGCGTAGCCTTGACTTTCGACTGCGCCAACTGTGAGATGCTGATTACGCAGTCTCCTAATTAACGCAAGGTGTCAGTCCGCATGGACGGCATACGCATCTTTAGCAGAGGTCGCAATGGATTCAGTATCCTTATTATCAGCACTTTTCAATGGCTTGTAGCGTTTCTGACGCTGCTGCCAACGCTCGCGGGCGTACGCCTGCATGTCGGGCACTACGTCCATCTCGTCGATGATTTCGAGTCCGAAGATAGTCTCTATCACGTCCTCCAGTGTCAGGATACCCTGAAAACAGCCGTACTCATCAATGATGACACCAATCTGTGACTTCTCCTTGAGCATCTTGTCGAAGATGTCGTTCACATTCATCTCCTCTTGGAAGAACGGCAGCGGACGTTTGATTTCGCCCAATGTTTTCTTGAAGTGGTCTTCGGTGAGTTCCTCAAGTGCATCGTCGCGCAACACGTAGCCCGTAATGAACTCCGGTGAGTCGGCATAGACAGGGATACGCGAAAAATGGTCGTATTTGTCGCTGTCATAGTACTCTTTCAGTGTCATTTTCTCGGGGGCGGTAGCGGCTACCACGCGAGGCGTCATCACTTCGTATGCCTTGACCTCGTTGAGGCGCATGACGTTGCGGATAATCTTGTTCTCGTCTTCCTCTATAACGCCCTCTTCTTCCCCCACATTCGCCATGGCAACCACCTCTTCGCGGCTCACGGCAGCCTCCTCCGTCTCAGGGAACAGACGAGAGATAAGTTCAATGAACTTCACAATAGGGAACATCACCACAATCAGAACGCGTATCACGTATGCCGCAAAACCCATAAGTCTCTTCCAATAAGTAGTACCGATGGTCTTCGGAATAATCTCAGAAAAGACAAGAATGAGCAACGTCATTGTAAAACTTGCCAGTCCGAACCATTGATTACCAAATACTTGCGATGCTTGTTGCCCTACCCCTGCGGCACCAATGGTATTGGCAATGGTGTTCAGAGACAAAATAGCAGCCAAAGGACGCTCTGTCTCTGTTTTGTAGTGTTTCATCAGCGTGGCGGGCTTGTAGCCTTCTTCTTCGCGCAAGTTGATGTAAGACAATGTTGTGGACATTAGGGTCGATTCCAACACACTACACAGAA
>DLLA01000032.1:3601-3841 GCA_002479035.1 Bacteroidales bacterium UBA7574 | reverse complement strand
GCCGATGTCCTCTTTGGTGATACCCAGCATCTTCTCCACGCCGAGTTCCACAGGCAGACCGTGGGTGTCCCACCCCGCCTTGCGCTGCACCTGATAGCCCTGCATGGTCTTGTAGCGGCAGAAAGTATCCTTGATAGTACGTGCCAGCACATGGTGGATACCCGGCATACCGTTTGCCGAGGGGGGACCCTCGAAGAACAGAAACTGCGGATGTCCCTCGCGTGTCGTGATACTCTTGTG
>DLLA01000032.1:3183-3512 GCA_002479035.1 Bacteroidales bacterium UBA7574 | reverse complement strand
ATTCCGGCAAATTCAGTTGTTTGTACTCCTTAAATTTCATATCTCGTTTTTGTTGTTTACAATAAATACACCACTATCTGTTGCGTGATAAACACGCCATTCCGCTCACCCACAGACACACCACAACGATGCGCCCACGCACATATAGCCCGCAAAGTTACTGCTTTTTCCTCAAATCCACAACTACTACTACACAACCACCACCTTCCCATAATATATAATTGAATCACCTTTCCATAATGTTATCCTGCAGCCCCACTTCCTAAATGTTACAGGATAGTTATAGGTTGATTATAGGATAGCAGACTTGTCGCGGGTCTATCGCGGGT
>DLLA01000032.1:447-3146 GCA_002479035.1 Bacteroidales bacterium UBA7574 | reverse complement strand
GGTCTATCGCGGGTCTGTCGTGGGTGTGTCATGAGTTTGCCGCAAACAGATGGACATCTCATTCAAATTGCAGCACAAAGATAATATAAAATCGTCAAAAATCCAAATTTATTTTCGTTTTTTTTCAGGATTGGCATTCCGTTTTCTGATTCCCCCCACACGCCATAAGAACTTTTTCTTCACACTTTCTTCATATTTCCTTCGCAACCACATAACAAAACCCCACTACTTTTGCACCGAATTTCAAAGCAAAAGTTATGAACAGATATTTCACTTCCCGTTCAGCCCAAGCCATTATCCTAACCCTACTCCTCTTTATCACCCCCTCCCTTACCGCCCAAAACTGCATCGGTCTTGTCCTCGATGCCGACACCCGCGACCCCCTCATCGGAGCCGCCGTACTCATCAGCGGAACCACCACAGGCACCACCACCGACTTCGACGGACGTTTTACCATTCCCGCCAAACCCACAGACACCCTCGTCATCTCCTATATAGGCTACCAAACCGCCCGTCTCACCCCCAAGCCGCAGCAAGACACCCTCAAAATCCTTATGCGCACCAACTCCGAGGTACTGCAAGAGGTGGCTGTTGTAACCAAGCGCCGCCAAAACACCGAGATGGGCGTTCTCCAGTCCACCAAAACCGCCCTCAGCGTCCAGACGGGCATCAGCAGCCAGCAGATACAGCGCACCCAGGACCGCGACGCCTCCGAGGTCATCCGCCGCGTGCCGGGCATCTCGCTCATCGACGACAAGTTCGTCATGGTGCGGGGGCTCTCCCAGCGCTACAACCAAGTATGGATCAACGGTGCCGCCGTCCCCAGTTCTGAAGCCGACTCCCGCGCGTTCTCTTTCGACCTGCTGCCCTCCTCGCAACTCGATAACCTGGTGATTATCAAGTCCCCCGCACCCGAATACCCCGCCGACTACTCCGGTGGTATGGTACTCGTCCAGACCAAGGACGTACCCGAATACCGCTCGTGGCAAGTCAACCTCGGCGGTGCCATGAACGACCGGACGCACTGGCAACCGTTCCTCCGCACCAAGTCCTCGCCCACCGACTGGCTCGGCTTCGACAGCGGGCTGCGCAGCCTCAGCAACGGCATTCATACCGTCCTCAGCGGCTACCCGAGTACTGAAAACAGCGTCTCCCTCACCGGCAACCATTTCAACAACGACTGGACTGTCAAAAAGATTACCCCTGTCAGCGACCTCAGCCTCGGCTTCAACGGCAGCGAGAGTTGGACGCTCCCCGCCGGGCAGTCGCTCTCCATGCTCCTCAGTGGCAACTACAGCCGCTCCTACAAGCACTACCGCGATATGCTCAACTGCCTCTTCGGTGCCTACGACGAAGCCAAACAGGAGAGCCAATACCTCCGCCAATCGACTGACGACCAGCAGACTATCCACACCCGCATCGGCTTGATGTTCAACCTCAGTTACTCCCGCCGTGCCGGCAAAGACCGCATCGAGTTCAAGAATATCTTCAACCAACTCGGGCGCGAGCGATACACCTCCCGCGTGGGTATCTCCGCCCAGAACGACGAGGAGCAGTCCGCCGAGTACAACTACCAGAGCCGCACCACCTACTCCGCCCAACTCAACGGCAAGCACCTCTTCGCCGACGACGACATCGACTTCCGCTGGAACGCCGGCTATGCCTACTCCAACCGCAACCAGCCCGACCGCCGCCGCTACCTCGTCAACGATGCCCTCGAGGCGGGTGTCCTCCAACTCTCGTCCTCCAACGACATCTCCCGCGAATACACCTACCTCTACGAGCATATCGGCTCCCTCGCCCTCGACTATGCGCAGACCTTCCACGCCGGCTGGTTCCACCCGCAACTACGTGTCGGTGTCTATGGCGAGTACCGCACACGCAACTATGCCGCACGCACCTTCTACTACAACTGGCACCAGGCGTCCAACACCCTCCCCGACAATTTCCGCCAACTCGACATACCTACCCAACTGATGGTTGAGGACAACTATTCCGAGGACCGTCTCTACCTCCTCGAGCAGGTCAAATGGCGCAACAACTATTCGGGTACCAACACCCTCCTTGCCGCCTATGCTGCGCTCAATATGCCTTTCGGACCGGTGAACATCTACACCGGTGTGCGCTACGAGTACAACGATATGTGCCTTGTCCGCAACACCCGCGACCGCGAGTACTCGCCCCGTGCTACCCACTACCGCACCTCCGACGCTTTCCCCTCCGCCAACATCACATACCGCATCACCGACCAACACCAACTCCGCGCCTCCTACGGTATGTCCGTCAACCGACCCGAGTTCCGCGAAGTCTCCCCCTCGGTCTATTACGATTTCGACCTCGCCTCCAACGTCCAGGGGAATATCGACCTCACCGCCTGCCACGTCCACAACGCCGACCTCCGCTACGAGTTCTACCCCAAGGGCAACAAGGGTGAAATCATCTCCCTCGCCGCTTTCTACAAGCATTTCCGCAACCCTATCGAGTGGACATACACCGTTACGGGAGGCACCGACCTCACCTATAGTTACCGGAACGCCGACCGCGCCTACTCCTACGGGCTTGAACTCGACCTCCGCAAAGACCTCGCTTTCATGGGTATGCGCGGCTTCCAGTTCACGTTCAACGGTTCGCTTATCAAGAGCCGCGTGCAGTTCCCTGAGGGCTCCCGCGAGACCGCCCGCCCCATGCAGGGACAGTCG
>DLLA01000032.1:0-395 GCA_002479035.1 Bacteroidales bacterium UBA7574 | reverse complement strand
TACCTCATCAATACGGGTCTCTTCTACGCCCACGAGCGCACGGGCTGGAGTTGCTCCGTCCTCTACAACCGCATCGGCAAACGCCTCATCGGTGTCGGGCGCAGCGTCGGACTCACAGGCAGCGACGATGCCATCACCATACCCGACTCCTACGAGATGCCCCACGACGCCCTCGACCTCAACCTCGCCAAGACCTTCGGCGACCACTGGACTATCCGTTTCTCCGCCCGCGATGTTATCGGTGAGAAAATCATCTACCAGCAACTGGCAAACACCACTCTCTCCGACGGCTCCACCCGTCAAATCAAGCAAATCACCCGCTCCTTCCGCCCCGGCCGCACTTTCCTCCTCAGCGTAACATGGAAACTGTAGTAATGATGAATTATGAATTATGA
>DLLA01000117.1 GCA_002479035.1 Bacteroidales bacterium UBA7574 | reverse complement strand
TGTCGTGCTGGTTGAGCCCGAATACGAGGAGATGAGTGCGTTCTTCTCTGACTATGCATTGCCGCTGTCCCGTATGGGTTTTCGCTGGGAGTCGCGGGCGATGATGGCACTCAATAGTGGCGTATCAGGTAGCGGTGTGGTTGCGCAACGCGGTGATTCATTGGTTGTTATGACCAACAGGCATGTGGTGGGGTTTGCCCATGCGGTTACTGTCAAAGTGCAAGACGGCAAGTCATGGATTACCTACGAACATTGCCCCGTAATGGCTGTCAGTCCCTTGACGGACATTGCTATGGTGTCTCTGCCTGATTCTTCGGACTTGGTGGCGCTCCCGCTGTGTGCGGTGCCCGTCCATGATGCCGAGGAAGTATGGGCGGCAGGCTTTCCGGGGTTAGGCGATGAACCATCGTGGCAAGTCACCAAGGGAATCATCAGCAATAGCGAGTTGTATCGCGAGGAACTCTTGGGCAGGCAACAGGCGGCTATCCAGCACACGGCACCTATTGACGCGGGCAGTTCGGGAGGACCTTTGTTGCGCAAAGACAGTGCGGACCGCTTTGTGGTGGTAGGACTCAACACATGGAAAGCGGGATACCGCGACGGGGTGGGCATTGCTATTCCGCTGGGTACACTGCAGCATTTCTTGCAGTATGGCAACGAACAGGAAGAGAAGACGGATGCCATGCGCACCGAGGAGTGGAACATGCTGCTCCGCGAGGACTACATTCAGGCTGCAGAGGCATTGTCGGTGGACTATCTCATGACTCGCACTGCTGCGGATTGGGAAACGGTGTTCGAAGCCATGGGCTATACCAACCAGAAGTATCTCTATGATTTGGATCGCACGGATGTTCTTGATATACTGCGGCTTACGTGGGCATTCGACGCTATGCGTTTTGCCATGGCAGGCGGAGAAAATGCGCATTTCGACATCGTTTGGGGAGATGTCCAGGGGCGTCGCCAAATAGTGGAACTCATATACCCCGAACTTACCAAAAAGCAGTATATGGAAGCCACAAAGCGTATCCGAAAGTAATGATATAGCAATAATAATCACTTAAAAACCAATACAATATGAAGAAAAACCTACTACTTGTTCTCTGTGCAATCATGTCATTGTCGGCATTTGCCGCCAAGCCGCTGTTCTACCCGGGTACTGTTCGCTATAAGAGTGGAGAGACAGTCTCGTATGCTGGCATTGCGATGCCCAAACCTTATGCCATAGAACTGATTGTAACCAACGACCCGAAGCATAAAGAGCGCGAGAAACTTCCTATGGAAGACATCTTCTCTATTGCCTTGTGGCATACAGACCACCCTGAGGAAATAGGTTACTTGTATCCATTGACGATGAAGCAGAACAATGGTACCAAAATCAGGATATGTTTGCTAGAGGAGATAAGTGAGTGGGGTGCCGTATTGGCAATGGCTGACGCGTATGCTATCAATGGCTCCACAGGCAAACTCTATGGCTTGGTGCGCAGTAGCAATTACAGTGTGCCCATGCTCAGCCACTATCTGCTCAAGAAAGGGGAAGAGAACGCTGTGCTATTGTTTGTCAATCGCACATGGACGCCCCGCAAAAGCGCGGCTGCACAGCATTTTGCCGAGAACCCCGAGATAGCGGATGGAATCACGAGCGGCAAACTGAAAACCACGGACATCAGATATATTCTCGATGCGATGGCTATGAGCACTGGAGTCGGCACCGCCTCTGCCGACAGGAAACCCGCAGGCAGCAATGGAGGTTCTGCTTCGGGCAAGCAGGATACTCCTTCCGGCAAGGGCAACAATACCAATACCCGAGCCACATCATCACGCAAGAATAGCACATTCGGAGTGGATAATACGTATGGTCCGTGGAGTTCGTTCCGTGTCAGTTACACCAACTTCCTGTCAGCGAACCAGTCGTTTGAGGCGAGGTACGAAGCCTCTATGTCTGTCTTCAGGTTGGGGCTTCAGATAGGTGGTCGCTGGGAGCAGACTTATGAGATTAAGACGGATTACGACTATGAGCATCAGCGTGAGTTGCCTCCCGACACTACTCTTACTAACAAGGCGGGACTTCTCCTTGGCTTGATGGCAGGCTTTCAGGTGCCTGTCCAGATAGGAAAGTTTTATCTCATACCGCACGTGTACGCCCAGTTCAATCTCACTCCGCTCTCGTGGGGCGAGTCATTCGACAACGGTTACGCGACGGGACCTTTCTTCACCGTTCCCCTTTACGCGGGCATAGACTTCGTCGTTCCTGTCGGTGCGGACTATTCCTTCAATGTGGGACTTCACTATGTGTATGATTTTGCCTTCCATGAGAGTACTCACTATGCACTGAACAACCAAAACTCTGCATCGCGTCGTCGTGTTATTTCCGAGGGAAGCCATCTCTCCTGTCTTGGGCAAAACGGCTTAGGAGTGTCTGTTGCTTTCTGCTGGTAATGGGAGTGGGACACCACCTTCCTTACAATAGGCGTTCCAGCGCATTCAGTGTGAGTTTCGATAGTGCATAGTCATCCAATTCGGATATATGCACCGTGATGGTTTCAGGTATCGGAGGCAACTCTGATACCTTTTCTATATGAAACCTTGCGTGCAACCGTTGGTGTGACAGCACATGCACCATGTCTATGCTTTGCTTTTGATTGCCAATATCTGACAAATGCTCTGTTTCTACTAATGGGAACTCATACAGATGTTTCCAAATATCATTGCCTGTGCGCTGGTGCAGCAGTGTCCTCCCGTCTTCGGTCAGATAGATAGTATAGTTCAGATACCTGTCGCGCAGGGTAGGACGCGGTTTGCGCACGGGCAGCAGTTCTACGGTATGGTGGGCATATCCCATACACCACTCTTGTATTGGGCATTGCTCGCAATCAGGCGTCGTTGGGGTGCAGTATAGGGCTCCGAACTCCATGATGGCGGAGTTGAATAGCCTTGGGTGTTGGTTGTCAAGCAGTTCCTTTGCCAATTGGTGAAAGTACTTTTTCCCTGCTGTCGAGTCAAATGCCATATCGCAATCGTACAGCCGTGCCAACACGCGGTACACGTTGCCGTCCAGGGCAGGGTAGGGGAGGTTGTAGGCAAATGATGCTATTGCCCCTGCCGTGTAATCTCCTACGCCGGCCATAGCACGCAGATGGCGGAACACGGCGTCGGCTTTCTCTTTGGGTACGGCACTATCTGTATGATTTTCAAGCAATTCTTTCCCTGTCGTGCCGCCTACAAACTGCCCGTTTTCCATCACCCATTGCGCGGCCTTGTGCAGGTTTCGTGCCCGTGAATAGTAGCCCAACCCCTGCCAATAGCGTAGTATCTCGTCCTCATCGGCTGCGGCTAAAGTCTGCACGTCAGGAAATCGCTCTACAAATCGCATATAGTATGCAAACCCTTGGTTCACACGTGTTTGCTGTAGTATAATCTCTGAAATCCAAATGCAATACGGATCCGCTGTCTCCCGCCAAGGCAGCACACGGTGATTCTGTTCATACCATCGATAGAGCCGCTGGTATATCCCTATATATATAAGGTGTTCGCTCATTTCTTGTCTCTGTTCTCTACTCTCTATCCCCTAATTCCCTACTCCCTATCTTCTTGATACTCAAATACTCTGCAAAGATACACAAAATCCTCTGAAAAAGCAAAAAAACACACTTTTCACCGCTTTTCCTTTTGTAAATCAAAAAATTATCGTACCTTTGCAGTCGGTTTCGGTCCTTCGTGAAAAACGAGGTCCCTGTTTGTTACGCAAAATAGTATAACTTATAAATATCATTTTATTATGACAAAAGCAGAACTTATCAATGCCATTGCGATTAAGACCGGCTACGACAAGCAGACGATTGGTCGTGTAGTGGAGACGGCAATGCAGAGCATCAAGCAGTCCATAGCAGGGGGGGATAATGTGTACCTCCGCGGTTTTGGTACTTTCACCACGAAGACCCGCAAGGAAAAAGTGGCGCGAAACATCACCAAGAACGTATCTATTGTTGTGCCGGAGCACAAGATTCCTTCATTCAAGCCCTCTTCTGAGTTTGCGAAAAGTGTTAAATAATTAATATATAGTACAGTTATGCCAAACGGAAAGAAGCATAAGAGACACAAGATGTCCACCCACAAACGTAAAAAACGTTTGCGCAAGAACCGCCATAAGCACAAGTAAGCCTTAGGCGTATGTTATTAACTTGCCTTGTGGTGAATCCCATTTGGGCGCAAATGGGTGTGCCACAGGGCTTTTTTGATGTATTGAACAATGAAAAGCGAATTGATTGTGGACGTACGTCCGCAAGAGATTGCCATTGCGCTCACTGAAGACGACAGACTCATGGAGGTCAACCGCGAGGAACGCGGTAAAGACAACTTCGCAGTAGGGAATATCTACTACGGTCGGGTCAAGAAAGTCATGCCGGCGCTCAATGCAGTCTTTGTGGATGTAGGTTGCGAAAAAGAGGCTTTTCTGCACTACCTTGATTTAGGAAGTGGTTTCCTCACCATGCAGAAGTATGTGAGCCGTGTGGTCTCCGACCGCCGCCATATACCGGAATTGCGCAAGCAGGAACGGTTGCCTGAGTGTACCAAAGAGGGACATATCGCTGATTTTCTGAAGGTTGGCGATACGCTGTTGGTACAGGTCACCAAAGAACCCATCAACTCCAAAGGACCGCGTGTGACAGCCGAGATATCCATCACAGGGCGCAATTTCGTGCTCATGCCGTTGATGGACAAGGTCATGGTCAGCAACAAAATCAAACGCGAGTCCGAGCGTGGGCGGCTCAAGCAATTGGTGCAATCCATTAAGCCGCAGGGCTTTGGCGTCATTGTACGCACCGTGGCGGAGGACAAGCGCGTAGCCGAATTGGACAACGAGTTGCGTGTCCTCGTCAAGCGGTGGGACGATTGTGTCCGCACCCTCCAGCAACGCGAACCCGTCAGCCTCATCAGCGAGGAAATAGGGCGCACCATTGGCATTATCAGAGATGTCTTTTCTCCTGATTTTGAGAGCATTTACGTCAATGACCGCGCCACCTACGAGGAAATCAGCCGCTACTTGGAACTCATTGCTCCCGAGGCACCTAAATTGGTCAAACTCTATGATGGCGAACAGCCTATTTTCGACAAGTTCGACATCACACGCCAGATGAAGACGGGGCTCGGACGCACTGTCGGATTCAAGAAAGGGGGCTACCTTATCATCGACCGCACGGAGGCGTTGTTCTCCATAGATGTCAATAGCGGCAGCAAGAAACTGTTTGAAGACCAGGAGCAAAATGCGTTCCATTTCAACATGCTCGCTGCAGATGAGATAGCGCACCAACTCCGTCTTCGTGACATAGGCGGCATTATCGTCATCGATTTCATCGACATGGACGACAAGGGCAATCAGCAAGCATTGTACGACCACATGCGGGAACTGATGAGCCGCGACAGAGCCAAGCACAATGTGTTGCCGCTCAGCAAGTTCGGACTTATGCAAATCACTCGCCAGCGTGTGCGCCCCGCGGTGGAAGTGGATGTCATGGAGACATGTCCGACCTGCTTGGGCAAAGGCAAAATACAGGCTTCTATCTTCTTCACCGACCAAGTGGAAGAGCAGATTGAGACCATGAAGGAGTTGCATGGGCGTGGACTGCGCCTGCACTTGCACCCTTATGTCTATGCCTACGTGTGCAAGGGGTGGATGTCGAGTCTCAAATGGCAGTGGCGACGCAAGTACGGTGTGCATGTGATTGAAAATCAGAGTTTAGGTATGCTGGAGACTCGTTTCTACAACAGCAAAGGGCAGCAACTCTTGCTTCCCAAGCCGGAGGAGCAACCCAACGACAAAGCCCCGCAGGAGTCCAAGCCGCAGGCGGACACTGTCGCACCCGCATCAGAGAGTGCAGAGCAGACTAAGGGCACTACGCCTAACCCGTCCAAGTCTGCACAGCCCAAGGCACAACAGCCCAAGTCCAATCAGCCTTCCGACAAGGCGAAGGCGGACAAACCCAAAGCAGACAAGCCAAAGCCCGAAAACAAACCCAAACAGGCTGCCAAATCTGCCCAACCAGCCCAAAACAAGTTGGCAGTGGCAATACCTTTCAAAGTGGAGGCTGTCAAACCCGTGGAGATGGTCACTCCCGCAGAAGGTCCTAAGCAGACCTCGCAAGATTAACCAAAACAGTAGTGCGAAAAGCAAAAAGCAAGAGACTGTCTGACAAGTGCAGGCAGTCTCTTTGTGTTTATATGCAATTTTGTATTTATATGCAATGCCGTGTTGTTGTGGGGACGATGCGTCTCGCGTCGCCAAATACAAAATACTATTTATGAATTCTATTCACAAATTTTCAAATTATCCACTTATCCACCCTCACATTCCCCTCGTATTAACCATGAACAATTAGTATGCGATTAGTATGTGATTAGTATG
>DLLA01000125.1:22913-23119 GCA_002479035.1 Bacteroidales bacterium UBA7574 | reverse complement strand
GAGGGGGTAGGGGGAGTCTCCCCCCCCCTCCTGATACCTGTCAGTGACAGAATGACATTTGTCTGCAGTTTGGCAAAACTGCACCATATATATTGATACAGATTTTCGATGGCTCAACCCAAAATCTTGCAAAATTATCATCTTTAACACTTTTAACACTTTTTAGAGGGGGTACCTAACTATGCTTGTTAGACAGCCTCTTTTGT
>DLLA01000125.1:22578-22836 GCA_002479035.1 Bacteroidales bacterium UBA7574 | reverse complement strand
AAAAAGCAGTAACTTTGCGGGCAGTATGCAGAATTTAGTCACCATCTACTGCAAAAACCTTAAGCAGTACTACCAGTTTCCGTGCGGCACGTCGCTGCTGGACATCTATGAGCAGATAGGTTTGCATCTGCCCTATCCCGTGATTGCAGCACGGGTGAATTACAAAGTACAGAACCTCAACTTCTTGGTTTACAAGCCGAAAGACATCGAGTTCCTGGACGCGAGTTGTGCGGCGGGTATGCGTTGCTACGTGCGGAC
>DLLA01000125.1:13473-22540 GCA_002479035.1 Bacteroidales bacterium UBA7574 | reverse complement strand
CGCTGTGTATGGTGCTGGCGAGAGCCATCCGAGACCTGTGGCCCGACTGCGACCTGCGTGTGGAACACCCCATCAGCAAAGGCTACTACTGCACTATCCGCGGGACAAAAGGCGAGCAGAAAGACATCACGCCAGAGACTATCGCCCAACTGAAAGCGCGTATGCAGACGCTGATTGCCGAAGACCACCCCATAGTGACAGAGGAGAGGCAGACGAAAGAGGTGATAAAACTGTTCGGGGAGCGTCACGAGGGGGAGACGACGCTGTTCGAGACCCTCGGCAACCCGTACTGCCGGTACTACCGTATGGACGACTACATAGACTACTACACGGGCGCGCTGATGCCGTCCACAGGGTATATCAATATCTTTGACATCGAGCCGTATCATCAGGATTTTCTGCTGCGCATCCCGTGCCGGCATGACCCGACACGATTGGAGGACAAGTGCGAGCAGGACAAGATGTTCGGGATATTCAAGGAGTATGTAGGGTGGAACAAGTTGCTGCATATCAGCAATGTAGGGGAGTTTAACAAGGCGTGCAAGAATCAGAAGAGTTTCGAGATGATAAAACTGTCGGAGGCGTTGCACGAGAAGAAAGTGGGTCAGATAGCCGATATGATAGCCAACCGCGAAGAGGGACGCCCGAAGTTCGTGCTGATTTCGGGACCGAGTTCGTCGGGCAAGACGACTTT
Organism: Bacteroidales bacterium UBA7574; assembly: GCA_002479035.1. Classification (GTDB taxonomy): domain Bacteria; phylum Bacteroidota; class Bacteroidia; order Bacteroidales; family Paludibacteraceae; genus Colicola. The sequence continues at coordinate 21,846 of DLLA01000125.1, read as the reverse complement.
CTCGAAGCGACTGACTATCCAGTTGATGGTCAATGGGATACGTCCGGTGGTGATATCCATGGACAACTACTTTGTGAACCGTGAGGACACGCCGCGCGATGCGAATGGCGAGTGGGATTTCGAGGACGTGCATGCGATAGATATTCCGCTGTTTCAGCAGCATCTGAGCGAGTTGCTTGAGGGGAAGACCATACGACTGCCGTTCTTCAATTTTGAGACGGGCAAGCGCGAATACAGGGGCGATACGCTGTGTTTGGAGGACGATACGATAGTGATTCTGGAGGGATTGCACGCGCTGAACCCCATGCTGATACCGAATATCCCGCGTGAGGCGACCTTTAAGATATATGTGAGTTCGCTGACGACGGTGAACCTCGACAACCACAACTGGATACCAACGACCGATGTGCGGTTGCTGCGCCGAATCGTGCGCGATTACAGGTATCGCGGGTATAGTGCGAGGGAGACTATTTCGCGTCTGGACAGCGTGCAAAGGGGCGAAGTGAAGTGGATTTATCCGTATCAGGAGGAGGCAGACGTGATGTTCAACTCGGCACTGCTGTTCGAGTTGGCAGTGCTGAAACGCCATGCCGAGCCGATACTGGACGAGGTGCCGAAGTACTGCGACGAGTACACCACGGCACACCGGTTGCTGAAAGAATTGAGTTATTTTGAGTCGATACCCGAGAAAGAGATACCGCCGACATCGTTCCTGCGTGAGTTCGTGGGCGGTAGTTCGTTCAGGTATTAAGGCATTGATTGATAATGAGAAAGGCGTTTTTGACAGTATTGAGCGCAGTGGTTTGGGCGGGCGTTGCCGTAGGGCAGGATATATTGCCCGAACCGGTGGCACCTGCGGCTGAAGACACGGCGGTGGTACGTGAGCCGAAGGACGTGCCTGTGGTGCTGCTGACGGAGGTGATGGAGCATGCGGTGGTGCATCAGGACTCTGCCATCACCCAACTGATGCGCGACAAGCGATTGGGCATACAGCGCGGACAACAGGAGACAGACGGCTTCCGACTGCAGGTGTATGCATCAAATGCCCAGCAGAGTGCCAAGAACGAGGCATTGCTCCTGCAACAGCGGTTGGAGGGGGAGATAGATGTGCCCGTGTATGCGCTGTCGGAGCCTCCGTTCTGGAAAGTGCGTATCGGCAATTTCCGTACGCGCGAAGAAGCAAACGCCTACAAGGAAGTGTTCCTGCAGTATTTTCCCGATTTGCAAGGGGGGACTTATGTGGTTCCCGATAAAATCATATTGGTACAATGACCGCACCGTTTATTCCGTCTGAAGAGACGACACGAGAGATTGCTCTGCACATAGAGCAGATACTGAAACTGATAGGTGAAGACCCTGAACGTGAGGGACTTATGCGCACGCCGACCCGTGTGGGAGACGCGATGCAGTTTCTGACACAAGGCTACCAGCAGGACCCCGAAGCGATATTGCGCTCGGCATTGTTTGAGGAAGACTACCGCCAGATGGTGGTGGTGAAGGACATCTCGTTCTATTCGCTGTGCGAACACCATGTGTTGCCGTTCTTCGGGAAGGCGCATGTGGCGTATATCCCCAACGGGAAGATTACGGGGCTGAGCAAGATTGCGCGCGTGGTGGACGTGTATGCGCATCGGTTGCAAGTGCAGGAACGCATGACGACACAGATAAAAGACTGTATTCAGAACACGCTGAACCCGCTTGGGGTGATGGTGGTGATTGAGGCGGAGCACCTGTGTATGCAGATGCGCGGCGTGCAGAAACAGCATGCCATCACCACGACCAGCGACTTTACAGGGGCATTCAACAGGCAGGAGACGCGGGAGGAGTTTATGAATCTGATTAGGGGGTAAGTTTTTGCCGTCTATGGAACGCACACCCGAACAGATAGAGTATCTCCGGCTCCAATCCCGTATCACCAAACGTTTCCACAAGGCGTGCGCAGACTACGGGCTAATCACCGACGGCGACCATATATTAGTAGGTCTCAGCGGTGGTAAGGACTCGTTGGCGTTGGTGGAACTGTTGGGCAAGCGGGCACAGGTGTATGTGCCTCGTTTTCGGGTGACGGCAGTGCATGTGCGTGTACGGGAACGCGCATACCTGAGCGATATGTCGTACTTGGAGCACTTCTGCCAATCGGTCAAAGTACCATTGGTGATCAAGGATACGGAAATCAGCGATGCGCCACTGACAATCAACAGCACACAAGCAGCACACAAGCAGAAGGACCCGTGTTTCTTGTGTTCGTGGTATCGGCGGAAGGCATTGTTTGATGCGGCGCAAACGTTGGGGTGCAATAAGATAGCCTTAGGGCATCATAAGGACGACATCGTGGAGACACTGCTGATGAACCTCGTCTTCCAAGGCAGCATAGGCACCATACCGCCACTCCTGCAAATGGAGAAGATGCCCATACAGATGATACGTCCGCTGTGTCTCGTGGAGGAAAAAGACCTGCAAAGGTACGCACAACTGTCTGATTATCAAAAGCAAACAAAACTATGTCCTTTCGAGAAGGAAAGCAGCCGTGCCGAGGTGAAGCAATTATTGCAACAGTTGGAGCGGCTCAACCCCAATGTAAGAGATTCTGTCTGGGGCGCAATGGAGAATATAAAAACTGACTATCTGCCGAGAAAGAAAAACTGATTGGTTATGAATGGATTCTATACAGTATTGCTATTGATTTGCTCGAATGTATTTATGACCTTGGCATGGTACGGGCACCTGAAATTAGGCGAGTTGTCTTGGTTTCAGAAATGGCCGATGATAGCCGTAATCGCCTTCTCGTGGGGCATCGCATTCTTTGAATACTGCCTTCAAGTGCCCGCCAATAGGATAGGTTTCGAGGGCAATGGAGGTCCGTTCAGCCTCATGCAACTCAAAGTGATACAAGAGGTTATCACGCTCACGGTCTTCGTCATCTTCTCTATGCTCGCCTTCCACACCCAACTGCGTTGGAACCATTTGGTGGCAGCCCTTTGTCTCATCGCCGCCGTATATTTCGTGTTCGGCTTCAAATAAACACGGAGAGTGAGCCCCTCCTGTCGCGGGGTCCCCACAAGCCCGCGGGCGTAGTGGGGTGCTCTTGGAGGGGTGGGGGAGGTCTGTATCAGGCTACAAGATGTACTATCATCAGTATCAGACAAAACAGTGTGCAGGTGTTACGGGCAAGCAACCAGCGTATAAGAAACCAGTCGATGCCTGCCTTAACGTAGTCGTCCCATTTGCCCATCGGTCCCATCCACCAGCGCGGAGTGTCGGCGCAGGGCAGCCCATAGACAAAGTGATGTGTGGAGTAGATAAGATAAACGGACATCGGCAGGGAGAGCAAGGTCAGCAGATACCACGGACTCCACCAGCCCAAGGCTATGCCAACCCCCAGCATCACAAAGGGCATCAGGGCGAATACCGCCACGAAGGCTATCATCAACGCGGGCTTGCCCAGCAGGCGGGCAAAGGTCATCTTACCCAATTGGGCATCAGCATTAACCTCCATCACCGAGTGCACATACACGATATTCACCACTAAGCAGCCCACACCAATGCCCATGCACAGCATTTTCCAAGAGAACAGGCAGCCCGTCATGGCGGCTTGCACACCCAACATATTGATAGGACCAAACATCAAGCCTATGACCAGTTCGCCCAACCCATGGAAACCCAGTTCGAGGGGCTTGCCCGAGTAGTTGATACCCACCAGCAGCCCCAATACAGCGTACAGCACAATGCCAAGCGCGGCTTGCCAACCGTGTAGGAGACCCTGTGCGAGGAAAGCCGTCAAGCCCATCAAAGCGGCAAAGGCGAGGAAGCACACCACCGCCCAACCCAAAGCGTGAATAGTGGTGGCACCGCTGCTGATGTAACTGCATTTCTCCATACGGGCACGGATACTGGTGCTGCTGAGGTCGGAGCGCAGTCGGGAGTCGTGACGGTAGTCGAAGTAGTCGTCTGCGAGATTCATGCCCAAGTGCGCCGCGCACACACCGAGAAGCACAGGCAACGCCAGCCACCACACAAAGCCCTCCTGCCCGATGCACAGCACTATCGCCGTGAGACAGGGCAGTGCCGACTGCGGCAAAGATATTTTGCGGCTGTTGTCCAGCCAGAAACGAAGTGTATTCATATTATGACTTCTGTTATCTTACTTTGAGGATAGTTAGTTGTTGCTTATAGGTTGCCCGAGAACATCAAGCAGTTGTCCTTGGCGGATGATGTATAGTTGCCCGTTCTGTAACACTTTGTGGGGCGCAGGACAGGTGAACATCTGCGGCTTTGTGGTTGTGGTTGCCACATGGCGGAATATACATTGCAAGTGGAATCTGTCTCTGTTCTCCATGGCGGGGGCAGTAAACGTGTAGTCGGAATGGAGCAAGTCTGTTTGTTTATGATTTAGATTATCAAACAGATATACATGCTCCAATCTGCCCGTATAGTCAGTGGGACGCAGGTGGAAAGTCAGCGTCTCACCATCTTGGGCACAATAGAAACCCAATGCGATATGCTGTTCAGCCACCGAATCCGATAGCGCAGAGAAACACAGGTTACCATCTTTGGCAATGGTGTAGAGTTGAGGGCGTGAGCCAAAGCCGAGCATCTTCTCCAAATCGTAACGTGCATCGTAGGTGGTGGGGAACTTGGTGGGATGCAAATACAGGTTTGTCTCATCAGAAGCCGCACCATTGGTGAGTTCCAATACGAGCCATTGGGTGGACGCAGTGGAGGTCGGATGGTATGTGGGCAACAGGCTCTTCGCAGGAGTGACGGTCAATGGGTCTCCAAATGCAAGTGTTCCATCACTAACAGCCTGATAGTAAAACGGTTTAGCCGGCAATATGTCTGTGACTACGTGTTGCCAATATGTGCAGTTATCGTCTTGCAACTCGGATATTTTTATGGCCTCTTCCGGTGAGGATGCCGATTGCGAGGTATATGTATTGGTTAAGGGCGAGCAGATATAGTTCCACCCGCCATGTGCCCAATTGGCTTGCGCTGCCGTACCTGTGTATGCGGTGATGTTGATGGTGGGAGTTGTATGGCATTGCTGGTACTCTACAGGGAAGCAATACTCACGATACCACGACGCTCCCGACAACAAGATATAGCCCGTACATGCCTGAATACTATCGCTTTCCACCTTTACCCAATTGCTGCCTTTTGCTGTACCTCGTTCTGCACGGGATTGGGCATCATAGTATTTGAGCAGCCACTTGGTACCATACGTTAATGCCTCGCCCGTTGAGAGACGCATATCGGCAATACAAGATGCAAACGGCAGAGCGAAAGGAAAATAGGCAGTCTTGTCAGCACAGATACGTGTGTAAAATACATGTTGTGCTTGGGGTGCGCCGAGATTGGTGAGTCTGCCCGCTTTCCACGGGGTAGTACGTATATAGAGTGAATCGCAGGTTAGGCTCACACCATCGGCAATAACCAATTCGGCATCGGGGTAGATATAGGCGTGCCGTACATGCAGGTCACTCTTGACAGTTGCCCGTCCGCTACGTACTGCAATATCATCTGCCTTGGTGAGAGAAGAACTGACACTCGCATCTTCATCATCATAGATATATGGTACCCTGTAGAACCCTTCGGATACTGCTCGGGGTGTGCCTGAACAATCAGACTCAGGATAGTCCCATTCTACTTTCAACCACACATCTTGCCCCTGTTTCAGTGTGTCAATATCTATGGCAAAGGTCCCGTCTCCCTGTGGATTGTCACCGGAATAGTTGCCGTTGTTTCGCTGAATATCATTGCATTTCACTCCGTTCCGTATCTTCTTCCCGCCCATATTGAGTACTACGCCATCGGGCTTCCAATCCACAATATCCATTCTTGTACCATGCTGCGCCATATCCCACTGCGCTTCGAGGGTTACATCATGGTTGAGCAGGTACTCGTCTCCTGCATTATACATCTCCGTATAGCCCTCTGTATCAGAGACTTCCCAACCCGCAAAACCGACAGCACCGCGCTTGGGTCTTGGCAGTGTAATCCATTGGCTGATACCCGTCTGTGGTAGTACTGCCTCATAACCTCCATTCACATCAAAGGTCAGTGTGGCAAGTTCAGGTTCAGAGACAGGGGGTGCTGTCGTATAGCCCGTATAGTAGAACTTACGTACTCTGGTAGTGATAGTGAAGTCGTCCAATAGTAGTTTGTTTTCAGCATACGCACCATATATTCGTATATAGCAGTCAATTATATCTGTCAGTTTAAGATAGTACTGCTGCACACTGGAACTTTGTAAATTTTCTCCTTTAAGCACTTTCCAATTGAGACTATCTGTTGAAACTTGTACGTACATTCCTGTAGTTTTGTTAGTAGCCAATTTTGCTTTCCAACTGATCGAATGCAAGTTCTTTATTTTTCCCAATACTATTGAGCCCGTCGCAGAGTCTTTTTCTTTCGTAGTTAGGCAAATGCCCTTTGAGCCACTGAAGACATTTGCCTTCGCACTACTGACATTGCCACGATAAATAGCCCATTTCAAGCCATTGTAAGTATTTTCTAATGTCCTGATTTTAGAACTATTATAGTCACTGATGGCTTCATATTCTTCAAAATCTTCCGAGAATATCTGTTCTTCATCGGTTAGTTTTCCTCCATTAGGGCTGGCGAAGACGGCATAGAGTGTGGTTTCTGCTTCTGTGAAGGGCTCGTCGAACAGGTTGACCAATACCGGTTTATCATTTGTAGGTGTGTCAATAGTTTCTCGGCTCCACCCCATAAATTCTTTGCCGCTATATGTAGCAACAGGCAGATAACTGTCCACTTTTCCTTCTGCATTGACAGTCATACTCTTTTCCACTTTACCCAATACAGAAAAGTGGACCTTGCCGGCTACTTGTTGTTGGGCTACTGATAACAGCGGGTAAGCGCATAGGAAGATGAAGATAACCCCCAATTGCACATGACTATTGATTAACCGTATATGGTTGTGGATAAGATGGTTATACTTCATAACTTATGAGTTGATGTGCCCTGATTCTTAAACAACTACACCGCAAAGGTACGATATTTTTATCATATATGCAACAGATTGTGTGTTTCCTTCATAGCGTCCGCATCGAAAACATATCCTGTTCACCTGATGCGGTTTGCCCGTTCGGGAAATTTTGATTTGTGTACATCGGAGATTTGTAGTACCTTTGCGAGACGTTTGGGGAAACAAGCGGAAACCAAATGTAAATCAACAACTAATCAATAATAACAATAAAGTATGAAGAAGACTCTATTTGGGGCAATGCTGACGATAATCGTGTTGGCAATTGCAGGATGTAATCCTACCGTAGAGGAGAACTATCCTAAGGACCTATTGGGCTACTGGGCAAGCACACCCAACGCTGATGGTGTGTGGTACTCGCTGGAAGTAGATACCAAAACGGCGCAGAGTGTACAAGGACGAGACGGTATGCGGAAGTTAACGCCAGTGTATCCTGATGAGGCAAACGGCGTATTGACAACGTATGCAGGTGACAAGGCGACGGCTACCGAGAAAATGTCGGTAGCGTATTTCCCGAACAACGGTAAGGGCAGTTTGAGTGGCGAAGGGAAATTGCTCAACCTGCAGGCATTGACTGACACAACATTGACTATCACTATGGTAGAGGGTGATGTGCTGTTTACACGCGGTATCAAACCGGATAAGCCCGATAATCCAGGCGATGACCCGACGGAAGAGGTGACCATAGAAGGCTATTGGATAGGCGATGCAACCGATGAAGATTTGGCTAAACTGCTGATATTCGCTCCCGACGAGCAAGGCAACGCACACATGGTGTTTGTGGTTAGTGAAGAGATGATACCCATGGGGCTTGGGGCTGAGATACGAGACTTTGACAAGACTGAAAGGACAGGCAAGATGTTGGTATCGACCGAAGATGGAGTGGATACCACTTACTTTGAGTTGTCAGAGGACCAGATGACGCTGTCGCTATACTATAATGATGGTGATGCACCCACAGAGTTTACCCTACAGCCAGAGACTAACAACGATGTACCTGCCACCACGGAAGGCACTTGGGTGATGACACCGTTTGTTATCCCAGGATATGTGAATATGAACATGACCGCCGTGGTAGATGCTAATGGTAATTGCACGTTGGATTACGATTACACCATGCAAGGTCAGTCACAAAAAGGAGAAGCCAAAGGTGTACTTTACTACAGCACTTACTCGGGGCGTGGTTCTCTTGAGATAACCGATGCGGGTGAGAACGCTTCGGATATGGTGACGGAAATGTTGGGTGTCTCTATTCTATGCGAGGCAGTGTCGCCGACAAAAGTGGAGATACCTATTATGTCAGGTACAAGAAAAATAGAACTGAACAAACAATAAGGCTGAGGTAATTAAGAATTAAAAATTAAGAA
>DLLA01000125.1:13252-13433 GCA_002479035.1 Bacteroidales bacterium UBA7574 | reverse complement strand
TAAAAATTAAGAATTAAGAATGGCATGCAATGAGGGTGATGTCCCTGTTGTGTGCCATTTTTTGTGTTTCTATCGGGGGAGACAGGAGTGATGGCTTGCGGTGGTGATGATATGGGCGGCGGTGGGGGCGGCGGGGGCGGTGTAGACGATCTTCTCCGTCCCCGCCCGGCCCTCCAGGGCA
>DLLA01000125.1:0-13216 GCA_002479035.1 Bacteroidales bacterium UBA7574 | reverse complement strand
GGTGAGGAGGTGGGAGAGGTGACGGTAGCGGGTGAGCATGGTGTGGCGGTAGGATGAGTCGGAGAGGAGTCGCCGGAGTTCGTGCTCTACATTGCTCACGGTGAAGCGTGAGGCAATGAGTTCTTGGATAACTTCTTGTTGAGGGATGATGTTCACCAACGTAAAATACTTGGTGCGGAACAAGATAGGACGTATCAGCCATTCCAGCCAGCGGCTGCAAGCGATATAATAGACTGCCGTTTGCGGGCAGCCGAGCAGCGCAGTCTCCAAGGTAGCCGTGCCTGAATTGACGACAGCCGCGCGGGCGGAGGAGACCAAGGTATAGGTGTCGCGCGTCAGTGTCTCGCCGCGGAGGTAGGGTGCGTAAAAGGAATCGTCTATCCCCGGTGCGGCAGCCACTACGATGCGATAGTCCGTGCCTGCGACACGGCGTGCTGCCTCCAACATAGTCGGTAGGCAATGGCGTATCTCAGACGGGCGGGAACCGGGCAAGAGGGCTATGACCTCCTTTTCCTCTTCTTTTGTTGTGGTGTGGGCTCCCCCTGCCCCCCTCAGAGAGGGGGAATAGTATTGAGATGCCACACGGGTGGAAGTATCTGCATGGTTGTTCTCTGCTTCTGTTTCTTCTGTTGTTTCTTTTGTCGGGTAGGATTGCTGCCATGTGCGGATGCAGTCGGCAGTGGGGTTGCCGACGTATTGGCACGAGTAGCCGTAGCGGGCGTAAAAGGCAGGTTCAAAGGGGAAGATGCCCAACACATCGTCGGCGTATCGGGCAATGCGGTGTACACGCCAAGACTTCCATGCCCAGACCTTGGGCGGGATATAGTACACGATACGGGTGTGCGGCAGGTGCTTACGGCAAAAGGCAGCCATGCGCAAATTAAACGACGGGTAGTCTATCAGTATGAGTACGTCAGGGCGCGTCTCGAGAAGGGCTGCGCGTGCTATGCGGAAGTTACGGCGAATCTTGGGCAGGTTGGCGAGCACCGCCACGACACCCATATATGCCATGTCGCGATAGTCCACGCGTATGTCACAGCCCGCTGCACGCATCTTGTCACCACCCAAACCCACAAAAGATGCATCCTTGTCCTCCATGGACAAAGAACGCATCAGGTTGGCGGCATGCAAGTCGCCGGACGCCTCACCGGCTATGACAAAAAATTTCATACCACGTTCTCCGTTAATTGCCGTTAATTTGCTACATGAGTTCTCCATTAAAGCCCATTAAAGAACCATTAAAAACAAATGGACATATAATTACCATGTAATTAACCATTAATTTTTTGCTCCATGAAAGCCCATTGAAAAGCATTGTCGGGCATAAGACTCCGTTAATGACCGTTAATTGACCGTTAATTCGTAGCATGGTACCTTCGCGAGGGGCAGGGGTGCCTGTCTTGTGATGACGACGCGGGACGCGCCGTCCCCCAAACACCGTATGACACCTGCCTTGGATATATTGGGTACTTGTTTCGTATATGTCTTTAATTTGTTTTGCATCTATAGCAGGGTGGCGACGCAGGCAAGGATGTAGGGTAAGGCACCGAGAAGGACCCCTTTGCTCAGACGCCACGTGTCGGTGGTGTAGAAGACAAAGATAAGTGCCAAATCGGGAAAGACACACACCTGCAAGAGTCGGTTCCAGATACTGCCCATGACCTTGAAATCAAAGACAGAGAACGTGTACCACAAGTTGAAATGGTCGATATAGGCAGCACCAAATGCCGCCGGCAGTATGAGACCAATAAGGACTCCTATCCAATATCTATCAAATCTGCTCGTATGCCGTTCTGTCTATAGTACAAGGTTGAATGCTGATGCAACCGTGCGCGAGTGCCCACTCGTCGGTGTCCTCCGCGTCAGGCTCATGGTTGACAAACTCGCCGATAAGCCAGTAGTATTTGTCGCCATACTCGTCGATACGCTCCTCCAACTCTCGCTCCCAGTGTCCGCGCGCCTGACGGGTGAGACGGACGCCCTGTATCTCACCCGTGGGGGCATTGACATTGTAGCAGACGCCATAGGGCATAGGAGTCTGCGTGAGGTTGCGGGCAATCTCGACGATATAGGGCTCGAAGTTCGAGAAATCGGGGTCGGGTCCGTGTTCGCAGAGCGAGAATCCGATAGCGGGTATACCATGTTCCGCCGCGACAAAGCACGCTCCCATAGTGCCCGAATAGATGACATTGATAGAGGCGTTGGAACCATGGTTGATACCGCTCGCGACAAGGTCGATGCGCTTGTCGTCGCCCTCGAAGAGGATATTGATAGCCAGTTTGACACAGTCGCTGGGGGTACCGTTGGTGGTATAGACATCCACGTTGCGCTGCCAGTCCTCCTCGCCCCAGCGGTCGTTGACCAACGGGCGGAGGTACATGTGCTGCTGCACCGAGATGGCGTTGCCCTTGCCGCTCTGCGGGTCGTCGGGCGCGAGGACAGTGACATGCCCGAGTTGCGTCATAAGGCGCACCAAGGTGACAATGCCCTTGCTGCCCCAGCCGTCGTCGTTAGTCACGAGTATCTCCATAAATATCGTAGTTTATATCCGTTAACGAATGTTCTTTTTACTCCATTAAAGCCCATTAAAAACCCATTAAAAGGGTGATGACAGGACTCCGTTAATTGCCGTTAATTAGCCGTTAATCCATGCAGGGCAATACATTTTTCTCCATTAAAGCCCATGCAGGACCATTAAAAAGGCATTGTCTGGGCTTGGGTAAGGGTGGGGTTATACTGCCACGGCGTGCTCGTACAGGTACTCAGGGGCAATGTCAATGGTGCCATGCTCCCAAGATACCGTCCAACCATCCAACTCGAACTGCCGGAACACCGACAGCGACTGCAATGCCCGATAGAGCGGCTGAGATACCATATCCTTGCCGTCGAAAACCTTGACAGCACCGTCGTTGAAAGTCAGTCGGAGACGGTATGCCCCCAAATACTCTGCCGATGTAATCCAAATAAGGTTCATATCACTGTTCAAGTTCTCCGTTAATCTCCGCGGACGAGGGCGTCCGCGTCCCCGGCAGGCTCCCAAGATGCCTTAATAGTTGTCCTATTACCTATTATTAATGTATAATAGATGTTAATATATTGGTTGCTCGTCGGGTACGGAAAGGGTGTGTAAGGGTTGTCTATCCCTTGCGCATCCCTTGCTTATCCCTTGCTGTTTGACACGAGGGTGACGGGAGACTATAAGGGCAATTAGCCTTTAATAGTTTTTATCACTTTCTGTGCCAAGGCGTCTGCCTCCTCCATCGTAGCCGCCTCGGAATAGACGCGGATAATGGGCTCGGTGTTGCTCTTGCGGAGATGCACCCAGCCGTCGGCGAAGTCAATCTTGACACCATCGCGGTCGTTGAGACGCTCGTTGCGGAAGACCTCCTTGGCGTGCGCGAGAACGGCATCGACGTTGATGTCGGGAGTAAGTTCGATACGGTTCTTGGAGATGCAGTAGTTGGGGAAGGTAGCGCGCAGTTCGCTGACCTTGCACCCCTTTTGTGCGAGGCTGCTGAGGAAGAGTGCAATGCCTACGAGTGCGTCGCGTCCGTAGTGGCTGGCGGGATAGATGACGCCGCCATTGCCTTCGCCGCCGATGACCGCATGGGTGCGCTTCATCTCGGTGGTGACGTTGACCTCGCCTACTGCGCTGGCGGAATACTCGCCGCCATGGAGACGGGTGATGTCGCTGAGCGCGCGGGTGGAGGACATGTTGCTGACGGTATTGCCCGGGGTGTGGCTGAGGACATAGTCCGCCACGCTGACGAGGGTGTATTCCTCGCCGAACATCTCGCCGTTTTCGCAGATGATTGCCAGACGGTCCACGTCAGGATCCACGACGAAGCCGACATCCGCCTTGCCCTCGCGCATGAGGTCGCTGATTTGTGTCAGGTTCTGCGGTATGGGTTCGGGGTTGTGGGCGAAGTTGCCTGTCGGCTCGCAGTTGAGGCGGATGATGTTCTTGACACCGAGTGCCTCGAGGATAGCAGGGATAGCCAGTCCGCCGACGGAGTTGACGCAGTCGATGGCTACCGTGTAGTTGCGCGCTTCGATGGCGGCTTTGTCCACGAGTTTCAGGCTCATGACGTTCTGAATGTGGTAGGGGAGGTAGTCTTTGCGGGTGATGTGTCCGAGGTCGTCCACCTCGGCGAAAGTGAAGTCCTCACGCTCGGCGATAGAGAGCACCTCCTTGCCTTCGCGGTCGGTGAGGAACTCGCCATGCTCGTTGAGCAGTTTGAGGGCATTCCATTGCTTGGGGTTGTGGCTGGCAGTGAGTATGATGCCACCTGCTGCGTGCTCGCCGATGACCGCCAGTTCGGTGGTCGGGGTGGTGGCGAGACCTATGTTGGTGACGTTGTAGCCCATGCCGATGAGTGTGCCGGTGACGAGTAAGTCCACCATCTCGCCCGAGAGACGTGCGTCACGTCCTACGACGATGGTGCGGTTGTCGGGCAGCATACGACGACGTTGGGTGGCGTAGGCAGCCGTGAAACGGACGATGTTGACGGGGTCAAGCCCCTCTCCTACGGGTCCGCCGATGGTGCCGCGGATGCCCGAGATGCTTTTTACCAGTGACATATAGTTAAGTGATAGTTAATGGTTAATAGTTAATATCAGTAACGTTTTATTTGGATTTTCATGTCATAGCCGTAAGGGATGACGCTGCTGTTCTCGGAGTCGAAGCCGAGTTTGCTGGGGCAGATGATTTTGCACTGTGCGCCCGAATGCTTCATGTATTTGACGGCGACCTGCCAACCTGTGCAGGCGTTGTCGTCGGAAGTCCAGTACTTGAACTGGATGGGGTAAGCAGAGTCGTCGGTATTCCACGCCCGCAGCGTGTCGGCGTACGCCTCAAGGGTGTAGCGGGTGTAGCGGAGGTTGATGAGGTCGTTGGTCTCGACCTCGGCAGAAGCCGTGTCGCCCGGGCTGACGAGGTGGAAATAGAAGTTGTCGTAGTCGGGGATACGCCAGTAGACCTTCTCACCCCACTGCGCAGGTTCTTCGTCCACAACGGTGATGCCCTGACGGGAGATGAAGTTATCGATGAGTTTCTCCTCTGCTTCGAGTTGGTTGGAATAGGACGTGCTTTCGTTGCACGCCGTGAGAGCCACAAGGGATAACAGGCTTATTATGAGATGTTTCGTAGTCATTTATGGTTGGGTTGTTAGCAGTATTCGTAGGTTGGTGTAGGGCTTGATGAGCGATGTGCCCTCGATACCATAGGCGGTGTACCACGGTGCGATGATGGTCATCTGCTCGCCCATGCACATCTGTGTGAGGGAACGGTTGATAGCAACAGGCAGGTCGCCTGAACCTATAGTGAAAATGTCCTGCACATCGGCAATGGTGTTGCCGTCCAATTCGCTCATTATGAGATGGATAGTCAGTTGCTGTCCTGCGCGGAGGGTGTCGCCCGAGGTGCGCAGGGTCTTGGCATACCAAAAGCCGAAATCGTCGAGCGTGTAGCGGAGAGTGTCGGCATTAACCGCCTGCTGGCAGGAACGGTCAGCAGCATCTGCCATGTGCATATTGAAACGCATCTGCGCCATCATGGCTGAGTCCGGCTCCTGCTTGTCGTGAAGGTGGCGGACAGGTTGGGGAGAAGGAGAGCATGCTACCAAGAAAAGAAAGGCAAGACCTCCCCAACCCCTCCACGAACACCCCACTACGCCCACGGGCTTGTGGGGACCCCGTGACAGGAGGGGCAACTCCCCCCGCCCCCTCAAAGAAGGGGAGAAGAAATGGAGTATGTGACGTAATATGCTCATCTATGTCAATAAAGACCGTTTGTTGAGACCCCTCTTTGATGGGGAAGCCTTATTTTGCGAGGCGAATGAGGTATTGTCCGTATGAGGTCTTGCTCAGTTCCTCGCCGAGGTGGCGGAGTCGGGTGCTGTCTATCCAGCCGTTGCGCCATGCAATCTCCTCAATGCAACTGACATAGAAGCCTTGCCTGTTCTGGATGGTGGCGATGAAGTTGCCTGCATCCAAGAGACTGTCGCAGTTTCCGGTGTCCAACCATGCGAAGCCGCGGCTGAACAACTTGACTTGCAGCGTGCCCTCGGTGAGGTACATCTTGTTGAGGTCGGTTATCTCGTACTCACCTCGTGCGCTGGGTTGCAGCACAGCCGCCTTGTCGCATACCGTGGCATCGTAGAAATAGAGCCCCGGTATGGCGTAGTTGCTCTTGGGGTGCGCAGGTTTCTCCTCCAACGAGAGGACTTTGCCGTTCTCATCGAACTCCGCGACGCCATAGGCAGTAGGGTCTTGCACTTCGTAGCCAAAGATACATGCGCCACGTTGTCCGCCCGACACTTGTGCCACTGCCTCGCGGAGCATCTTGCCGAAATGCTGCCCGTAGAACAGGTTGTCGCCCAAGATGAGACAGCCGGGCTCGCCGTTGAGGAACTCTTTGCCAAGCACAAACGCCTGCGCGAGTCCGTTGGGAACCTCCTGAATCTTATAATCAAAATGCATGCCAATCCTGCTGCCGTCGCCCAAAAGTTCGCGGAACATGGGCAGGTCGCGGGGTGTAGAGATGATAAGCACTTCACGTATCCCCGCGAGCATGAGCGTGGATAATGGGTAGTAAATCATGGGTTTGTCGTACACCGGCATGATTTGCTTGCTGATGGCCTTGCTGAGAGGGTAGAGACGTGTGGCACTACCGCCCGCGAGAATGATTCCTTTCATTTGGATGGACATTTTTGTATTACCGTCGCAAATTTACAACAAATTCCGCATATACGCAAATTCACTAATGAAAAGCCCTTTGATGATGAGGACAAGGGCTCGGTAAGGTCAGCATAAGGTCGCTATTATCTACCGTATATCTACCGTGTATCAACCGTATATGTACCGTAGTTGACAGCGCGAATAGTTAGCAAGATTACTTTGCCGTGAGCGTTTGCATGATAGATTGTGTGATGGCTTTTGCTTGCTGTGCACGCTCTGCTGTAGGGTTGACCTCCATAATAGGCTGATTGACGGTGGCATCTATAATCACCGCACCCATTGTATCCAGCAATGCGAAACCATCTACAAAATTATAATATGCATAGGGGACTGTTGTCGGCGAAAGAATGTCTTTGGCAAAAATAAAGGCAGAAGCGTCCAAATCCAACTGGTGCAACATAGTAGGCACCCAATCTATTTGGGAAGCCAATGTGGAAACTGTCATGGGCTGGCGGATAGCACCTCCCGCCATGACAAGCGGTATCTTGTAGCGGAGTGTGTCGTAGTTCTGAATGCCGTCAGGATATGGGTAACCGTGGTCGGCTACCATCACGACCACTGTGCTGTCCCACGTAGGACTCTGCCGCAAAGTGTCTATGAAAGCACCTATACAACTGTCAGTATAGGCAATGGCATTGAGGTATGGGTGTTCGTGATGGTGGTAGTTGACAATGAAGGGCTCATGGCTTGAGAGACTCAAGATAACATCAAAACAAGGTGCGACCTGTGCCTGGCGGTTGCAAATGTCTTGGGCGGCATAATCCAACAGGATATGGTCAGGTACGCCCCACTTGCTGAGGCGCTGCGAGACAGGGAAGTCGTGGTCACAGACACGCTGCTCAAAGCCGCCGTTTACCAAATAGGAACGCATATTGGTGAAGTCCTCATCGCCACCGTAATAGAACTTGAGGTCGTAGCCGTTCTGCTTCAATACCTGCCCTATTTGCGGGAGACGCTGGGACACAGAGGGTATGGTCATTACAGAAGTGGTGGCACATCCGGGGAAAGCCCCCAGAACAGCCATAAGTCCTCTATCTGTGCGGTAACTGTTGGCATAGACATTATTGAAGTAAATGCCCTCTTGTGCAATCCGCTGCATATTGGGCATCACGTGCCATGCGTTAGCCGAGAAACTCTCCAATATCATTAAGACGATATGGGGGCGGTCGGTGGTGAACAATCGCTCTTCTGTATGAGTAGTCGGAGGCAACAACTGTGCCATATAAGACGCACATTCCTCCTCCGGCATATAGTGATAACGCTCTGTATTCAGGGTATTCTCACTCAATGACTCTACCATATTGAATACAGGATTGACGGCTGCCAAGTTGAGCATTCTGTTCTCAGAGTAGTATACCCTGCCGGTATTCATAGTAGAAACAGTTACACTTCCCCGCATAGGCAGGAATAGCAACGCCGTCAATAGGAACATAACTGCAGTCCCTCCCACTTTGTACCGAATACTACCGGCAGGCTGTAATACCAACTTGGACAATCTGTGATAGACATACCACCAAAAAGCAAATAATACAGCAAGTGCCAATGCCCCTAAACACCATTGCCACCAAGGCGCACAAGCCAAAACCTCCTTTGGGGATTGCAGGTAGTCGAAGATGTCCTTATCTATATGATAGCCCCAACTCGGGAAACAACCATTATCTCCTATTACGGCCATTAGTGCGATAGCGAGGACTATGCCGGTATAGACATCTGTCACGCGCTTGAGTCCTTGCCACTTCACCCAACAACTGACACAGAGCAGTAACCCGGGTATAACGGTAATGTATGCGGCTACACTCAAGTCCAGCGGCAGTCCGTGCCAAGGTACCAGGAACCAGTCCTGCCAAGTGTAATCACCTAACAACCGGTTCTGCCAGAGCATAAAAAGCGGCTTCTGCACCATGAAGAATACAACCCAGTACAGGTAGTAGGTGATGAATAATTTTATTCTTGTCTTCATACTACAAATCAATGGTATAGGTGGCAAGTATGCCCGTGGGGACATTGAGAATGATAGAGGCACGGTCTGCGTGAGGAATGTCCTGTGTGAAAGCAAACTCTGCCAAGTCGTTGCAGAAATCCCACATATTGTAGCACTCTACATTGAGACGCATACCGATGTTCTTCACCTTCCAAGTGGCTTGTACGTGCAGGTCGCACATATACCAAGCACCATGGCGCGTACCGAAGTTACCGTCTGTCGGATTGGTACCACGAGACTCAAGCGGGAGTATTGCCACCTGCCGGTTGTTGTGATAATAACGATAAGCGGTAAACGGCTTACCGTCCGTCCATTTGAGTGTTAGGCCTGCCTGTACCCACTTGCAGATATTATAGGAGAGGTAGAACCGTGCCACATAGCCCTTGTCCAAGTCCATACGACCGACACCTGCGTATGTCCCGCTCTGGTTATATACAGTATTGGTGGTGTTGGGATTGGCTGTAGTCTCTGACAGGACACCTATCGTATTACTGTTGGCACCGTTACCAAGACCTGTATATCCTGCTGCCTGCATAGATTGCCAGCCTATACTGACCATCACCTTTCTGCCTGTGTAGGTGTAACGTGTCAGTTGGGAGAAGAAATACGGAGAGTTGAGTAACCCGTTGCTGCCAAACGGTTCTGTATATCCTACTTCAAAGAACTTCTCTCCCGGAGTATAGTAAAAGACATTGATGCCATTCTCCTCTTGGAAGTAACCATATTGCTCACCGGCACCCGCAAAATACGTATGCCATACGTCAAAGAACTTCTTATAGTTGTTTTGCAATGCTATTTCGTGCCGCCCGCCATGCTTGTCCTTGAAGAGGAAACGGATAGGTATATTCACTTCTATGTAGGAAGTCTGCCGCAACCCCTTCTTGTAGGAGTGGTAACGCCCGCCTGTGGTGGCAAAGAGGTCATCCGTACCGGCAAGATAGATATTGGCATTCATATAGTCGTCCGAGAAGTATCGGAGGTAATCCATCGTGTAAGGCAGACGATTATAGTCCGCTGACAATCCGGCCTCGAACCAATTACACGGGTGAAAGTCCAACGATGCACCTGCCTGTACATTCGGACTGACCTTGCTCTTGTTTTGTAACAGTATGGCATCCAAAGTCAAATCCGCATGCCCGCTGAGTGTGAACCACGGAACAGGGGCATAGTGTGCTTTCAGTCCTGCTGTATTTTCCAAGAGACCACCTGTAAAAGCACTACTGTTCCACTCATACCGATACAGGTCTGTAGGTGACACATCCACAGGAGATTGCAGGTATATGCTATTCGTAAAGTGCGACACCTCAGGGCGGAAATATACAAGTGAGTTGTAAGTATCCGCATAGACAGACAGCCATGACAGCAACGGCTGATGGTAATTGACCGCCCAACTCAGAATATGCGTCTTACCATCTGCCACCCACGGAGCGAAACTCTCACCGTCTTGGTCTATGATATTCTTGCTGAACTCACGGTCTGTATGGTGTGTTACATTGGTCTCCCATGTCAGTCCCGTGGTCAGATAGTCGCGTTTCAGGTACACAGACCCTGAGTAGTTCTTGAGGTCATATACCTCATTGTAGTTGTACAGGTACTCGCTGCCTGCATCTGTGCGTCCCGAGAAGTTGAGCCGATAGCCCACTTGACGTATATGCCGGTTAGGCTTGACAGGCAGATACCCGTCTGCTTGCACCTTATAATATGGTGTTGCATACAGGGGGGCGTCCAATATCAGTCCCTGTTGGTCTTCCTTGGTGATAAGCCGCTGACCATAAGCGGCATACAGATGCTGGCGATAGCCGTTTCCTTCCTTGTCGCGGAAGGTATATGCCGCATCCAATGTCCCTGCACCCATCTGATGGCGTCGGTCGGTGATGTGCTTGTAGGTGTCCGCACTCTGCATCGCCGTGCGGTGCGATATGTTGATAATAGCAGCCGTTCCCGCTGCGGGTGCCCCGTTACCTACTTGCCCGAAGTTGTAGGAAACCTGCACATAATCACGTGCTGCCGTGTCCTGCTCGAAAAACATCTGTGCGCGATGGATGTCCATACCCAGATTGTATTGCTGCATATTGGGCATATAGAGGGTACTGCCGGGCTGAAAGCGGTCGTCCGTACGCATACCGTCTATGTAGTAGCGGTTTGCCGTACAGGGCATACCATCAATGGCAAAGGTGATACGCTCGGGCAACCACCATTGCCCTATGGTCATTGTCTCGTAGATAGTATGGTCGTTCAGTGCCTCCAAATAGTAAGGCAAATCACTGCGGTGATACCACTTACGGAAGAACTCGGCAGGCACAGAGTCCGTACCCGCCATATTAGTGTATGTCATATCGGCTGCCCAAGCCGTTTGGCACAACGCAACCACCAACCAACCTATAACTAACCACCTACGTTTCATCGTTGTTTCTTTGTGCGGTTGAGGATATTGATGTGGTATGCCAATCCCACACGCAGTTGGTGGAAGGGGTAGTCTTTAATGCCGTATTGGTACATCACAAATGGTTCAAAGTCGTGTATATGCCCTGCCAAGCACGTCTTTATGCTCATCGGACGGTCACCATACTGCTCCCAACCGACATAGCCCCCCCACGTGGTACGCCACGACACATACTGTGTTTTCAGCAGCAGTTGCAATCCGTACATCACGGCATCGTTCTGCCTGCCGTCGGCTGTCTGCCAGCAGAGAAAGCCTGCACTGCCCGCCAATCGCAGTTCCACCTTGGCATCCGTAGGGTCCGAGTAGGGGAAAGCCTTTCCCTGTCCCCCGAAATAGAGCGACTTGCCGATAGCCAAGTCAAAGAAATATCCCGGGTCATCATAGTACCGCGCCTTGTCGAAACTGCCGCCACTGGCAGTCTTCATGGCTGCCCGCAACAGTATATCAGGGGCATATTTGCGGGCTTTGAGCAACTGAATATCCGTGGATATATACACATCGCCCGCCTCATGCCCGCTTATCACTGCCGTGTCCTGCAGGCGGCAGGTGCGTTGCCGCTTCGGTGTCATAGTGTACCACTCCTGCACAGGCATCCACAAAGTCAGGTTCACCCTGTCCGTGAACAGAGGAATATACACCCGTGCAAACACATCCGCCGTGCGGTCCCCCTGATAGCCAAAGTAGCCATCTCCCGCTATTTCCAAGCGGAGATGGCTCTCTGTTCTGCCGTCCGACATGTCGGGTATCGGCAATGCATTGGGTCCGAAATATGCGGGGGCAATACCTGTCGGCTCACTCAAACGCGGTGCCGTGATAGGCACTAATGCACTAACCCTGCAACAAATCGCTACCGGCAATATCGTCAGCAAGTAGTATCGTCGACTCATCCGAACAGGTTCTTGAAGAAATTCTTTTTGTCTGCCGAACCGGGTACGATATTCGGACTGGATTGCAATTGTTCAATCAACTTCTTCTCGTCGCGCGAGAGTTTTTCGGGGATATAAACCCCCACATTGATAAGCATATCGCCCGTCCCCATCTGACGTCCGTACTGGTCAATGGCAGGCAGACCTTTCCCGCGCATACGCAGCACTTTGCCCGGCTGGGTACCCGGCGTAATGGTGATTTTTACATCGCCGGTTAGGGTAGGTACCTGCACCTGCCCGCCCAATATAGCGGTTGGCATATCCAACAGCAGGTTATATACCAAGTCATTGCCGTCACGGACAAAATCCTTATGTTCCTCTTCCTCTATCAGCACGAGCAAATCACCCGGTACACCTCCGTGCGGTGCGGCATTACCCTTGCCCTGTACGGTCAACTGCATTCCGCCCGATACGCCTGCGGGAATGTTAATCGTGATAATCTCCTCATCGCGGATAACTCCCTCACCGTTACATTTCGGACATTTGTTCTTGATGATACGTCCCTCGCCGTGGCAGGTCGGACACTCCTCCTGTACTTGCATCATACCGAAGATGCCGCGTTGCGTACGTACCGTGCGTCCTGTTCCCTTACAGGTCGGGCAGACATCGCCTTGACTGCCATCTGCGCTACCTGTACCGTGACACGCAGGACAAGTGACCAACTTACGCACTTTGATTTTCTTCTCCGTGCCTTTGGCTATCTCTTCAAGCGTCAGTTTCACTTTTACGCGCAAGTCCGAACCGCGGCGTACACGCTGTCCGCCACGCGAACCGCTGCTACGCCCCCCGCCGAACAAATCGCCCAAGTCAAAACCTGCACCACCGAAAATATCACCGAACTGCGAGAAAATGTCTTCCATCGACATTCCCTGTCCGCCGTTGAATCCGCCTGCACCACCCATACCGGCAAAGCCGAACTGGTCGTACTTCTTACGTTTTTCGGGGTCTGAAAGCACCTCGTATGCCTCGGCTGCCTCCTTGAATTTCTCTTCTGCCTCTTTGTCCCCGGGATTCTTGTCGGGGTGGTACTGTATCGCCTTCTGGCGGTACGCCTTTTTTATTTCTTCGGGTGTGGCGGTTTTACTGACGCCAAGCACCTCATAATAATCTCTTTTCTCTGCCATACAA
>DLLA01000092.1 GCA_002479035.1 Bacteroidales bacterium UBA7574 | reverse complement strand
CTGTGTGCCTTTCAGTTCGGCGAAGTACTGAATATCGTCCACGATGAGCACGTCCACTGACTGGTAGAACATGAGGAAATCCGGCACCCGATTGTGCGAAACGGCATCCTGAAACTGCAGTTTGAACGTATTAGCCGCCACATACAGCACACGCGCCGCGGGGTTGAGTTCACAGACCTTGTTGCCTATCGCATTGGCAAGGTGCGTCTTGCCCACCCCGCTGCCGCCAAAGAGGAAGAGGGGATTGAAGATAGTCTTGCCCGGTTGCTTGGCAATCTCCACAGCCGCCGCACGCGCCAACTTGTTGGGCTCGCCCTTGACGAAATTGTCGAAGGTATATTGCCTGTTGAGTTGGCTCTCCCATTGCTGTACCGGCTCTTCGGAAGTCAGCCGGACAGCGGCCTGAGCAGTGTGCGAAGGGGTGCTCCGCAGCGGTTCGCTGGGCACATCAACAGGACTGCCAGCCACGATGACACGGTACTCCAACTGCACCTTGGCACCGAACACTTTGCGGAGCACGCGTGAGAGAAGGTCGAGGTAATTCTCCTCGATATAATCCACGATGAACTGGCTCTTGACCTGCAAGACCAGCACATCGTTCTCCCACTGCAATGCAACAACAGGGGCGAACCATGTTTGGTACGCGCTTTGCGATAGATTATCACGCAAAATCTGCTGGCACTGAGCCCACAATATGTTCAAATCCTGCTCCACTTGGGGTGAAATTATCGTTGAAAGAAGTGCTAAATGGTACTGCTTTTCCGCGAAATCGATTGCAAAGGTACTGCTAATTTTTCACTCGGACAAATCGGGGAAACGACACGTTTGGGGGCAGACGGCTATCCTACCCTATTTCAGTTAGTTATACATAAGTTGCTAATAGTCTTACAATTACAAATTTTATCAACACCTAACTGATTGAAACTCACAACTTATATATATAGCCGTTCCACGTCAGAGTGTTTCACAAAAAATCCCTAACGTTTTTGCTCTCAACACGTTAGGGATTTTTTTGTATAAATGTTTAATTAGACATTCACAAAATTACTCCTGTTTAGGTATTCGCTTTTTGATGCACGGGTGCGCCTTGACCGACATAACCACGGTGTCCACATTGAGCACGGCGTTGTCCAAATCAACAAGCGCACTATTGAGGTTGTCGTAGAGCGCTTTGTCGTTGAGCAGTGCGCCCAAAGTGCTTGAATCCGAGGTCAATACATTGTTCACCGTAGCAATGGTGTTGTCCAGTTTCTGCAGGGTCTGCTTGAGGTCGGCAGCACGCACATCAGCGATGACGCTTTGCAAGTCACTAATGGTGGTATCCACTTTGGTTACGATGCCCGGCAGTTGGTTGTGCGTCAATGTACGGATATCACGGCTGCTGACGGTCAGGTCTTGAGTGATACGCTCGATGTTCTGCAACGAACTGCGCAGATTGCCGTCGTTCAACTCATCGTTGAGCGAAGCCACAAGGGTGTTCGCCTCTTGCAGGAGGCTGTCCAAATGCGCCAAGAGCCCTGTTTGCAGCCCGTCCAGCAAGCCAGGCACCACGATGGTCGGCAATGTGTCGCCACGATGATAGAACTCATTGGAGGTGATGTTTGCCTCATGAGGAAGACGTAATTCAATCGCCATTCCCCCCAACAGACCGTCAGCAACCAATGCCATCTCCGTACCTTGTGGCAATTCGATGCCCTTGTCAATGGAGACCGCCACGAGGAAAGAGTTATCGCGCGTAAAGTCATACCGGATGCTCTCCACCAAGCCCACTTTGTAGCCGCGAATGTACACGGGAGTCTGCTCCGTCAAGCCGCTAACTTGCTCATACTGACCCATATAGCAGCGCGTAGGCGAAAAGATATTCACTCCTTTCAGGAAATTGAACCCGAAATACAATATGCCTGCACAAACGATGGCAAGCACACCTACCTTCAATTCTCTTGCATGTTTCATTTCTTGTAATACTGTTCAAAGGCACTGAAAATGCCGTTTACTATTTCCGTTTTGCCGGCATCGCTTGCCAGCCATTTTTCCTCTTCAACGTTGCTGATGAAGCCCATTTCGACCAATACACTCGGGCATGCCGACTTGAGCAACACCCAGAATGCCGCCTGACGGACCCCCCTATCGGCACGCTGGAGAGTCCCAACAAACTGCTTCTGCACGAGTTCAGCAAACTGCAGACTCTTATCCATATACTGGTTTTGCATCAGTTCAAAGAGAATATAACTCTCCACCGAATTAGGGTCAAAGCCTTGATCTACAGTCTGATCCTCCTCCAACTTCATCACGGCATTCTCGCGCATTGCCACATCCAGATTGTCGTCCATGCGGTCTGTTCCGAGTATGAACGTCTCGGCACCACAAGCGTTTTTATTCTCCGCAGAATTGGTATGGACGCAAATAAACAAGTCCGCATGGTTGCTATTGACGATGTCCGCACGCGATTGCAAAGGCAGAAACACATCTGTTGTGCGGGTCATAACCACCTTGACATCCGGGTACTCCTCCTCTATCTTTGCCGCAAGGCGTTTGGAGACATCCAAATTCAGGTCTTTCTCCTGAACGCCCTTTTTGCCCACAGCACCGGCATCATGCCCACCATGCCCCGCGTCAATGACTACGGTGAATGACATCAACATGGTGGTCAGGATAACAACAAATGCCGACACACAGCCTCTACGCACCATCTGCGACACCTTATATATATATATAATATTTC
>DLLA01000053.1 GCA_002479035.1 Bacteroidales bacterium UBA7574 | reverse complement strand
ACGGTAGATACACGGTAGATAATCGGTTCATTTAGCGAACCCGACCGTACCCATATAATACTCTCATCGTCCCCTTGCCCATATCATAAATAATTTGTAACTTTGCAGCCGAATACTAATATCTCATAAATATGGCACGCACCACCCTCTCTCATCCTTTCGATACTATGTCGGGCAAACTCACCCGCAACGACAAAGTCATTCTCCGCACCCGCAATGGCAACACCCATGCCTATGCCATCCGCAATCCCTACCGTGGACCTGTCGCTCCCACGCGCCAACGCACCTTGGATGCTTTCGCATCGGCAGTAGCCCAAGCCAAGACCATCCTCAACGACCCCGCCTTGCGTGCCGAATGGCAACAGCGTTTCAACAAATACACCGCCCGTGCCAACCGCTATCCGTCCTCCTATCCCAAACCATGTACTACCCTCCGTGGCTACATCATCTCCACCCTCACCCGCGAAGCCCAATCCTCTCAATCCTAAACGCATAGCACCATGCCAATGCAACGCTTTCTTTGCCCGCTGTTGTTTCTTTTGTTGCCGTGGTTGGTCTTTGCCAATGGCGACCCTGTGGCATACTATTGCGCCTTGACACTTAGCAAGACACCTGTCGCACAGGCAATACCCGAGATTCAAATTGAGCGGGAGGACCTCCATATCCGCTTGGAGCATGGCCGCTCCCATATTCTGGTAGAGTACACCTTGCGCAATACGTCCCGCAAGCACTTCCGAAACATACATTATGGTTTCCCCGTTGATTGGGCAGGGGATGATTCGTTGCATTGGGAAGGAGACTTTTATACAGAATCTGTATATCAAAAAGGCTGGTCGGATGACTATGTATCTGATTTCTCTTTTCGCTTAAACGGTCAACTCCTTTCTGCTAATAGAAGTGCTGACACACTTATTCGTAAAGGTTATACCAGCGGTGATTGGCATCGCCAATACGGATACCCTGATTGGCAAACATTTGATAAGCAACAGCACATGGCATTGGCACAAGATACCACTCAATACTACTTTGGGTTATTGGAGATGATGACGGAAGCGGAATGGGAAGGTAATCACGTAGATACGCTTATTTTAGAAGACCCTGTTCACCGTCGTTGGTACTATACTTCTTTCTCTGTCCGCCCTCGTGAAACGGTCATATTACGTGTAAAATACACGTTGTGCCATTCATTAATGATAGGATTGTATCAAACTACAAATGAGTTTCAACGCTACTTTGATATGTGGCGGGCTGGAGAGACTATAGGTGGTGGACGCAATCGTTTTTGTTACGACTATTCCCCAGCAGCCGCTTGGGGAGATGGCACGGCACATCAACTCAACTTGACTATTGAAGCCTCTGGCATGGCTGTATGGAGTCCTGTTTGGAACGGCAGAGATTCCGCCCTCTTCCGTGATTCTTACTATCGGCAATACACCCATTTTGACTATGCTACTGCTGAACCGCTCCAATTGGAGTACTTTTCTTCTGCACCCGATAGTTTGGATGTGATTGCTGTTCGGGAACATCGGCTCGCACCGGAGCACTATACACTCCGTCAGTTCCCCACAGATACCAACAGTTATGATGCTTTATCCGACCTGTCCGGTTGTACAGGCATAGAATTAGTGCCCACAGATAGCGGCAATTATGTGTTGGATATTTGGCTTGACCGCCCCACATTGGTCACGGGACTGGCTATTATGAACGGTAACTGTTGTGATTCGCTTTCTTGGGTATCAAACGGGCGCATTGAACAGATGCAAATTATGTATTGGGGCAACCCGTGGTGGAGCAATAAAGAAGAATGGATACCGCTCTATGCTCGGAGACAATGGATTAGAAAATACTCAGAGGCAACTTATTATCCTGCTCCTTGCAAGACTGCTTCTCCCGCAGACTTCTCTTGGAACGGACTGGTTAAAGCAGCAGAGAAAGTGAATATATCTCCCCGTACCCCGTCAGATGCTCCGAGTTGGATAAAGAAATATGAAACGTCCGTGCAGCATATTCGTATCGCAATCCCTCCCCAACTCCAACCGCCATACATATCCGAGGTCATATTGCTCTACGAACCCCATGACTAATCTTTTCATAGAGCCCTTTTCTTCTTTCCCATGCACTGCTACAATCGGTGTGAGTGCATCGGCAAGCATTGGCATACTGCTGCAAAAAGTTGTTCCATACTTGTTTCGCTTTGGCTTGCAGGACTGTATGCAAACGTAATAAAGTTACATCTAATTGCTCCAAAGATGCTTGCTCACATTGTTCCCGCAGACTGAAATTGTAGTCGGCTATAAGTTGGCTATTTTCAATGAAGGGTTCGTATATACTTTTAATCAATGCAACTTCTCTTTCCCATTCGGTTACGATTCTGAAGTACAGAAGTTTTCTGTCATGCAAAATAAAGATGGGCAATAAGATGTATCCTACCTTTAACACAGGATAACCTATCAATAATTCTTTTTCCGCTTTGTAACTCTCTTGCAGGAAAGACAAAATATCAGCGTTGTGAAACCACTGATTATTTAAGGTGGAGACTTCTCTGTAATGTTGCGTTGAAATATGATCAGGTCTATCGAATAATGGCTTTCTTGATGGTCTCCACAATGTATGCCACATCTTCGTCGCTGACCATAGGCCCGGAAGGCAGGCACATACCCACCTTGAACAGAGACTCGCTCACACCATTCACGTAGGCGGGGGCGTCTTTATAGACGGGTTGTTTGTGCATAGGCTTCCACAGTGGGCGGGACTCTATGCCGGCTTGGTCAAGATACATACGCAGCGCCTCCACGTTGTCGTTTGGTTCACAATCGGTACGCAAGGTCGCTGCTTGGTGCGTTACGCCTGCAGCACCGCCCACGGCGCCTTGTACGGTTGCTTCGTAGGCGTGTTCTTGTCCCACGATACGCAGTGCGGGGTCGAGCAGTATGGTGTTCAGCCAGTAGTTGCTGTCATACTCGGGGGAGGGGTTCTTGTGGAACGTGATACCGTCTGTTTCGGCAAAGGCTTTTTCGTATAGGTTGGCGATGTGTTGGTGGTGGCGGATATGGTCATTCACAACGGTCATTTGTCCGCGTCCGATACCCGCACAGATATTCGACAAGCGGTAGTTGTAGCCGATTGCCTCGTGCTGGTAGTAGGGATATGCCTCACGTGCCTGTGTGGCGTACCACATCACTTTCTGCTTGGCTGCCTCGTCGGGGCAAATCAGTGCACCGCCGCCCGAGGTGGTAATCATCTTGTTGCCGTTGAAAGACAGCACACCATATTTGCCGAAGGTGCCTAATACTTGTCCGGCGTAGCGGCTGCCGAAGCCTTCGGCGGCATCTTCTATCACGGGTATGCCGTACTTGTCGGCTATCGCCAGTATCTCGTGTATGCGATAGGGCATACCGTAGAGTGCCACGGGAATGATGGCTTTGGGGTATTTGCCGGTCTTGGCTTTACGGTCGAGAATAGCCTGTTCCAATAGTGCGGGGTCCATATTCCATGAGTCTTTCTCCGAATCAATGAACATGGGTGTTGCACAGAGATACTTGATGGGGTGACTGCTGGCGCAGAAGGTGAACGATTGCACGCATACTTCGTCGCCCGCTTGTACACCGCACGCAATCAGTGCCAAATGTACGGCAGCCGTACCCGCA
>DLLA01000077.1 GCA_002479035.1 Bacteroidales bacterium UBA7574 | reverse complement strand
CTCACCCGCGACGGCAAATCCGTTGACCGTGCAGCAAAGCGCGCTGTCCTTACGTATCGGACAATAGCCCGTGGCGACCGCTATACGCTGCTGGAAATCAACCTCGAGACGGGGCGTCACCACCAGATACGCTGTCAACTGGCGGCTATCGGTTGCCCCATCAAAGGCGACCTCAAGTACGGTGCCAAGCGCAGCAACCCCGACGGAGGTATCTGTCTCCATGCCCGCCGCATCGAGTTTGTGCACCCTGTCAGCCACATCGACATCTCCATCACTGCCCCCGTGCCCGACGACAACCTCTGGCACGCCCTCGAGCAGCAAGTAAAAGAATAGTAACACGCATTAATATCCATGACATCAATGAAACAACAGCAAGCAAGTACGCGCACGAAATCAACAGGTCGTTCTGTTAGTAAAAAAAATCGTGTGATAGAAGAGTTATTCAAAATATGCCGGCAAGAGAATAATTACAGATTCCATAATAAATTGGTCAAAAAAGTTTCTGCACAATTAGAGGTTGGCAATCCCTTTGATGTCACTAAGTTAGACAACAAGACCAAACTACCGCAGGTTCTTCTTGATAATGACTATGCGCTCATTCATTTGGGCAGTGGGGAACACATGTTTGTGAAAGGGATAAACCATTTCTACCACGACTTTGAGCCTATTCAAGAGACTATTGAATGGTCATACCGCAAAAGTATTCTCAATCAGTTCGATACCAGCGAGAGTAATATACTTTCTGTGGCAAACAACCAACGCATATTGCATCACTTTCTGTTTGGCAAAGATACAGAATTTGATGATGTTGATATTATCAAACGCCCGAAAACCTATTTCCCGCACCGAACCAAGACGTCATTTGAGTACATCATTGGAGATGATTTAACGCCCCTTCGATTAGACAAAATTCAAATCGAAATAGACCTGACAATAGAGTTTCAGGGGACGGTAGGCGTATTCGAGGCAAAGAACGGAAAGCCCAAGAGTTTCTCTGTCTATCAGTTGTATCACCCGTTCCTCTATTTCTACAATGCCAACAGCGATAAGACGGTCAATGGACAGATTAAGGAAATTTATGGCGTATATCTTGTCCGCGAGCGGCATGCCGATGGAGACGTGTTGAAATTATGGGCATATACATTTTCTCGCCCGAAAGACATCACATCCATTCATTTTGTGAAATCTGCGGCATACAAATTGATAAAGGAAAAGTAGTATGTTGGAGCAGTTTAGAAATAAGGTATTCAATGAAGACGTGCTGGAGGTCTTGCGGAGACTTCCGGACAATAGTCTTGATATGATATACGGAGACCCGGACTATAATGTGGGTATCAACTATGCGGGCAAACACTACACGCAGAAATGGAACGAATACATTGATTGGTACGTGGAACTTACCAAAGAATGTATGCGCGTTCTCAAAACGGATGGTAATTTGTTTATGATGAACTACCCCAAGCAAAACGCATGGCTCAGAGTCAAGTATTTGGATGAAGCGGCATGCAATGTCTATGAGTATGTTTGGGTGTACAATACGAATGTCGGACATAGTCCGCATAAGTTCACCACGGCACACCGTAGCATTCTCCATGCCACCAAGAGCAGAGAAAATAAGTTCTACAAAGAGCAGGTTGCTGTGCCTTACCAAAATCCTACCGATAAACGTATAAAACAGCGTATTGCAGAGGGTAATACGGGCAGAATGCCGTATAGTTGGTTCTATTTCGACCTTGTGAAGAATGTC
This sequence comes from Bacteroidales bacterium UBA7574, assembly GCA_002479035.1. Taxonomy (GTDB): domain Bacteria; phylum Bacteroidota; class Bacteroidia; order Bacteroidales; family Paludibacteraceae; genus Colicola. The sequence continues at coordinate 2,349 of DLLA01000077.1, read as the reverse complement.
AGCAAAGACAAGACTTTCCATTCGTGCCAGATACCGCTCAAATTGGTAGAGATGCTCATCAAGTCGTGCACCAAAGAAAATGACGATGTTTTTGTTTTGTTTGGTGGCAGTGGCAGCGAATTGGTATTGTGCCAACAATTACACCGCAATTTTGTGAGTTGTGAACTGCATCCAAAGTATTACGAAATGATAGAGGACAGATTGGCACACAATGGGCAGATAGGAGAAGAATATAAGTTGGAGTTTATCCAACGGCGACATCTCCGAACAGGTTCAGAACTGGCTTTGGCTTTCTAAGACTGAGAATATATTTAACAAACAATTTTCAATACAAACCAATAAAAAATCTAATCAAGTATGAAACACCTTCTTTTAGGCGATGAAGCGATAGCGCAAGGTGCTATCGACGCAGGCTTGAGCGGTGTCTATGCCTACCCGGGCACACCGTCAACGGAAATCACGGAGTACATTCAACTGCACGAGGCGAAAGCCGCACAACCCTCTATCTTCTGCCGTTGGGCATCCAACGAGAAGACCGCTATGGAGGGCGCACTCGGCATGTCCTATATGGGCAAACGCGCACTCGTATGTATGAAGCACGTCGGAATGAACGTCTGTGCAGACGCATTCATGAACGCTGCTATCACCGGCGTGAACGGCGGCTTGGTAGTGGTGGCTGCCGACGACCCATCCATGCACTCTTCGCAGAACGAGCAGGACAGCCGTTTCTATGCCAAGTTTGCCATGATACCGTGCTTCGAGCCCACCAACCAACAGGAGGCATACGAGATGACCAAAGAGGCGTTCCGCCTTTCCGAGGAACTGCGCACACCCATCCTTTTGCGCGTAACAACCCGCATGGCGCACTCGCGTGCCGTTGTCGAGACCGCTGACAACACACCCGTTCAGAACCAGATGTCTCTCCCCGAGAACGTACAGCACTTTATCCTGCTGCCGGCATTTGCCAAGAAGAACTATGCCGAACTCGTAGCCGCACAACCCACATTCGTGCACAAGAGCGAGACCTCGCCCTTCAATTCCTATGTCAAAGGTACGCACCCCGAGCGCGGTATCATCACCACGGGTATTGCCTACAACTACCTCATGGAGAACTACCAACCCGCCATGGGCTGCTCTATCCTCAAGGTCGCTCAGTACCCGCTGCCCGTTGCCCTCATCAACCAAATGGTGGCTGACGGTGCCAAGGAAATCCTCGTCATCGAAGAGGGGCAACCTGTAGTGGAGGAACTCATCCACGGACTCGTGCCTTCCACGGTTGCAGTCAAAGGACGCCTCACGGGCGACCTCCCGCGTATGGGCGAACTCACACCCGACAGCGTACGCCTTGCCATCGGTCTCGATGCACTGCCTACCCGCGAAGCCGACAATCTCGTTGTCAACCGTCCGCCCGCACTTTGCCAAGGTTGTGGGCACCGCGATGTATATGCTGCCCTCAACGAGGTCGCACGCGAATACCCGCAACCCCGTATCTTTGGCGACATCGGTTGCTACACATTGGGTGCCCTCTCGCCCTTCCACGCTATCCACGCGTGTGTGGAGATGGGAGCCTCTATCACCATGGCGAAAGGCGCTGCCGATGCAGGGCAACACCCCGCCATTGCCGTTATCGGTGACTCTACGTTCACCCACTCGGGCATGACCGGACTCTTGGACTGCGTCAACAGCAACGCCAATGTAGTGGTACTTATCTCCGACAACCTCACCACGGGTATGACGGGCGGACAGGACTCTGCCGGTACGGGTCGCCTCGAGCAGATATGCTATGGCGTTGGTGTGGACAAAGACCATGTGCGCGTAGTAGTGCCCCTGCCCAAGAATATGGACGAGATTAAGAACGTGCTCCGCGAAGAAATCGACTACCCTGGCACTTCCGTAGTCATCGCACGCCGCGAGTGCATCCAGACGCTCAAACGCCACTTGAAAGCAAAAAAGTAAAACCTCAAATTGAATACAGAATATGAAAAAAGATATTATTTTAGCAGGTGTCGGAGGACAAGGTATCCTCTCTATTGCTACAGTCATTGGTGAAGCCGCATTGGCAGAGGGCTTGTATCTCAAGCAAGCCGAGGTACACGGTATGAGTCAGCGTGGTGGGGACGTGCAGTCCAACCTCCGTCTCTCGTCCGAACCCATTCACTCCGACCTCATTCCCGTTGGCGGAGCCGACCTTATCATCTCCTTGGAGCCGATGGAGGCGCTGCGTTATGTGCAGTATCTCAAGCCCGAAGGCTGGATTGTAACATCGTCCGTACCTTTCGTCAATATCCCCAACTATCCCGAGTTGGCAGAGGTTATCCGCCACATCGAAGCCCACAAGAACCACGTTCT
>DLLA01000188.1 GCA_002479035.1 Bacteroidales bacterium UBA7574 | reverse complement strand
ACAAAGGCAACGACTTCTTCAAGCAACTCAAGCCGTGCACGGGTTGTACCATCCTTGATTAGTTAATAATAAGGTGCAGACAACATCGCCTGTTTTGTTAGAGTATAGTTATAGGTTGGTTATAGGATAGGCGGTGTTGGGTTGCCCGTTCAACCATTCAACATTGACAGAAAAGAAGAAAGACAGTTGGTGGCGGCGGTTGCGCGACAAGCACCGCATCAGTATCCTCGACGAAGACACGTGGACGGAACAATGGTCCACCCACCTCAGCGGGTGGGGGGCTATTGTCCTGTTGGCGGCGATGTTCCTGCTCACGCTGGGGCTGTTTTCATTAGTGATACTCTACACCCCCATACGCAACTACCTCCCCGGCTACTCGGAGAATATCCGCAAGCAGTTGGTCATCGAGTCGGCGCGTGTGGACTCCATACAGACGTCGCTCGACCTGCAGCGGCAGTACCTGGACGTCATCAAGCAGGTGGTGGCTGGTGAGGTGCAGTCCGACACCGTGCAGCGTCTCGACTCCATGCAACTCATCATGCGCGAACAACTGCTCGAGGCGAAGAGCGAAGCCACGGCGGAGTTCATAGCCCAGTACGAAGCCAAAGAGAAGGACAACCTGCAACTGTTTGATGTGCAGAACACTACGCCGATACTCACCTTCTTCCGTCCCGCGCACGGCGTAGTGGTGGAGCATTTCTCGGCGGAGGAGCAACGCTACGGCGTGGCGGTGCAGACGCCCAAGCACGAGAACATCACCTCGGTGCTGGCGGGCACGGTGGTCTTTGCCAACTACGAGATTGGCAACACCTACACCATCATGGTGCAGCACACCACCTACCTCTCTGTCTATCGGCAGGTGGAGGAAGTGCTCAAACCCGTGGGCAGCAGCGTGCAGGCGGGCGAGAGCATAGCCATTGCAGCGGACGGACAACCGCTGTGGTTTGAACTCTGGCAGAACGGCAAAGCCGTCAACCCCGAAGAGGTAATAGCGTTTTGATGGATATACAAGGTACAGTGAAGAAACAAATTGCTATATTAGGCAGCACGGGCAGTATCGGCACGCAGACCCTTGATGTGGTGCGGGCGAACCCCGACCGCTTTGAGGTCTATGCCATCTCGGCAAACCGTAGCATCGACCTGCTCATACGGCAGGCGCGTGAGTTCCACCCCGAAGTGGTGTGCATTGCCGACGAGAGCCTCTATCAGCCGCTCAAAGAAGCACTCATCGACCTCCCTATCAAGGTATGGGCGGGCGCAGATGCCATCGCCGAGATGGTCACGATGCCGAGCATTGACATCGTCGTGGCGGCAATGGTAGGCTATGCCGGCTTGCGCCCCACGATGGAGGCTATACGTGCGGGCAAGACCATCGCCCTTGCCAACAAGGAGACCCTCGTGGTGGCGGGCGATATTATCTGCCGTCTGGCACAGCAATACCACGCCCCTATCCTGCCGGTGGACAGCGAACACTCGGCTATCTTCCAGTCACTTGCGGGAGAACAGAACAACGAGATAGAGAAGATTCTCCTTACCGCCAGCGGCGGACCATTCCGCACCTTCACCCGCGAGCAGATGGCGCACGTTACGGCAGCCGATGCCCTCAAGCACCCCAACTGGGACATGGGCGCAAAGATTACCATCGACTCCGCCAGTATGATGAACAAAGGTTTCGAGGTCATCGAAGCCAAGTGGCTGTTCGGCGTAGAGGTGGACAGGATTGAGGTGCTGGTTCACCCGCAGTCCATCGTGCATAGTGCCGTGCAGTTCCGCGACGGGGCGGTCAAAGCCCAACTCGGAGCCCCCGACATGCGCCTGCCTATCCAGTACGCACTCACCTACCCGGAACGCATAGCCGGCGACTTCCCGCGTTTGGACCTGTTCCGCACGCACGACCTGACCTTCGAGCAACCCGACCCTGAGCGTTTCCCGAACCTCGCCTTGGCATACCAAGCCACCCGCCGCGGGGGTAATATCCCGTGCGTACTCAACGCCGCCAACGAGGTGGCAAACTTCGCTTTCCGCCAAGGGCAATGCGGTTTCCTGCAGATGTCGGAGGTGATTGCCGAGACCATGGCAAAAGCCGCCTTCGTAGAAAAACCCACCTACGATGACTACGTGCAGACGGACCATGCCGCCCGCCAAATAGCAGCAGAAATAATCAACAAGATACATTCCTAATTCATCATTCCTAATTCATAATTAGCAACAATGCAGTGGATACAACTCATAGTGGCTCTCAGTTTTCTCGTGGTGATTCACGAGTTGGGGCACTTCACCTTCGCGCGTATATTTAAGGTGCGCGTGGAGAAATTCTATATGTTCTTCAACCCGCGCTTCTCGCTGGTGCGCGCCAAGAAGATTAACGGTCGCTGGCGCGTGAAGTTCTTTGCCAAGAACGTCCCCCCCGCTATGGTAGAGGTGCTGGACCCGATTACGCAAGAACCCAAGTTGGACGAGAAAGGGCGTCCCGTCTATCGCCCCATGACTGAAAGCGAACTCGCCGCCCTGCCCGAGGACGACTGGCGTCGTTACCCCGACAACACCGAGTGGGGCATCGGCTGGGTACCTTTCGGCGGCTATTGCGCCATCGCGGGTATGGTGGACGAGACCAAGTCCGCCACCGACTTGCCCTCCGAGCCGCAGCCGTGGGAGTTCCGCGCTAAGAACGTGTGGCAACGCCTCTGTATCATCATCGGCGGTATCTTGGTCAACTTCATTGCCGCCCTGCTCATTTTCGGACTCATCCTCTTCCATTGGGGGCAGGACACCATGCCGCTCAGCCACATCACCTCGGGGCTCTACTACTCCGAACTGCTGCAGGAAGAGGGCTTCCAACAGCAAGATAAGATACTGACTATCAACCATCAAGAGCCGCAAGACCTGAGCGATGTCATCCAGTGGCTCATCATCGAGGGCAAACAAGACGTAGTAGTCCTGCGCGGCAACGACACCCTCGCGCTCACCATGTCGAAGGACCTCGGCACCCGCTACCTCGCCTTGCAGAACGAGCACGACCGCCAGGAGCGCGAGAAAGAGCGCGCCGACAAGTCCTACCAGAAGCGCGCCTACCAACTCATCGGCTACTTCATGCCCTTCGTCGTGGACTCCGTTATGGAGGGCGGCGCGGCGTACTATGGCGGCATGCAGGCGGGCGACAGCATCGTCGGCATCAACGGGCAGGACGGGCTCTGCTATATCCAGACCACCCAACTCCTCCTCCAACACCCCTGCGACAGCATTACCGTGGACTTCTACCGCGCGGGCGAGTTGCAGCACGCGGGTGTCTTCATCGGCGACCAATGCAAACTGGGCGTCTATCCGCGTATGGCATGGCAGTTCTACTCCTACCAACACACCGACTACACCCTCTGGCAGGCTATCCCCGCGGGCATACGCTATGGCTGGGACATGCTCAAGATGTACGTCAAGCAGTTCCGACTCGTCTTCACCAAAGAGGGGGCGCAGTCGCTCGGCGGCTTCGGCGCGATGAGCAACATGTTCCCTGACACATGGGACTGGTTCTCGTTCTGGCACATGACGGCATTCCTCAGCCTTATCCTCGCGTTCATGAACTTCCTGCCCATACCCGCACTCGACGGCGGATACATCCTCTTCCTGCTTTGGGAAATCATCACGCGCCGCAAACCCAGCGACAAGTTCCTTGAAATCGCCAACAACATCG
>DLLA01000021.1 GCA_002479035.1 Bacteroidales bacterium UBA7574 | reverse complement strand
AGATGGACGAACTCGGTTTCGGCAACTGCACCAACACGGGTGCCTGCGCTGCCGAATGCCCGAAATCCGTTTCGCTGGCAAACATCGCCCGCCTCAACCGCGAGTTCATCTGCGCCAAGTTCAAAGACTGACAGATTCCGAAACAGGTTATTTGATAGTCATTACGTAAACCATTTATTACGTATCCTAACCGAGAGGCTGCTTGACAAGTGTCAGCAGTCTCTTTTTTGTCGCACACTGGGGACGCGGATGCCCTGCGGGGTTCCCATACGCCTATGGACGCATTGGGGTGTTCTCTCTTCTGTTTTAATGGTGCTTTAATGGTTATTAGTGGAGATAATTAGTTGCTTTTTACGCCATATTGTTGTTCTTGCTTTTTAGTGGCTGTTATATTGTTTCTTAGCAGTGCAATATATCATTGCCCGCTTTCTGAATAGTTACGCCATAAATGTAGTCTTATATTCTGCTACACAAATTAACGGCTAATTCGTGATAATTAATGTTTTGCTTTTTCGTTGCAAGTTTGCATATTTGCAAACAAATCCCTATCTTTGCACCATTAACTAACGCTAACACCCATGATTGCTTACACGTTTCGCCGTTACATCTGGCTCATCAACACCATCTATTCCGCGGGACAAATCACCCTGCGCGACATCTCCGAGCGTTGGGCGAATGCCGCACTCAACGACTCCGGCGAGTGCGAATACCCGCGCCGCACGTTCCAGCGTCACCGTACCGAGATAGAGGAACTCTACAACATCAATATCGGCTGCCGCAAACGTGGCGGGCTGTCCTACTATTACATCGCCAACGCCGATGAACTCCACCGCAACGACCTGCAGCATTGGATACTCAACTCTTTTGCCGTGCAGGAGGTCGTCTCGCAGGGACAGCATATCCGCTCACATATCCTCTTCGAGGACATCCCTTCGGGGCAACGCTTCCTCGTGCCCATCATCAATGCCATCACCGCCCGCACCGTCCTCGAAATCACCTATCAGGGCTACAACCGCCCCGAGCCGCACACGTTCCGCCTCTCGCCTTACAGCCTGCGTGTCTTCCGCCAACGCTGGTATGTGACGGGACAGAGCGATATCCACACCGAACTGCGCAACTATTCCCTCGACCGCATTCTCGCCCTCACGCCCACCGCCGAGCGTTACACTATCCCGCGTTCCTTCAGTGCCAAACGCTATTTCCGCGACTACTATGGCATCTTTCGCAATGCCGAGCCCGAGACCGTCCTCATTCGTGCCACACCCATATTGGCTAACTATCTGCGTTCCTTGCCCTTGCACCACTCGCAGAAGGAGACGGAATGCCGCACCGACTATTCCCTGTTCTCGTTCTTTGTCGCTCCCACTTTCGATTTTATCCAGCAGCTCCGCTCCGAGGGGACCGACCTCCATGTCTTGCAACCGCAATGGCTTCGCGACCGCATTATCTCCGATGCCCGCCAACTCCTCGCTGCCTATGATGTCTAACGAAAGTGAATTGACGATACATTAATGGCAATGAGCGGAAATAGTGAACCTGGTATCGCAATTTATGGTTAATTCGCGGATAATTATATGTTTATCAGTGTTTTAATGGATATCTAATGGATATTAATGGAGTCCGTATTATACATTGGCGGGGTATCTATTCGCCGCATATTTGCGTGGAATACAACGTTTTTTCACCGCAAAAGTTGCATATCCACCAAATCCTTTGTACCTTTGTCGCAGATTTCACGGACTACGACAATGAGAGCAATCTATCTTTGGCAGCGCGATAATTGGACGGCGTTTTCATGGGACGGCAACAGCCTCATGGGCTTGCTGGGCGAGGTGCGCTATCGGCAGGGGCAACTGTTGGGGCGTATGAGTATGCTAGGCATGGAAGGTGTGCAGAGGCAGATGGACTCCCTGACAGAGGAGATTATCACTTCCTCACGCATAGAGGGGGTTGACCTCAATCGCGACAGTGTCCGCTTGTCCATTGCGCACCAGTTGGGAGTGGACTTGGATATCGACCACACGCCCGACCACTACACGGATGGGATTGTCCACGTGATGCTGCAGGCGACGCAGCACTACCAACAGCCGCTCACGGCGGAGCAACTCTTTGGCTGGCATGCCGCCTTGTTTCCTACGGGCTATAGCAACGGCTATAAACTCACCATCGGCTCTTGGCGTGTGGGCGACGAACCTATGCAAGTGGTATCAGGACCTATGGGACATCAAACTGTACACTACCAGGCGCCACCGAGCAACGAAGTGCCGCAGATGATGGAAGCGTTTCTGCAATGGCTGAACACAGACGATGGCACCGATGCACTCATACGTGCCGCATTGGCACATTTGTGGTTCGTCACTATTCACCCGTTTGACGATGGCAACGGGCGTATCACCCGCACCATCACGGAGATGATGCTCGCACGGGCAGACCGGTCGGCACAACGCTACTACAGCCTGTCTGCCGAGATTTTCCGCCGTAGAAAAGAGTATTATGAGGTGTTGGAGCATACGCAGCATGGCGATAGCGATGTGACCGAATGGATACGCTGGTTCCTGACAGCCCTTAATGCATCATTGGAAGAGGCTATCCGCACCACCGACCGCACACTGGAGAAAGCCGCCTTTTGGCAACGCCTTGAGGGTACGCCGTTCAGTGAGCGGCAACGCAAAGTGCTTAATATGCTTTGGGACGGCTTCACGGGCAAACTCAACACGCAGAAGTGGGCAAAAATCAACCATTGCTCGCAGGACACCGCTTTGCGCGACATACAGGACTTGATAGCCAAAGGCGTACTTCGCAAAACCGACGAAGGCGGACGAAGCACCAACTACGAACTATTGCCATAGCAGGAGTTCTCGGATAATCAGGTGTTTGTTAGTGTTGCCCTGTCTTTTCAGAGTACTTTAATGAAGGAAAAGATTAACGACAGATTAACGACTATTAGCGGAAAATCATACCCGATAACGAATTTGTGTCAATTCATGGATAATTACATATTCTTCAATGTTTTAGTGGCTTGTATATGGGCTGCATGGAGAACAGCATGGAGGATTTGCATATTAACGGCTATTAGCGGAGAATATCAATTATATGTTTATCATCACTTTAATGGCTATTTAGTGGGTTGCATAGAGAACTGCATGGAGAAGAATGTATTACGGTCTATTACATGGCTATTGGCGGAGCAGAAGCATCACTCACTCTCCCGTCAACTCTATTTTCGGAATAATCACAGAAGCATCCTCGTCCGATTTCCCGAAAAACATCACATCATATATCGGCAGATAACTTATGCGGTCTTTCCGCTGCACCTCACGCGCATTAGAGAGTACAATTCCCTCTGCAATATGATACTCAGCCGTGGAAACAAAATGCGTCAAGGCACTATGAACGGTATAGTC
>DLLA01000109.1 GCA_002479035.1 Bacteroidales bacterium UBA7574 | reverse complement strand
ATGAAGCCGGCGTCGGGGTAGGTGAGGTGCTCGTACTGCTCCTGCACGCGCGAGGTGAGGATGTCGCGGTTGGTGAGGAACCGGTTGAAGGTAGCGGAGGCAAAATTGTCCTCAGCGGTGCCGACCCGGTTGAAGGCAGTGGCGATGGCGACTTGGGTGATATTGAAGGAGCCCGTCATGTTCTCCTGCAGTTGCTCGTAGGAGTAGATGATGGACGTGGATTGTGCGGCGTAGCGTTTGCCGTTGAGTTGCACCTTGAAGCCAGGGAAAGGTTCGAGGGTGAGTTTGATGTCGAGGTCGTTGGTTAGGGAGCGTGTGGCAGGTTGCACGACGGAGGTATCGCCGGAGAGCCAACCGCGCTCTTTGGCCTTCTCGACAAAGTCGTCGGTGAAGCCGCCAAAGGCAAAGTCAAAGCCCGGTGCGTAGAAGTCGTTGTAGCGCGTCTGCCCCATAAAGCCCGCTTGCGGAGCAAAGCCGGGGACGCTCATGGAGTTGGTCTGGCGGTAGGTGACTTGCAGTTTGCGAATCATGGTGCCGAAGTATGCTGCCATATCCATGGTTACCTGTCCGGCGGAACGCTTGTTGGGGTCTTTGGTGGTGAGTGTGAGGGACAGGTTGTCGATGTCCTGCTGCGCAGTGACGGTGGCTTTGGTGGTGGAGGTGGGTTTGACCTTGACGCGCACAGCCTTGCCGTCCGCCGTGGTGGCAGAGACTTGCAATAGTTCGCTGCCAAGGCGGTGGGTGATTTCTTTGGGTTCGCCTGCCTTGAGGCTGACGGTCTCGGTGTAAGTCTTTGGTTTGAAGGCACGTCCGCGTCTGCCGCGTTGGTTGTAGCGTTGGGTCATCTGCTTCCAATACTTGGACTTGCCGTAGAGGGTCTCGAAGTTGATGCCTCCGTCCGCCTGCCATGCGTGTGTGCCGCTGATGACGTTGCCGAGATTCGCGGCATCGGAGGACGTGGACTGGATGGTGCGGTTCCAGTTGTAGGTGGCGTTGTAGGAGGCGTTGGCGGTGACGGCTTCGAGGTAGGGTATGCGGTTGAACGGCACATTCCACGTAGCAGAGAAGAGTTGCTGGTAGGTGTAGGGGGTACCCCATGTGGCGAGACTGCGCTGTATGGTGTCCTTCCATGCCTCGTAGTAGTCGTTGGTGAAGGCGTAGTCGCGAATGATTTCGGGGGTGTAGTAGCCTTCGTCGATGGTGGAGTTCATGGCAGTCTGGAAGGAGAACTTGATGTTCTTGGTGAGGTCGTACTTGAAGTCGAAGTTGCGGTCCCACGTGAAGTCCTTGGAGAAAGTGAGGTCCATTTGGTTGTTGCTGCCGGGGTCGGTGGAGGTGTCGAAGTCGCGCATCTTCATGTGGCTGAAGGTGCGGTGCATATTGGTATTGAACGCCCACGACTGCGGCAGGTAGTAGATGTTGAACTCCTTGAGCAGTTTGACTTTGCTGACCGCCTTGACCTCTTTGAAAGGCTCCCAAGGCTTCGGGTTGAAACTATAGGAGTAGTTGAACGAGCCTTTGTGGTCGGTGGTCCGGTCGCGCTCCAGTTCGGGCGTGTGCTGGTTCTGACGGTTGTAACTGGCTGATAAAGAGAAGTTAGCAGGGTCGTAGAACATATTGCGCTTCTTGGAGTGGATGTCCAGTTTCATATTGCTGACTGAGAAACTGGTGGACTCCTGTATGGAGTTCGCCATCTGCTTGATAGAGTCTTTCTCCTCCTTGGTCTCGTAGTTCTCAAGCGATTCCGACAGTTTGATGTCGGTATCAAGCGGGTCGTACTTGGGTGTCTGGATCTCGTTGGTATAGGAGACGTAGAGGGGTATCTGCAGTTTGGCTTTCTCGGGGAAGAGACGCCCTGCCTCCAATGCCGCGGAGACGGAGACTTGGTAGTTGTTCTCCATATTGCGGTCGAGGACATTGCTCTCGATGGAGCCGTAGCCTGCTGTCTCCAGTCGTCCTGCCACGTTCACCTGTGCTATGTCGCTGATACTCAATGCTGCGTTTGCCATGGCAGCCACACCGCCCTCTTCGTTGTACTGGCTCAGGCGGAGTTCGTTGACCCAGACCTCACCATTAACCTCATGGTCGGTGATGTTGCGCACACCTATCATGATGGCCTGTATGTCTTCGAGGGTGGGGTTACCGAGGACGGTTATCTTGTTATTCAGATTATCAGGGTCATACACCTCATAGGGTATGGTGTTGCCTATGCCCGAGTTGCCTGCTCGTTTGGCACGGTTGCGGGCTGTCTTGGCATCGGTGAGGGCGGACAGCGGGAAGTCAAAGTTGTTCTGCTCCAGCCAAACTTTCAAGCGGTCAGCAGGCACATCACCGTCATATATCCCCGGAGGCGTAATATCCAGCGGTATCTCATACTCGTAGTAGTTGTTCTTGAGGTCAGAACCAAGGCGGATGAAACAAGCCAACTCTTTGTCATGCAGTTCATCGAACTGCGGCATACTCTCAGCATGTACAAACATCTGCAGACGCTTGTATTGGCGCATGTCATAGACCACATTCTTATACACCGATCGTGCATCCTTGGGTGCTAAATAGTTAATACGCAGTGCCATGGCTTGCTCGTTCTGGTCGAGGAGTGTTGCCTGCCCAGGGTCTGTCTGACGTGAGATACCCGGGGGCAGTACGTAGTTGATTGGTGTACGGTTGGAGTTCTCCTCGATGTTCACCGCCTGCACATCTATCGAACCGTTGCTGTTGTACGGATTCGGGATATTGTACTGGTTATTAGCAGCGTCCTGATACAACCCCTTCGTGTAATTCCGCCACTCGCCACGCACCAAATCCAAGGTCGCCATACGGATATGCGTCTCCTGACTGAAGTTCGTCAGATAGACACGCGCAAAGCGAATGGACTTGAAGTTACGTATATTGCCTATCTTCTGCATCATCGCCGTGTCTCCACGAAGGGGTATCTTGAACTGGTACCATTTCACCTTTTCCGACTCGCCGTTCTTGAGCGTCACGGTGCTCTCCATGATACTTGCAATATGCTGCTGACCAACACGTTGCATATCCTCTCGGCGCAACGATATATGGTAGCGGTAGAATTTTTCGCTGTCGCTCAGCGTGTTGTCCTGATTGATGTCCTCGATGTCGGGCTGCAGCGTGGAGGCGGTACCGTAAGCGGCATTGTCGCTCATCTCGGGTGAGTTGCCTTCCGTGCCATTGTAGTGCTTGTAACGCTCAAGAATAGGCATCTCGGCATCATCAAAATCCTCGCCGCGATAATAATGATAGTCGTCCCCCGCGGGGTCGTGGAGGGGCGAGAACGGGTCGTTCTCCCATTCCGCCAACACGGCGGGACTGACTTTTGCCCGCAATGCCCGCACATAATCGGCGTATGGCATAGTGCCGTTGTATTCGTGAAGAAACTCCTGTTCATCGCTCAGTCCGTCCAATCCCACATCCTGTTTCTCGCGGGCACCTGCCTCATTGGAGAAAGCGATGGTGGTGCTAGTAGTCTTGGGCACACGCCCCCACACGGTCTTGTCTATCAGCGCATCTATGTTATTGTCGTTCAGCGGCAAACCGTGCTCAAACGACTTCTTGCCGTCACGCAGTATATCCTCACTGATGTCTCCCAAATCGATATATATATCGCCCCCTTCAAACGCCGCATCTGGGTTGGTCAGGAACGGATCCATCATCCAAAACTCGATATACTCGATATTCGCTTTCTCGAAATCCGTGTTATCCAACTTGCGCATCATACCGCCCCAACGCGATTTCGGGTTGGTCAGTTTGCCGTCTGCACCTATCTCATCCGGGGAGATGTTGTACGGACCACGCTCTTCGGGGTAGAAACTGAGGTTCAGCACCGACAAGCGGTTTTCACCATTGGGCAACTCCGTCTTGGCGGGGTAAACCTCCCGTTGGTATACGATACGTGTCCGATGGTCGGACATTTGGTTGAGGTCGTTCTTGATATGCGCAGGCGTATTGGTCTGCGGGTGTCCGAAGATAGGGTCCACTGCATACCATGCCAGCAGTGCACGGTTTTTGTTGTAGTCCGTGTTATTGCTCAGACTCGCCTCCGGGAAACGGTCATCGCGGGGGGTGGATGCCAACCGCCAATAGTTAGGATAGTGTATATCTATGTTCGTCTTCGTTGCCTCAAAATCATCTATATACGCTGTACCCGCCTTGCCTACATCGCGTGTGTGTCCGGGTATCAGTTGAGCGAACTCAGCATTTACAAGGAAAGACGACGGTGCCGTCGCCTCTATCCACGGTATCTTGTCCAATGCCAGCGTCAGCCATTGCATCTCGGTCTTCCAACTCAGGTTCACTCCCCATATCGTATTCGCCAGCGGCTCGCTGCCCGTGTTTACCTTGGTGGTCAGCGGTTTCTCTCTCAGGTGCATCAGCGTCCCGCCTAACGTCAGGTCTTTGTTGAACTCATATTCCAAATGCGCCCCATATAGTCCCTTCCGCTGCATCGAGAACAGCGACTGGTTCTCCAACTTCACGTCCACATTCGTACCTGCGTCCAGTATCGACTGGTTGATTATCGTCACCGTACCCATCGTATAGTCCACGGTATAGTCCACATTCTCCACCAGTGTCGCACCGCCGGCGGTCACCACCACACTTCCGCGCGGCACGTTCATCGCATTCAGCCGTATCTCGTTGCCCGCAGAACCCTTGTACTTGCCCGTGATGGTAAACTTGTTCTTCTCCGACAACTCCTGTGCGCTCACCAGTGTCGAGTCGTAAAGTTCTTGATACACATACCGCTGCGCCACTACGGGGTCGCCTATCGCCTTGGCAAGATGGCTGCCGAAGGGCTCCAGCACGGGGAAGATGATACGCCCCGTATTCGACAACGCCGTATAGCCCTCCACATAGTCAAACCTGCCGTCCGAATGAGGATTGTTCTTGCTGTCCAGCCGGTCAAGGTTCATCACGCGCAGCAACTGCTTGCCTTTGCAGTTACCCTCCATCAGATACTGCATCTCCGTGCCCACCGAGTCGTTCCTGTATTGGATATACAACTCGAATTTCTCGCTCGACATCTGGCTCGCACCTATCGAGTACACGTTCTTCATCATCAGGTCCCACGTGCCTTTCCCTTTCTTGACGGGGGCATTGTTTGTGCCTTTCAGCAGTTTCATTATCAGCGCATTCGGTGCTTTCAGCGACTCGCCTCCGTCGGTCGAGAACTCGCCCACCTGATACACCTGACCCGCGTATGTGTATTCGTATGCCACTGCCAGCACCTCGTCTTGGTTCAACGCCGCACGCAGCGAGATATATCCCAACGCCGCATTCAGCGTGTACTCGCTCGACGACAGCAGACGCGCCGACTCCACTTTCTCGTAATCCTCGCCGCTGTCCATACCCCCTATGCCTTGCAGCACCGTGCTTGTCTGCTGTATATCACGCACTTGCGGATAACTCTGCGTCAGCGTCTCATACAGCGAGTTGGCTTTGTTATACGGGGTCCTGCCGCCGTACGTGTTCCATGTGTCATTCAGCACATGCGCAGGGTCATATTCGCCCAAGTCCGTCAGGGCCACGATGTTACGCGACTGGTCATAGTTGCCGCGCTTGTTCGTCACCCACACCTCTATTCGGTTTATCGTCACGCCGCTCGCTACGTACGGCAACGCCTCCATCGCCGCTTCGTAGTTGTCGCGGAAGTAATACGAGAGGAAGAAATGACGGTTCTCGTCATAACTGTCTATCGGTACCTCAAACTCCGTCGTCTGCGCACCGCCCTTGCTCGATACCGACTGACTCTCGCTGTTCTGCTGCGAAATCAACGCCTGTACCTTCAACTTACCGAACTTCAAATCCGTCTTCACACCGAATAATGCCGAACTACCCTGTATCAGATTGCTGTTCAGGTTCATCGACACATTGCCCGCCTCTATCGACTGGATAATATCGTCCTCCTTGCCCTGGTAGTTCAACTTGATGTTCTGCTGGTCAAAGTCAAACGACGCCTCCGTGTTGTAACTCATGTTCAGGTTCAACTTGTCGCCCACCTTCCCGCTCACATTCACCTGTATCTTCTCGTCGAAATCGAACACATTGTTGTTCCGCGAACGCTGCGTCAGCGCGGGATTGTCCACATACTGGTGCTTGAAACCGAACAGCAACTCCGCCGAACCTTGCAGTTTCAACTGCACACCGCCCGGACCGAACACCTTGTCCGCCGGACCGATATTGAACTTCATATCGGTGATGTCGAACTTGCGCTCGTTGTCGTGCTCCACCTCGCCTATCTTCTGCTGCCAGTACTTGCCCATCTCCTCGCGCTCCGAATACGTACGGTACTCCTCTTCGCTCAGCAGATACGGCGTCGTAATATCCACATCGCCTATACGCGTATGCACCACATAGTACCCCGTCCGCGCGTCATACTCCACCGTCGTCTGCACATTGTCAGGGTCCTTCAGGTCCATACTGCTCGGCGTACGCGTCAGGTCGTCATAGGTCTGAACGCCCAACTCGCGCACCTGCAGCGGAGCCAGAACGGCACTGTCCGCCGTCTGTTCCACGCTCTCCTCCTGACCCCACAATGTCAGAGGAATTATCACTAATATGAACAGGAATAGCCGCTTCAAATCAGAGCATCTTCAGGGCTTGTTTTATCACTTGCTCCACGGTGGCTGTTGCATTCGCACTCAGTATCTTGTCCACCACTTTCGCACTCGCCGCAGCAGGGAATCCGAGCATCGTCAGCGCACTCACCGCCTCTGTCTTCACCTCGCTGTCCACACTTGCCGCAGGCACATCCGCCGCACCGCCGCCGGCTGCTGCATCCGCACCCACGTCTATCTTCAGCACCTTGTCTTTCAAGTCCACTATCACGCGCTGCGCCGTCTTCGGACCCAGCCCTTTCACTTGCGACAGCGCATGCGCATTACCCGTCGCGATGATGGTGCGTATCTCTGCAGCCGAATACGCCGACATTATCATACGCGCCGTATTCGCGCCTATACCGCTCACCGTCATCAGCAGCACAAACAGGCTACGCTCGCCCTGAGTCAGAAACCCGAACAAGTCATGCGTGTCTTCACGTATGATTTCCGTGGTGTACAACTTCACCGCTTGCCCCTCCTGCCCGGCCAATGCCGAATACGATGTCAGGGCGATATTTATCTCATAACCCACTCCCGCTGCCTCTATCACGGCGTAGGTCGGGGTCAACTCCGTCAGTTCTCCTTTGATATATTCAATCATATATACAACACGGTATTTAGCCCGCAAATTTACTGCTTTTTCCCCACATATACAAACACAATGGCTATTTAAGGACTAAAAATTACACATTACTAATTACAAATTACATCCCCCTACCTGCTCTTTCCCTGACCTTACCCTGCGGATAGCCCTCCCGTTTGCCAACCTTGGCTTGCACCAAAATCAATTATGTTTTTGGCTTATCCGCCGTCGAGCGGTTAGGATATTTCACTCCAGTTGGCGACTGTGAGGCGGAGGTGGTCGAGGTGGCGTTTGTAGATACGGTTGGTGGTGTCTTCCAACAGCGGGTCGGCGTCGAGGATAGCCATCGCGGCTTGGCGGGCAAGTTCCAGTATCTGACCGTCCGTCGAGAGGCTCGCGATATGGAGGTCAAACGGCAAGCCCGACTGCTGCGTACCCTCCATGTCACCGGGACCGCGGAGTTGCATATCCGCTTCGGCAATGCGGAAACCGTCATTCGTAGCCACCATGATATCCATACGCTTGCGCGTGTCACGGCTCAGTTCCACATTGGTGAGCAGGATACAATAACTCTGTTCCGCCCCGCGTCCCACACGCCCGCGCAACTGGTGCAGTTGGCTCAAACCGAACCGTTCCGCGTTCTCGATAATCATCACGCTGGCATTCGGCACGTTCACACCCACCTCAATCACCGTCGTTGCCACCAGTATCTGCGTCTCACCGCTGATGAAACGCCTCATCTGCTCGTCCTTATCCCGCGCCTTCATCTGCCCGTGCACCATGGATATGCGGTACTCGGGGAACGTCTCGCATAGGCGGTTGTAGCCGTTCTGCAAGTCTTGCAAGTCCATCTTCTCGTTCTCCTTGATGAGCGGGAAGACCTCATATACCTGTCTGCCTGCTTCTATCTGGCTGGTAATGAACTGATTGATAGATACCCGCCGCTGTATGGAGTAGTGCAATGTCTGCACCGGCTTGCGCCCGGGCGGGAGTTCGTCGATGACACTCACGCGCAAGTCCCCGTACACGGTCATGGCAAGGGTGCGCGGGATAGGCGTGGCGGTCATAACCAGGATATGCGGCGGACGGACATTCTTGCTCCATAGTTTGGCGCGCTGTGCGACGCCGAAGCGGTGTTGCTCGTCGATGATACACAGTCCGAGATTGGCAAACTGCACCTCGTCTTCGATGAGGGCGTGGGTGCCGATGAGTATATTGATTTCCCCCGCGCGGAGTGCCTGGTGGAGGGGTTCGCGCTGCTTCTTGGTGGTCGAGCCGGTGAGCAGGGCAATGCGCAGTCCGCGCATAGGGCGGTCTGTGGTATCGCCGAAGAGTCCGTCGCCCGTGTCGAGGATAGGGGCAAGGAACTGGCGCAGGGTGTCATAGTGCTGGTTGGCAAGTATCTCCGTGGGCGCCATGATACAGGTTTGGTAGCCGTTGTCTATGGCAAGCAGGGCGCATAGCAGTGCCACAAGGGTCTTGCCGCTGCCGACATCGCCTTGCAACAGACGGTTCATCTGTCTGCCCGACTTGAGGTCGGTCTGTATCTCGCGCACCACCCGCTTCTGGGCGTTGGTAAGGGGGAACGGGAGACAGGTATGGTAGAAGGCGTTGAAGTAGCGGCCTACGATAGGCATGGGGAATCCCGCGTTCTGCTCGCGCCGCTTCATCTGGCGCAGTATCTGCAACTGGATGTAGAAGAGTTCCTCGAACTTGAGCCTCTCCCGCGCTTGCTGCAGAGTGGCGTTGTCCTTGGGGAAATGGATATTGGCGAGTGCCTCGGTCAGCCCCATCAGGTGGTACCGCTGCAGCACGTCCATACCGATGGTATCGGGCACGCCGCTCTCGCGCAAGGCAGGCATCAGTTGGCTGATAATCACACGGATAACCTTGGAATTGACGCCCGCCCGCTTCATAGGTTCGGTGGTGTTGTAGTACGGTTCCAGCCCTTGTGTCATCTCGGGCTGCACCTTGCTCCACGGAGTGAGTTCGGGATGGACGAAATTGTATTGGTGATTGAAGCGGGAAGGCTTGCCGAACAGCAGGTAGCGCACGCCTTTTTCCAACTTGATATACTTGACGCCCTTGAACCATACGAGTTCGATAGTGTGGTGCCCGTCGGTGAAAGTCGCGCTCAGCCGCTGCGCACTGCCCGCGCCGATGGTGTGCCACTCCGTGATTTCGCCTATGATTTGGACGTAGGTATCCTCGTCGTCAATCTCGTGAATATAGTAGAAACGGCTGCGGTCGATGTACTTGTAGGGGAACACACGCAGCATATCGAGAGCCGATTTTACCCCCAATTCTTTACGAAGAATGTCGGCACGCTTCGTGCCGACACCCTTACAATACGCTATATCTTGGATGGATAAATCCATCTGTCAATCAGCAACTTGCATAGTTTGTCCTATTCACTGAACGGAGTCTGTCCCCATTCTTCCTCAACCGGACTTGCAATTCCTAATTCTTAATTTTTGATTCCTAATTAAGTTATTGCAGGCGGAAGTTGATAGGCACGGTGTATTTCACGCGCACGGGTTTGCCACGTTGCTTGCCGGGCGTCCATTTGGGCATGGACTTGATGACGCGCACTGCCTCTTTGTCGAGGGAAGCATCGCCCGAAGTACGAACCACTGCCACGTCCACTATACTACCGTCTTTGTTGACCACAAACTGGCAGATAGCACGACCTTGGATACCGTTCTCCTGCGCGATGACAGGGTACTTGACGTTCTCGCTGATGAACTTGAACATGGCTTGGGCACCACCTGGGAACTCCGGCATCGACTCAACGACCACGAAGATGACTTCTTCCTCTTCCTCCTCTACGGGTGCCTCAACGGGTGCCTGAATGACAACCTCGACATCCTTCTGGTCCTCGGTGTTGATTTCGATGGTCTCCGTCTCCACGTCGTCTTCCACCACGTTCAGTACCTCAACCTCTTGCGGTGCCGGTGGCGGTGGGGGCGGAGGGGTGGTCTCTTGTGTTGTCTGCTGGATATCAATCTCCTCCTCGAAGTTCATATCCGTATCCACAACTTCGTACTTGGTCACGTCCTTCTCAGTCCATTCGAAGGCTACATAGCAAACGCTGAGGACGAATACCAATCCCATCAGGACGTAGGTAAACTTCTTGTCCTCAAGACTTGCCTTGGGTGATTTCTTCTGTTGCATATACTTGTTTGTTTATATTCTTTTACTTATCTTCCGCCTGTTGCCCGCATGGTTGCCACTTATGGGTTCGTTATAGGTTGCTTAT
>DLLA01000154.1 GCA_002479035.1 Bacteroidales bacterium UBA7574 | reverse complement strand
CACGTCAGAGCGTGCTGCGCAAGTCACCCCTCAGCGGTGGCGGACTCCCCGGCAAGTTGGCTGACTGCGAGAGCAAAGACCCTGCCGAATGTGAGTTGTTCCTCGTCGAGGGAGACTCCGCAGGCGGTACGGCAAAGACCGGTCGCGACCGCAAACACCAGGCTATCCTGCCCTTGCGCGGTAAGATACTGAATGTGGAGAAAGCCATGGAGCACAAGGTGTTCGAGAGCGAGGAGGTGCGCAATATCTTCACGGCACTCGGAATCACCTTCGGCACGGAAGACGACCCCAAGGCGTTGAACCTGAGCAAGATACGTTACCACAAAGTAATCATCATGGCGGATGCCGATGTCGATGGTGCGCATATCGCCACGCTGATTATGACGCTGTTCTTCCGCCACATGAAAGAGGTGATTGAGCAGGGACACCTGTATATCGCCATGGCACCGCTGTATATGTGCTCCAAAGGCAACTACAAGGAGTATTGCTGGAACGACCAGCAACGCCACGACTTCATCATGAAGTACGGCGGAGGCGATGAGAAATTGATTAAGACGCAGCGATACAAAGGTCTCGGTGAGATGTCCGACGAGCAGTTGTGGGAGACCACCATGGACCCTGCACGCCGTCTGCTGAAGAAGGTAACCATCGAGAATGCAGCGGAAGCCGACCACACCATCGCAATGCTAATGGGCGACGACGTGGCTCCGCGTCGCGAGTTCATTGAGGAGAACGCCACCTACGCAAAGATTGATGCCTAATGAATATCGCCGTCTATTGTAGCGCAAAGGACAAGATACCCGAGGATTATCTGGCTTTGGGTGACACCCTCGGCAAGTGGATTGCCGAGGCGGGACATACGTTGGTCTATGGCGGAGCCACGGGAGGTATCATGACGCGCGTCAGCGATGCCGCCAAGGCGCACGGTGCCAGGGTGCTGGGTGTTATCCCGCGCCGTATTGTAGAAGCCCACAGGCAAGCCGACAACTGCGACGAACTATACTTCGTCGAGACAATGAACAACCGCAAGGACAAGATGAAAGAGTTGTCGGACTGCATTGTCTGCCTCCCCGGCACGTATGGCACCCTCGACGAGATGATGGATGCCATCGCCTCGGGCACGGTGGACGAGCACCGCAAGCCCACTTTTGTCCTCAACTACAAGGGCTACTACGATGCCATCAAGCAGCAGGACGCTTATATGCACGAGTTGGGCTTTCTGCCCCCCGAAGTGCAATACGCGCCTGTGTTTGTGGACACCATGGAGCAACTGATAGACGCACTCACGAATATCAAATTCAAGAAACCACGACGAAACAACAATAAATCTACTACTATATGAACCTGTATCTCAGTTTACTCAGCCGCCGTTTGATGAGCACGGCACGATTTGAGGCTCTCCTTGCTGAGCAAGAGACCATTATTGCACGCTACCGCGCTGTCGAAAAGAGCCAGGAATTGGCAGAGTACATCGCTTTGGGCAAGGTGGTGCTCACCGATGCATTCCGTGCCAACAAGGATAAACTACTTCATACCAAGTATGCCGCCACGCCCGAGTGCCAAAAGCACAAGCAACTCAAAGCCTTGGCTAAGCGCGCAGAGGTGAAACGCTACCTGAAGAACCAAGATGCCGGGAAGACGGAGCAACTGAGCCAAAACGCCGCCGTGCAGGAGTACCTCAAGTTGCAAGCCGAGGTGGAGAGTGCTGAGTTCAAGCAGGCAGACGCTTTCTGGCGCAACCCGCGTCGGTGGTACGACACGCCAGAGTACAAGCAGGATACCCGCTATGCCGAACTCGCCAAGAATCCCGAGATACAGTTCTTCCTCAGCAAAGACCCGAAGCGCATCACCGAGTTGGAACGTTTCAAGCAGGTGTTTGCCGATGATTTCAAGTGGCATAACCTCGCCGACAGCCCTTGGCGTGCAGGTTTTGCCTATCCGAGCAAGGACTTCCAGCCGCACCACTCCTTTGTAAACGAGTTGCAGGCATACAACCGCGGCAAGAACGTCGAGACGGAGAACGACACCTTATATATACGCACGCGCAAGGAGGCAGTCACCGCACCCGCTTGGGATGCCAAACACGGTATGGTGATGCACGATTTTCAATACACAAGCGATGTGCTGCAGAACGCTGACAGTATGGGTCTTACCAGTGGCGTGATACAGGTCAAAGCACGTTGCCGCGGGTTGTTGGACCACGGTATCTATCTCGCGAGCAAGACCTCGCTGCCCGTGGTGTCCGTCTTCGAGTACAACGCCCGCCGTATTTATGTGGGCATGCTGACCGAGAAAGGGCAATTCAAGCAGAAAGTCGGCGGCTTCCAACCCATTGGTTTTGCGGTATATACCCTCGTTTGGAACAGCCGCGAACTGGTGTGGTACGTCAACAATATGGAGGTAGCCCGTACCCCCAACACCCTGCCCAACCAACCGCTGCACATCACGATGCGCACTTTCGCCCCCAAAGGACAGATGGCAAGCGAGGGGCAGTTGGAGGTGGAGTGGATTAAGGTATTCACAGATAATCAATAGCCTATGTTCCTCATTGCAGGTCCTTGCGCCATCGAGAGCCGCGACATGGTGATGCACACCGCCGACACGCTCTGCCGGGTATGCCGCGAGTTGGGCATCACCCTCTATTTCAAGTCGTCGTTCGACAAGGCCAACCGCACAAGCCTGTCGGCACGCGGCGTGGGCATGGAGCAAGGTTTGCAAATCCTGCAGGAGGTCAAGACCACCTACCACCTGCCCATCCTCACCGACGTACACGAGTCGTGGCAATGCGCACCCGTTGCCGAAGTGGCGGACGTGCTGCAGATACCCGCTTTCCTCTCGCGGCAGACCGACCTCTTGCAGGCTGCCGCACGCACGGGCAAGGTAGTCAATGTCAAGAAAGGGCAGTTTATGGCACCATGGGATATGCGCGGTGCCATCGCCAAGATAGAAGAAACAGCCCCTGCCGGTGCCGCACAACCGCAGATTTGGCTCACCGAACGCGGGTCATCTTTCGGCTATGGCAACCTCGTGGTGGACATGACCTCGCTGGTCATCATGCGCCAGTACGGGTACCCCGTCATCTTCGATGCCACCCACTCCGTGCAGCAACCCAGTAGCCAGCAGGGCGTTACGGGCGGCAATCGCGCCATGGTGCCCTACCTCATGCGTGCCGCACTCGCAGTAGGCGTGGATGGTATCTTCCTCGAGGTGCACCCCGACCCCGACCATGCCATATCCGATGCGGCTAACCAAGTGTGCCTCAGTGATATACGTTCCATTCTCGTGCAGGCATTGGCAGAGGACAACCTGCGCCGGCAACTCGAACAATCCCCCAACCTATGAACTATTCAGACAGAGCCAAACAGATATTCACCGAGGAGATAGGCGAACTCCAACGCCTTGCCTCCTCTATTGACCATACTTTCGATGAGGTGGTCCGTGTCCTCTACGCCTGCAAGGGCAAGATAGTGGTTATGGGCATCGGCAAGACGGGCATCATCGGGCATAAGATGGCAGCGTCTTTCGCTTCCACAGGCACCCCGTCTATCTTCGTCAATGCTGCCGAAGCCATGCACGGCGACCTCGGCATGATTGCCGCCGACGATGTGGCGGTACTCGTCAGCAACAGCGGTGAGACCAACGAGATTCTCAATATCATCGACCCCATCCACCGCATCGGCTGCCGTATCGTGGCTATCACGGGCAACCTGCAGTCGCCGCTCGCAGCGCGTGCCGACTATGCCCTCTCCGTCCATGTGGACCACGAGGCATGCCCCCTCGGCTTGGCACCCACCACATCCACCACCGCCACCCTCCTCATGGGCGACGCACTTATGGTCTGCCTCATGGAGCAACGCCACTTCCGCGCAGAGAACTTCGCCGTCTATCACCCGGGCGGAGCACTCGGACGCAAACTGCTCGGGCGCGTCAAGAACTGCATGAGCACCCGCGTACCCCGCGTGGCACTCTCCACGCCTTTCCGCGACCTCGTCTGCGAGATGACCGACAAACACCTCGGCATGACCATGGTCTATGACCACCTACCCCACAATGAGGGGCATTGCATGGGCATCATCACCGACGGTGACCTCCGCCGTGCCATACAGAAGTACGACGACCTACATATCACCGCCGCCGACATCATGACGCCCTCCTACAAGCACATCTGCCAGGATGCCCTGCTCACCGACGCACTCGCCATGATGGACAAGTTCAACATCACCACACTGGCGGTTACTGAAACGCCCGAGAGCACCGAAATCATCGGCATCATCTCCATTCACCATATCATTGATTTCTGCTAATCCATGATTATCCACTTGCCCGTCACCCTCAGCGAACAGCGTGCCCGCGAACTCGCGACCTCGATAGAAGCCCTCTATCTGCGCCGCCCCGACGCGCATGTGCTGCTCACCAACTGCGCCATGCAGACCTTGCCACCCGCCTTGGAGGGCATTGCTACGGCGTGGTGGGCAATGCCTACGGATATGCAACTCTCGTCGCGCACCTATCACCCTGACACATACCGCATTGACATCGGCGACACCTACATCGGGGGCGACCAACGCAACCAACTGATGATTGCCGGACCCTGTGCCGTGGAGAGCCGCCGGCAGATAGAGCAGTCCTGCCAAATGCTTGTCAGTCTGGGCATTCGCGTCCTGCGCGCAGGCTGCTACAAGCCCCGCACCTCCCCCTACACCTTCCGCGGACTGGGCGAAGACGGACTCAAACTCCTCGCCGAGATGCGCGACAAGTACGGGCTGCTTATCGCCACCGAGATGCGCGATGCCTCACACGCCGACAAGGTTATCCAATACGCTGATATTGTGCAGATTGGAGCCAAATCAATGTACGACCACGCCCTCCTCACTGCCGCCGGCGAATGTGGCAAACCTGTCATTCTCAAGCGTGGCTTTGGCACCACCTTGCAGGAGTTTATGGATGGCGCGGACTTCATCATGAGTTGCGGAAACAATCAGGTCATTCTCTGCGAGCGCGGCATTCGCACCTTCGAGACCAAAACGCGCTTCACGCTGGATTTATGCGGTGTCGCGTGGATTAAGCAGCACGCCAATCTGCCCATTATCCTCGACCCCAGCCACGCTATGGGCTATAATTATGGGGTCAGCGACCTTGCGCGTGCCTGCACAGCGATGGGCATCGACGGACTCCTCATAGAGACCCACCCCAATCCCGCCGCTGCCAAGAGCGATGCCCCCCAGCAACTCTCCCACGACCAATTCCGCACCCTCTACGCCTCCCTCCCGCCCATCGCCGCCGCCATCGGCAAAACCCTCGTCTGACTCTCAGACATCATACACCAACCCCCTGATTCTGTTATTTTTCTTCGTCCTGTACGCCCCTCCTCTGGAGGGGGTAGGGGAGGTCTTTTTTTAACATTTCCCTCTAATCCTCCTCGATTTAACCTTGAAGAATTAGTATGTCATTAGTATGTGATTAGTATGT
>DLLA01000090.1:44847-51800 GCA_002479035.1 Bacteroidales bacterium UBA7574 | reverse complement strand
TGGGGATACGCTGCCCGACGGAAAGCATAGACTGCAACAGGGCATGGTTGGCGTCCTCACCGAGGCAACCGACCTCACCCGTGGACGCCATATCGACACCGAGGACGGGGTCGGCATTCTGGAGACGGTTGAAGGAGAACTGCGATGCTTTGACCCCGACATAGTCGAAATCGAAGAGCGACTTGGCAGGTTTCTCGACCGGCAGATGAAGCATAATGCGCGTAGCGATGTCGATAAGGTTGATTTTTAGCACCTTGGAGACAAAGGGGAAAGAGCGCGAAGCACGGAGGTTGCACTCAATGACCTTAATCTCGTTGTCGCGGGCGAGGAACTGGATATTGAACGGTCCGGAGATATGGAGTTCGCGGGCGATATTCCCCGAAATCTTCTTGATACGGCGGACGGTCTCGACATAGAGTTTCTGCGCAGGGAACATAATAGTGGCATCGCCCGAATGGACGCCTGCGAACTCGACATGCTCCGAGATAGCGTATGCGATAATCTCGCCGTCACGCGCCACGGCGTCCATCTCCACCTCTTTGGTATTGAGCATAAACTTGGAGATGACCACAGGGTGCTGCTTGGAGACATTCGCCGCCAGTTGGAGGAACTTGGTGAGTTGTTCCTGATTGGAGCAGACGTTCATAGCGGCACCGGACAGGACATAGGAGGAGCGCACAAGGACGGGGAAGCCGACCTTGTCGATAAACTTTTGCACATCGTCCATCGAGGTGAGAGCACTCCATTCCGGCTGGTCAACACCGATACGGTCGAGCATGGCGGAGAACTTGTCGCGGTCTTCGGCATTGTCGATAGACTGCGCCGAGGTACCGAGGATTGGCACACGCTGTGCATCGAGTTTGAGGGCGAGGTTGTTGGGTATCTGCCCGCCCGTGGAGACGATGACACCAAAGGGATTCTCGAGTTCGATGATGTCCATCACACGCTCAAAAGTGAGTTCGTCGAAATAGAGACGATCGCACATATCGTAGTCGGTAGAGACGGTCTCGGGGTTGTAGTTGATCATCACCGAGCGGTAGCCGTTGTTGCGGATAGTCTGCAACGCCTGCACACCGCACCAGTCGAACTCTACAGAGGAGCCGATACGGTAGGCACCCGAACCGAGGACGATGATAGAGCGGTGGTCGCCCACATAGTGCACATCGGACTGTGTACCCGAATAGGTGAGATAGAGGTAGTTGGTCTGCGCCGGATATTCGGCAGCAAGGGTATCTATCTGCTTGACCACGGGCAGAACTCCGATAGACTTGCGGTAGGTACGGAGCATAAGGACGGCAGCATCCATATCCATCTTCTGACCGAGACCAATAGCACGGGCAATCTGGAAATCGGAGAATCCCTGCTGCTTGGCACGGCGGAGAAGGTCGGCACTCAGATGGTCGAGCGATTCGACACGGCGCAAACGGGCATCGGTCTGAATGATATTGTCGAGACGCTGGAGGAACCAGCGGTCGATACGCGTGAGGGCGTGTATACTATCGATGGAATAGCCCTCGTACATAGCCTGTGCGATAGCGAAAATACGCTTGTCGGTAGGCGCAGAGAGGGCGGCATCAAGGTCGTCCACGTGGAGGGCTTTGTTCTCGGTGAAACCATGCATACCCTGCCCTATCATACGGAGACCTTTCTGGATAGCGTCCTCGAAGGTGCGCCCGATAGCCATCACCTCGCCGACGGATTTCATAGACGAACCGAGTTCGCGGTTGACACCGCGGAACTTGGACAAGTCCCAACGGGGAATCTTGCAGACCACATAGTCGAGCGCGGGTTCGAAGAACGCGGGCGTGGTCTTGGTGACGCTGTTGTTGAGTTCGAACAGCCCGTAGCCCATACCGAGTTTGGCAGCCACGAAAGCGAGGGGATAGCCCGTAGCCTTGGACGCCAGTGCCGAGGAGCGCGAGAGGCGGGCATTGACCTCGATGACGCGATAGTCTTCGCTCTCGGGGTCGAAAGCGTACTGGACGTTGCACTCGCCCACGATACCGATATGGCGGATGATACGGATAGCCAGCGCACGGAGTTTGTGGTACTCGGCGTTGGTGAGCGTCTGCGAGGGGGCGATGACGATAGACTCGCCCGTATGGATGCCGAGCGGGTCGAAATTCTCCATATTGCAGACGGTAATACAATTGTCGTAGCGGTCGCGCACCACCTCATACTCGATTTCTTTCCAACCCTTGAGTGATTTCTCGACCAACACCTGGGGCGAGAAAGAGAAGGCTTTTTCGGCAAGGGTGTTGAGTTCGTCCTCGTTGTCGCAGAAGCCCGATCCGAGTCCGCCGAGGGCGTACGCCGCACGGATAATGACAGGATAACCAAGGTCGGAAGCCGCCTTGCGTGCCGCCTCGATTGACTCGCACGCCTCCGATTTGATGGTCTTGACCCCAATCTCGTTGAGCCGCTCCACAAAGAGTTCGCGGTCTTCTGTGTCGATAATCGCCTGCACGGGTGTACCGAGCACCTGCACGCCGTATTTCTCCAAAACGCCTGTGCGATAGAGTTCCACACCGCAGTTGAGGGCGGTCTGCCCGCCGAAAGAGAGCAGGATACCGTCGGGACGCTCCTTGGCAATAATTTTCTCGACAAAATAGGGCGAAACGGGTTCGAAATATATTTTGTCCGCCACGCCTTCGGAGGTCTGGACGGTAGCGATATTGGGGTTGATAAGCACAGTGCTTACCCCCTCCTCGCGCAGGGCTTTGAGTGCTTGCGACCCCGAATAGTCGAACTCGCCCGCCTCACCGATCTTGAGTGCACCCGAACCGAGAACAAGAACCTTTTTTATGTTGTCTAATTTCATACTAGCAATTTTGGGGGTTTCTATAAGTTCTAGAAAAACTAGAATATCTAGAATATCTAGAATATCTAGGATTTTTAATGGAGTAGTTTTATAAACTCATCAAAGAGGAACTCGGTATCTACGGGACCGGAGCAGGCTTCGGGGTGGAACTGCGCGGAGAACCACGGGAGCGAGCGATGGCGGATACCCTCGTTGGATCCGTCGTTCATATTGACAAAGAGCGGTTCCCAGTCGGGCGAAAGCGTCGTGGTATCGACGGCATAACCGTGGTTCTGCGAGGTGATGAAACAGCGGTCGGTACCCACTTGGCGCACGGGCTGGTTGTGGGAGCGATGACCGTACTTGAGTTTGTAGATCGTAGCCCCGGCCGCCTTGCCGAGCAGTTGGTTGCCCATACAGATACCCATCAGCGGGCGCACGTCGGCGGGGTCTTTTGCCAATTCGACGTCCATAAAACGGCGGATATTCTCCACGGCAGCGGAACAGGTATCGGGGTCACCCGGACCATTGGACAGGAAGAGAGCATCGAAATCGAGCGTGTTAAAATCATAGTTCCACGGCACGCGGATTACCTCCACACCACGGCGGATAAGGCAACGGATGATATTGTGTTTCACGCCGCAATCCACCAAGACGACCCGTTTGGGTGTCCCCTCAACCGGCACAGCGGGGGCATAGCGAATGACTTCTTTGGTAGAAACCTTGTCCACGAAGTTGATGCCCTCGTATTGCGCCTCGGGTGCGTCCTCACAGCCCTCGATAGAGATAGTACCCATCATCACGCCATGCTCGCGCAGCAGTTTGGTCAGGGTGCGGGTGTCAATACCCGTGATACCGGGGATATGCTCGCGACGGAGCCAGTCGCCCAACGACTCTACAGCATTCCAATGAGAGTATGCACCGCTATATTCCGACACAATAATGGCGGAGGCATAGATACGGTCGGACTCCATAAACGTAGCGAGACCGTTGTTTTCCATCGTGAAAGGCGGTACACCATAGTTGCCGACAAGCGGATAGGTGAGCACCATCAACTGCCCCGCATAAGAGGGGTCGGTGAGCGACTCAGGATAGCCCGACATAGCGGTGTTGAACACCACTTCGCCCGAAACCGAACCCTCGTAGCCAAACGAGGTGCCGATAAACTCGGAGCCGTCGGAGAGACGCAAGATTGCTTTACTCATTTATATTGTATTATAAGTTGGTTCTTAAAACTGGGATACGGTTTCTTCGACATAGTCAATAAATGCCTGATTGAGGCGGCGCAGACCACCGGGGGTGGGATAATCGCCCGAGAAATACCAGTCGCCGGGGTGGGTGGGGCAAGCCTCGTGCAAGCCGTCGATGGTCTGGAAGACTATCTCCACGGGGCTGGTAACCTCGGGGCTGCGCAACAACTCCGCCATCTTGGCTGCCACCTCCACATCGGTGAACGGTTCGTAAATCATGCGGACATAGTTTTGGTACTGCTCCTTTGGCAGTCCGTTGTCCATCGCCTCACGCTGACGGAGACAAAGTTGATAGACCTCGTCGATACGGCTCTGCATACCGCGGTCGCACAACAGGGCGATAGCCGCCTTGAAGGCGATGAACTCCGAGAAACGTGCCATATCGATACCGTAATAGTCGGGGTAACGAATCTGCGGCGACGAGGAGACAAAAACTATTTTCTTAGGCTGCAAACGGTCAAGAATACGAATGATGGACTCGCGCAAAGTAGTACCGCGGACGATAGAGTCGTCAATAACCACAAGGTTGTCAATATGCGGACGGACGGTACCGTAAGTGATGTCATAGACGTGTGCGGCAAGGTCGTTGCGGGAGTTGGACTCGGTGATGAAGGTGCGCAGTTTGATGTCTTTCCATACCACTTTCTCGCGGCGGACAGGCTGACCCGTGAGGCGTTGCACCTCGTCGGTCATACCATAGTAAGCCACCTCCGCCGTATTGGGGATAAACGAGAAAACGGTATTCTCCACATCGTTGCCGATACTCTCCAAGACACGCGGCACCAGGCTGGCACCGAGTTGCTTGCGCTCGAGATAGATGTCTCTGTCCGACCCGCGGGAGAAATAGATACGCTCGAAAGAACATGCCTGCAAGCGGCGCGGCTCGAGTATCTGCTGCAAGCGTATCTCGCCCGACTTGGAGACGATGATTGCCTGCCCGGGCAGGAGTTCGTGCACCTCGTCGATAGGCACGTTGAAAGCCGTCTGCAAGACGGGACGCTCGCTGGCAAGCACCATCACTTCGTCGTTGCGGAAATAGAACGCGGGACGTATGCCCCACGGGTCGCGCATAGCGAAACACTCGCCGCTGCCTGTCATACAGCACATCACATAACCGCCGTCCCAGAGGGGGCTGCAGTCGGAGAGGATATTGGCGACATTGATATGCTGCTCAATATACTGCGTTATTGCCATACCCGTCAAACCCTCTTGCTTCGCCTCGGCATAGACGCGCTCCGACTCACGGTCGAGACGATGCCCGAGTTGTTCCAGCAGCACGTAGGTATCGGAGTTGATGCGCGGGTGCTGCCCCAGCGATTTCAGGTGTGCAAAGACCTCGTCGGCATTGGTCATATTGAAGTTGCCGCACATAACGAGGTTACGCGCCCGCCAGTTGTTACGGCGCAGGAACGGGTGGACATACGAGATACCGCTTTTGCCTGTGGTGGAATAGCGCAGATGCCCCATATACATCTCGCCGGCATACGGCACGTAGCGTGCGGCATAGTCGGCATCACGCAGCATAGCGGGGTCGAACTCCGCCATCTGTTTCTGCACATTGGCAAATATCTCGGTGATAGCACCGCTGCCCAAGGCACGCTCGCGGTAGATAAACTCCTCGCCTGCCTCAGCCTGCATCTTCACGCACGCCAAACCGGCACCCTCCTGACCGCGGTTGTGCTGTTTCTCCATAAGCAGGTACAACTTATTGAGTCCGTACTGCCATGTACCATATTTCTGCTGATAGAAAGAGAGCGGCTTCAAGAGACGCACTATCGCCACACCGCACTCATGTTTCAGTGGTTCCATATATACTTATCGGATAATGGTTGCTTCGCGGTCGGGACCGACAGAGATAATCTTGATGGGCGTCCTGAGTTCGCGCTCAAGGAAAGCCACATAGTTGTGGAACGCCTCGGGCAGTTCGTCTTCGCGGCGGCAGGCAGTGATATCCTGTTTCCAGCCGGGCAGTTCCACATAGACGGGTTCCACCCCACTCTCTATCGAGAACGGGAACTCGCCGGTCTCCACACCGTTGATCTTATATGCCGTACAAGCCTTGATAGTCTCGAACGAGTCAAGGACATCGGATTTCATCATAATGAGTTGCGTAACGCCACTGAGCATAATCGTGTAGCGCAGTGCCACCAGGTCAATCCAGCCGCAGCGGCGCTCACGCCCCGTAACGGCTCCGTATTCGTGTCCGAGGTCGCGTATCTTCGCACCTGTCTCATCAAACAGTTCGGTAGGGAACGGTCCTGACCCCACGCGGGTGCAATAGGCTTTGAATATACCATACACCTCGCCGATACGGCTCGGAGCCAGTCCGAGACCCGTACAAGCCCCCGCACAGATGGTGTTCGACGAGGTTACAAACGGATACGAACCGAAATCCACATCCAAGAGCGACCCCTGCGCACCCTCGCACAGAATGGATTTGTCCTCATCAAGGCAGCGGTTCACAAAATGCTCGCTGTCAATAAAGCGGAAACGGCGGAGGTACTCCACCCCCTGCATCCATTCCGCCTCGAGGGCTTCCAAACCTTCGAGAGAAACAGGTTCTTCGCCTTTCTCCATAGCGGTATGGTTGAGTGCCTCAATCATCTCGATATGACGCTGACGCGCTACGGCATACTTCTCATCGAAGTTATCCAAAATATCGCCCACACGCAGCCCGTTGCGGCTCACCTTGTCGGTGTAAGCGGGACCTATACCCTTGCCCGTCGTGCCAATCTTGGCTTTGCCTTTTGCCGTCTCATTGGCTTTGTCCAAAAGGCGGTGGGTCGGCAGAATAAGGTGCGCTTTCTTGGAGATATAGAGACGCTCCGTCAGCGGGTGTCCCGACTGCGCCAGTTCCTCCGCCTCCTTCATAAACAGTAGCGGGTCAAGCACCACGCCATTGC
>DLLA01000090.1:43826-44781 GCA_002479035.1 Bacteroidales bacterium UBA7574 | reverse complement strand
ACCTTGCCCCCCTGGAAGATACCCGACGGGATACTGCGAAGCACGTACTTCTGTCCGTCGAACTCGAGGGTATGCCCCGCATTCGGTCCGCCCTGAAAACGGGCTACCACATCATAACGCGGCGTCAGTACATCCACCACCTTGCCTTTGCCCTCGTCTCCCCATTGGAGACCTAAAAGAATATCTGCTTTTTTCATATCGAAAAATTAAATGCCTACTTTGTTGAATATATAATCCACATTCTTCATATAATAATCCAGCGTGAAGCAGTTGTCTATTTCCGCCTCGCTCAGGTGCGCCATCACCTCGGGCGTCTTCTTCAGGTTGTCCTGCATCTCGCCACCCTCCATCAGGGTGCGCATAGCCACCGGCTGCACCAAGTCGTATGCCTGTTCGCGCACAAAACCCTTCTCTATCAGTGCATTCATCACACGCTGTGCAAAGATAGCCCCGTGGGTCAAACCGATATTGCGGAGCATATTCTCGGGGTAAACCACCAGATTGGCGAGCACGCCCTCGAAGCGCGAAAGCATATAATCGAGAAGCATCGTGGCATCAGGCAACACGATACGCTCGGTGGAACTGTGCGAGATGTCGCGCTCGTGCCACAGGGCGATATTCTCGCTTGCGGTGCACATATATCCGCGCATCACACGGGCGCAACCGCATATATTCTCACTCGAGATAGGATTGCGCTTGTGCGGCATAGCGGACGAGCCTTTCTGACCTTTGCGGAACGCCTCTTCCACCTCGCGCACCTCCTGCCGCTGCATATTGCGCACCTCGAGAGCCATCTGCTCCAGCGTACCCGCAATCACCGCCAGCGTGGCGATATAGAAAGCGTGGCGGTCGCGACCCAACACCTGGGTGGCAATAGCCGCCGACTCGATACCGAGGTGCTCGCACACATACTCCTGTATCTCGGGCGGGATATTGGCATAGTTGCCCACCGCAC
>DLLA01000090.1:43183-43803 GCA_002479035.1 Bacteroidales bacterium UBA7574 | reverse complement strand
GCACCCGACAACTTACCCGCCTCCACTCCGCGGGCTGCCATCTCGAAACGGGCAAGATTACGCTTCATCTCCTCGTACCACAACGCCCATTTCAAACCGAAACTCGTTACATCGGCGTGCATACCGTGGGTACGACCGATGACAGGTGTGTATTTGAACTCGTTGGCACGGCGGCGCAGCACTTCCATAAACGACTGCAGGTCCCCACGCAGTATCGTGTTCGCCTGCTTGAGCAGATAACCGTTGGCGGTATCCACCACATCGGTCGAGGTCAGTCCGTAGTGCACCCATTTGCGCTCCTCGCCCAGCGACTCACTCACCGCACGCGTGAATGCCACCACATCATGGCGCGTAACCTCCTCTATCTCGCGGATACGGTTCACGTCAAACTTGGCTTTCTCCCGCAGCAGAGCCACGTCCTCCTTGGGCACTACCCCCAGCGTACTCCATGCTTCGGCTGCCAGTATTTCCACTTCGAGATAAGCGTTAAACTTATTCTCTTCTGTCCAGATTTTGCGCATCTGTGGGCGCGAATAACGATCTATCATTATTTTGGGTTTGTTATATTCTTAGTGTAATGTACTATCCTCATAGTACTAAGAGTAGGTGATTAGTAGGTG
>DLLA01000090.1:42833-43130 GCA_002479035.1 Bacteroidales bacterium UBA7574 | reverse complement strand
GTGATTAGTAGGTGATTCCCGAGAGGATACCGAGAGGATACCGAGACTTTACCCTGCTCATACCCTCCCCTCTCTTGGCAGGATATTCACCTGTATCGCCTCCAATGCCTTGCCCGAGCGTTCCAATGCGCCCTCCACACTCTCACCCGTAGCCAGCACCACGCCGAAACGGCGGTGTCCGCACACTTCCGGTTTGCCGAACAAACGCACTTGTACCCCCGGCACTGCCAATGCTTTCTCCAATCCCTCAAACGACACGCGGTTGCTGTCGCCCTCTATCACAATAGCCCGTGAAGC
>DLLA01000090.1:36332-42754 GCA_002479035.1 Bacteroidales bacterium UBA7574 | reverse complement strand
CGAGTACCGCCCGCGCATGGAGGGCAAACTCCGACAGGTCTTGGCTAATCATCGTAACCATACCCGTGTCGTGCGGACGCGGACTGACCTCGGAGAAGATGACCCTGTCGCCACAGACGAACATCTCCACGCCGAAGATACCATACCCGCCGAGTGCACCGGTTATCTTGCGGGCGATGTCCTGCGCTTGTGCCAGTGCCGTTTCGGACATAGCCTGCGGCTGCCACGACTCGCGGTAGTCGCCGTCCACCTGATGGTGCCCTATCGGCTGCAGGAAGAGCGTCCCGCCTGCATGGCGCACGGTCAGAAGCGTTATCTCATAATCGAAACGGACAAACCCCTCCACAATCACACGCCCTGCTCCTGCACGACCGCCCTCCTGGCTCACATACCACGCATGCTCAATGTCAGCCTCTGTTTTGATAGTGGACTGCCCGTGTCCGGACGAGGACATAATAGGCTTCACCACGCACGGCAAACCGATATGCTCCACGGCTGCGAGAAACTGCTCATAGTTGTCGGCAAACTCGTACCGCGCAGTAGGCAAGCCGAGTTCCTCGGCTGCCAGACGGCGTATCGCCTCACGGTTCATAGTCAGAAAAGCGGCATGGGCAGTCGGGATAACACGATAGCCCTCTTTCTCAAGTTCCACCAGAGTGGGCGTGGCTATCGCCTCCACCTCGGGGATGATAAGCGCAGGTTGCTCCTGCTCCACCACACGGCGGAGTGCCTCACCGTCGAGCATGTTGAAGACATGACTGCGATGTGCCACCTGCATAGCGGGGGCATCGGCATACTTGTCGCACGCAATCACTTCCACGCCGTAGCGTTGCAGTTCAATGGTTATTTCTTTCCCGAGTTCGCCACTTCCGAGCAGCAATGCCCGCGTAGCAATGGGAGTTAATGGAGTTCCTATCTTCATTTCTATCTGGTTTTTCTAGAATTTCTAGATTTTCTAGATTTTCTAGAATTTCTAGAATTTCTAGTTCTTCTAGTTTATCTGGTTTCTTGTCATTCTTTTCTTGAAACACTCAATCGTGTTTTGCATCAGCATGGTGATGGTCATAGGTCCGACACCACCGGGGACAGGCGTGATACAGCCTGCGATGTTCTTGACGGCATCAAAGTCCACATCGCCCACGAGGTGTCCGTCCTCGGTGCGGTTGATACCCACATCGATGACCGCCGCACCGGGTTTGACATAGTCGGCGGTTATCATCTTGGCACGCCCCACCGCCGCTACGAGAATATCCGCCTCACGGCACACTGCGGGCAGGTTCTGCGTGCGCGAATGTGCTATGGTAACGGTGCAGTTCTTGTCGAGCAGCAGTTTGGCTACAGGCTTTCCCACGATATTGCTGCGCCCTACTACCACCGCCCGCTTGCCGGCGAACGGTACACCTGCTTTCTCTAAAAGCACGATAATACCCTTCGGCGTACAGGGTAGGATACACTCCTGATTGAGCCACAGGCGTGCCACGTTTTCGGGATGAAAACCGTCCACATCCTTCTCGGGTGAGATAGCGTCTATCACTTTCTGCTCGTTGATATGCTTGGGCAAGGGCAGTTGCACGAGGATACCGTCCACACCATTGTCGCGGTTGAGGCGGTCTATCTCTTGAAGCAACACGCTCTCCTGCACGTCTTCGGGCAGTTCGACGAGTTCGCCGTCGAAACCGCAATACTCGGTGGCTTTGATTTTTCCGCGTACATACGACCGCGAAGCGGGGTTATTCCCCACTATGATGACCTCCAAACGGGGCGCACGACCATATTTTGCACGCAGTCGGAGTACCTCTTCACGCATTTCGTCTTTGAGCGACTGGGCTATCTGTTTTCCGTCTATTATCATAATGCTTGATAGGCTATATCTTTTCTGTAAAACAAGTTATCACAATGTATCTTTTCTATCTCCTGATAGACTTTGTGCTGCGCTTCGGCGATGTCCTTGCCCGTAGCGATACACATCATCACGCGTCCGCCGTTGGTGAGTAGTTGTCCGTTCTCCGACCAGGTACCCATGTGGAAAATCAGTCCGTCGAAGTTTTCCGTGCCGGTAATGGGATAGCCCTTGTCGTAGTGCGATGGGTAGCCTTTGGACGCCAACACCACGCCCACGGTGGCTTTCTCGTGCCAACGCACCTCGGCAAGGTCACCGCCCGTAGCAACGGCATAGAACACATCGTATGCATCACTGTCCAGGAGCGGCAGCACCACCTCGGTCTCGGGGTCACCGAAACGGGCATTAAACTCTATTACCTTGATTCCCTGCGGGGTCTTCATCAGTCCGCCGTACAGCACGCCCGACAGGGGCAACCCTTCTTTAACCATACCCGTGGCAGTCGCCTGCAATATATGGTGGAGGGCAAACGCCTCGTCCTCCCGAGTGATGAACGGCAGCGGCGTATAAGCGCCCATACCGCCCGTGTTCGGACCTTTGTCGCCGTCGTACGCCCGCTTGTGGTCTTGCGCCAGCGGCATAGGATACACCCGCTCGCCCGACACAAAGCACATAAACGAGAACTCGGGACCTGTCAGGTAGTCCTCTATCACCACCTTGCCTTTACCGAACTCCTCGCCGACCAGCATATCGCGCAGCGCCTTGTCCGCCTCGGCTTCGTTAGTCGGAATGACCACGCCTTTGCCTGCTGCCAGACCGTCGTATTTGAGCACGGTAGGATATTGGTTGCGGGTGCGCACATAGGCGATAGCGTCTTCGTAGCGGTCGAAACTGCGGTAAGCGGCTGTAGGTATGCCGTAGCGGGTCATGATCTGCTTGGCAAACTCCTTCGACGACTCAATCTGCGTCGCCGCCTTGGTATGCCCGAATATAGGCAGTCCCTCTGCACGGAAAGTGTCCACCACACCCGCTGCCAAAGCGGCTTCGGGTCCTACCACCGTGAGGTCAATACGGTGTTCTTTGGCAAATGCCAGCAGTCCCTCCACATCGGTGTCCTTGAGAGCGACACACTCCGCCAGCGCGGCGATCCCCGCATTACCGGGGGCGCAATATATCTTCTCCACTTGCGGACTGCGACTCAACGCATACACGATAGCGTGCTCACGACCACCACCGCCGATTACTAAAACTTGTTTCATTGGGCTAATAGGACTAATAAGACTAATGGGACTAATAGGTTAGTGTTTGAAGTGTCTCATTCCGGTGAAGAGCATAGGTATGCCGTGTTTGTTGGCTGCAGTGATGCTCTCCTCATCGCGGACACTGCCCCCGGGTTGGACGATAGCTGCAATGCCGTACTCGGCTGCGCTCTCCACGCTGTCGCCGAATGGGAAGAAACCGTCCGAGCTCATCACGAGCCCCTCTTTGCGAATATCCTTGCCCTCTGCCCGTAGTGCTTCTTCCGCCTGACGGAGTGCGATACCTGCCGAACCGACACGGTTCATCTGACCTGCCCCTACGCCGTAGGTGCGACCGTTCTTCACCACCACGATGGCATTCGACTTCACGTGCTTCACAATACGCCATGCAAACTGCATGTCGGTCATCTGCTCGTCGGTCGGTTTGGACTCCGTAACGCACATATCACGGGTGAGCGTAACGGTGGTAGTGTCCTGCTGCTGTGCCAGCAGACCGCCGTTGACCGACACATATTGCATGTGCGTCTCATTGTCGGCAGCCATGTTCACTTCGAGAAGGCGCAGGTTCTTCTTGGTGCAGAGTACCTCCAATGCCCCCTCCGAGAACTTGGGAGCCATAATAATCTCGAGGAAGATAGGTTTCATCAGTTCCGCCGCCTCGCGGGTCAATTCGCAATTGGTAGCCACGATACCGCCGAAGATAGACACTTTGTCCGCCTCGTAGGCTTTTGTCCACGCTTCCACCACGTCTTTGCCGATAGCCGCACCGCAGGGGTTCATGTGCTTGAGCCCTACACAGAAAGGCGTGTTGCCAAACTCGCGCACGATATTGAGGGCAGCATTGGCATCCTGTATGTTGTTGTATGAGAGTTCCTTGCCGTTGAGTTGTTTGGCAGTAGCCAGCGAGAAAGGCACGGGTTCGAGAGCGGCATAGAACTTAGCGTCCTGGTGCGGGTTCTCGCCATAGCGCAGACTCTGCTTGAGGTCGTACTCGAGGAACAGTTTCTCGTTGAGCCCTGCCGCCTTGCGCATATAGGTAGCGATACACATATCGTACTCGGCGGTGTGGGTGTAGGCTTTGGCAGACAACTGCAAACGGGTCTCACGGGTAGTATTGCCCGTGGCATCGATTTCAGCCAAGACACGCTGATAATCCGCGGGGTCGCAAACGACCGTTACGTCGTTCCAGTTCTTGGCAGCCGAGCGCAGCATTGACGGACCGCCTATGTCTATTTTCTCGACAGCCTCAGCCATAGTGGTACCCTCTTTTGCAATCGTCTCGCGGAACGGATAGAGGTTCACGCATACCATATCGATGAACTCGATACCGTTCTCACGGAGTGCCTGCAAGTGGGAAGGTTCGTCGCGGCGTGCCAACAGCGCACCATGCACTTTGGGGTGGAGGGTCTTGACACGTCCGTCGCATATTTCGGGGAAGCCTGTTACCTCCGAAATACCGATAGTGTGTATGCCCGCGTCCTCCAGCAGCCGTTGCGTACCGCCCGTGGCGATAATCTCCCAACCATGCTGCTGCAAGCCCTGTACGAACTCTACCAATCCTGTCTTGTCGCTTACGCTTACTAATGCTCTCATATCAGTTTGTTTATTGTTTGAATATATAATTCGTGTTCTATGGTGTGAAGCCGTGTTTCCAACTCGGTGATGTCGCTTCCCTCGTAGGGGATAGCCTGCTGCGCAATGATCCGCCCGCCGTCCATCGAAGCGTCCACATAGTGAACGGTTATGCCGTACACTTTCACGCCGTACGCCAACGCTTGCTCAATGGCATGTGCGCCCTTAAAAGCGGGCAGCAACGATGGATGGATATTGATGATACGCCCCTCGTAGGCATTGAGCAACACCTCCGACAGCAGCCGCATATAGCCCGCCAGACAGATGAGTTCCACCCCACTCTGCTGCAGACGCGACACTATCTCGCGCTCGTAGTCGGCTTTGGCGGCATAGTCTTTCGGACTAAATGCAAAGCACGGCACGTGGTGTGCCTCTGCACGTGCGACTACCTCTGCCTGCGGTCGGTCGCAGACCAGCAGCACCACTTCGGCACACAGCCGACCGCTCTCGCATGCCGACACTATCGCTTCGAAGTTACTGCCCCGTCCGCTCGCAAACACTGCCAAACGCTTCACTTGTACACTCTTATTGAATGGTTACGCCCTTTCCCTCTACAATACTGCCGATAACGGTAGCATGCAGACCATGCTTGGCAAGAATGTCGATAGCCGCTTGCGCATCGCTCCCGTCCATAGCCAGCACCATACCAATGCCCATATTGAAGATGTTGAACATCTCGCGGTGGGGGATATTGCCCCACTGCTCCAGGCAGCGGAACACCGGCAGAATAGTCCAACTGCCCTCATTGATAAGGATACCCTGTCCCTCACCGAGGATACGCGGGATATTCTCGTCAAAACCACCGCCCGTGATGTGTGCCACGCCGTGTACGTCCAATTGGTGTATCACGTCCAGCACCTGTTTTACGTATATCTGCGTCGGGGTGAGCAATACCTCGCCGAGCGTCTTCTCGGTGTCCAACTCCGGATAGACACGGCGCAAGTCAAGCCCTGCGTCTGCCACAATCTTACGCACCAGACTGAAGCCATTGGAGTGTACACCCGTGGAGGGAATACCGACCAGCACATCACCCGCTTTCACCTTGCTGCCGTCGATGAGTTTGGCTTTCTCCACCACGCCCGTGGTGTAACCGGCGATGTCGTACTCGCCGTTGCCGTACATACCCGGCATCTCGGCAGTCTCACCGCCTACCAGAGCGCACCCCGCTTGGCGGCAGCCCTCTGCCACTCCCGCTACGATAGCCTCCACCTTGGCGGGGATATTATGCCCGATAGCCACATAGTCGAGAAAAATAAGCGGTTCGGCACCCTGTGCGAGCACATCGTTGACGCACATCGCCACAGCATCGATACCTATGGTGTCGTGCTTGTCCAACTCGAAAGCGAGTTTCAGTTTTGTACCCACACCGTCGGTACCCGACACGAGAACGGGCTCTTTGATATTGAGTGCACTCAGGTCGAACATTCCGCCGAAGGAACCGATACCGCCCATAGAGCCCTTGCGTGCCGTGGATTTAACGTGCGATTTGATGCGGCTTACCACCTCGTATCCTGCTTCGAGGTTCACGCCTGCTGCTTCATAATGCTGTGCCATTATTTTGTTAAAAATTTTGACTCCCCCGCCCCCCTCAGAGAGGGGGACTTGCAGAATCTTGTTTACATTGTTATATTTGTATCTTATCCACTCGTTATACTCCCGACAATCACCTACTAATCACCTACTAATCACCT
>DLLA01000090.1:3625-36282 GCA_002479035.1 Bacteroidales bacterium UBA7574 | reverse complement strand
ATCACCTACTAATCACCTACTCATACTACGGTGAAGTTACCTGTCAGTTCTTTCGGAAATAGCGCACGGCATTGTCGAACAATGTCTGGCGTTTCTGTCCGCTGATATTCTTGAATACATTGTCCTCGTACCGCTCCGAGTGCGCCATCTTGCCCAGTATCTGTCCGTCGGGTGAGATGATACCCTCGATGGCGTAGTACGAACCGTTTGGGTTGGCGGGCGACTGCATTGTCGGCGCGAGCGTTACGGGGTCGGCATAGCGGAACGCCACCTGTCCGTTGCGGAACAACTCGGCTGCCAATGCCTCCGACACCACGAACTTGCCCTCGCCGTGGCTCACAGCCACCGTGTGCGCATCGCCTATCTGCATATTGCTCAGCCACGGACTATTGGTCGTTGCCACCACAGTGGTTACCATCTGCGATACGTGGCGGTTGATGTCGTTGCGGAAGAGCGTCGGCGACTCGGCGGTTACGCTGCCCGTCTTGCCGTAGGGCAGCAGTCCGCTCTTGACCAGCGCCTGGAAACCGTTGCAGATACCCAGTATCAGTCCGCCGCGGGCGATAAGCGACTCGATAGCCGCAGCCACTTTCCGGTTGTTGATAACCGACGCGATGAACTTACCGCTTCCGTCGGGTTCGTCGCCCGCCGAGAAACCGCCGGCAAACATCAGTATATGAGCGCGGCGGATATGCTTCACCATCTCGTCAATAGATGCCAGCACGTCCGCGCCCGTCAGGTTGCGGAAGATAGTGGTCTCCACTTCCGCACCCGCCGTGCGCCATGCTTTGGCACTGTCGTAGTCGCAGTTCGTACCCGGGAAAACGGGAATATAAACCAACGGATGCTCTACCGCCTCGCCCGGGTAAACCCGCGGTGCCTTTTTCTCTGCCGCTGTCTCTACGCCTGCGGGCATAATGGCTTGGTGCTCGGCGGGTACGGCTGCGGGGTAAACACGTGTATAAGGTGCGCAGCATGCCTCGTGCAATGCCGCACGGGAGAGGGGTTCGCCGTTGATAACCAGGCTGTCGCCCTCTGTTACGCGTCCGAGCAACACGGCGTTCTCCATCTCCAGCGGAGCGGTTGTCTCCACAAGGATAGAACCGTATTGATAGTCGAAAAGGGTGTCCTCGTCTATATGAATATCCACGCCGAGGGCGTTGCCGAAGGACATCTTCGCTATGGCTTCCGCCACACCGCCGAAACCGATGGCATACGCCGAGCAGATGATACCCTTGCGGATTGCCTCCGTGGTGGCTTTCCAGTTATTCTTCAGGCACTCCACCGACGGCATATAGTTGCTTTCGGGGGTATGTTGTATCAGGTACAGCGCGTGTCCTGCCTGTTTCAGTTCGGGCGAGATGACTTGGTCTGCGCCCATCGTGGTGATACCGAACGCAATGAGCGTCGGCGGCACGGATATATGCTCAAACGTACCCGACATCGAGTCCTTTCCGCCGATAGACGGCAGTCCGAGCAGCACCTGCATCTTCAACGCCCCGAGCAACGCCGACAGCGGCTTGCCCCATGTGTGCGGGTCGTGGGTCATACGCTCAAAATACTCCTGATACGAGAAGCGCATACGGCTGTAGTCCGCCCCCGCTGCCACCGCCTTGGTGCAAGCCTCCACCACGGCATACGCCGCCCCGTGGTACGGACTCCACTCCGAGATGAACGGGTTGTAACCGAAAGCCATTATCGATGCGGTGTTCGTGTAGCCGTCGGTCGGCAGTTTCTGCACCGACACTTGTGTCTCGGTCTGCTGGTACTTGCCGCCGAAAGGCATCAGCACCGTGCTGCGCCCGATAGTGGAGTCAAACTCCTCTATGAGTCCTTTCTGCGAGGTTACGTTGGGGTCTGCCAAGGCGTTCTCCATACGTTCCGCCAAAGTCTTGCCCCCTACTATGCGGCGGAACGGATTGCGCTCCTCTACCTTGCCGATAGTGGCATTGGCATAGTGTTTGGCACCTGCACTGTCGATAAACTCGCGCGTCAGGTCTGCCACTATCTCGCCCTTGTAGAACTGGCGCATACGTCCCGTGTCCGTTACGTCCGCCACGTAGGTAACCTCTATATTGTCCTGCCGGCAGAGGCGTTCCATCGCCTCGCGGTCTTTGGCTTCCACCACCACCGCCATACGCTCCTGGCTCTCGGAGATAGCCAGTTCGGTCGGGTTCAAGCCCGCATACTTGGTCGGCACACGGTCGAGGTAGATATCCAA
This sequence comes from Bacteroidales bacterium UBA7574, assembly GCA_002479035.1. Classification (GTDB taxonomy): domain Bacteria; phylum Bacteroidota; class Bacteroidia; order Bacteroidales; family Paludibacteraceae; genus Colicola. The sequence continues at coordinate 34,061 of DLLA01000090.1, read as the reverse complement.
CCCGTCCGCCAACTCGCCGATAGCCACGCTCACGCCGCCGGCACCGAAGTCATTCGCTTTCTTGATTAGCCGTGTAGCCTCCGGGCGGCGCATCAGCCGCTGCAGTTTGCGCTCCTCGGGGGCGTTACCTTTCTGCACCTCCGAGCCGCACGATTCGAGCGAAGCCTCGGTATGCTCTTTGCTGCTGCCGGTAGCCCCTCCTATGCCGTCGCGCCCCGTGCGCCCGCCGAGCAGCAGTATCACATCGCCTGCCATGGGCGACTCGCGGCGCACAGCGTCTGCACGCACCGCACCTACCACAGCACCCACCTCCAAGCGTTTGGCTACATACGAGGGGTGATAGATCTCCCGCACATGGGTGGTAGCCAAGCCAATCTGGTTGCCGTACGACGAGTAGCCTGCCGCCGCCTTGCGGGAGATGATCTGCTGCGGCAGTTTGCCCGCCATAGTCTCCGACACGGGTTTGTAGATGTCGCCCGCACCTGTTACACGCATCGCCTGATAGACGTACGCACGCCCCGACAACGGGTCGCGTATCGCCCCGCCGAGACACGTGCTCGCCCCGCCGAAAGGCTCTATCTCCGTCGGGTGGTTGTGGGTCTCGTTCTTGAACTGCAACAGCCATTTCTCCGTCTTGCCGTCCACGTCCACATCAATAAAGATCGAGCAGGCGTTGTTCTCCTCGCTCTGCTCCATATCGTCCAGCAGCCCTTTGCTGCGCAGGTAGCGTGCCCCGATGGTTGCCAGTTCCATCAGGCAGAGCGGTTTCTCCGTGCGCCCGAGTTGCTTGCGGATGTCGTGGAACATACCGAGCGTACTCTCTATCTCGTTGCGGACAAACGAATCGTCTATCTTGATGGTCTCCAATACCGTTGTAAACGTAGTGTGGCGGCAATGGTCAGACCAATAGGTGTCCAATATGCGCAGTTCGGTCTCGGTCGGATTGCGCTGCTCTTTGGTGAAATAGCGCAGCACCTCGCGCAGGTCGTCGGCGTTCATAGCCAAGCCCCACTGCTTACAGAACGGTGTCAGGTCTTCCTCTTTCATATCGAGGAACCCGTCTAATTTCGCCAGCGGTTTCACATCCGCGTGCTGTATCTGCTCCAACTGCGAGAGGTCTTTCTCCCGCGACTCCACCGCATTGATATAGTAGTGGCGGATACGTGCCATATCTGCGTCGTTCACGGTGTCGTCGAAGATGAGCAGACGTGCACTGCGTATCTCGATGTCCGCCTGCGGGTCAATCAGGTGCACACAATCCACCGCCGACGAAGCGCGCTGGTCGAACTGACCGGGGATATACTCCACCGCCAGATAGCGTTTGCCCGTCAGGTCGCACGCGTCGGACACCACGTCCGTTACCACCTCGCCGAAGACGCTGTAGCGGCTCTTCTCCAAGAGTTCGGGGGTAAATCCGAAGAGGTCATAGACATTCAGGTAGCGCAGTTGTGCGATATGGAGTTGCAAGTTCTCGTTCAACTCCTGACGCAGGCTCTCTGCCTCTACACGAAACGCATCGCGCTTCTCTACATATATGCGATAATTTGCCATATTGTGGGTTTTATCTGTTTTCTTTGTGGCGATTATATGTCATTTGGAACATTTTCATCGCCCATCCATTTGTTATAGGATCGTTATAGGTTGCGCATAGGTTGCGCATCCCTTGCTGAACGGTTTACGTTTGACGCGATTGGAAATATGGAACATCCGTCAGATGGTTGCGCTCAGCACTTTCTCGGTCTGCTTGCGGCGGAAATCCTCCAATTGCGCAAGCAGGTCGGCATTATTGAGTGCCAACATCTGCACTGCCAGCAACGCCGCATTCTTCGCCCCGTCAATCGCCACGCATGCCACGGGGATACCGCTCGGCATCTGCACCATACTGAGCAGACTATCCAAGCCGTCGAGGGTCTTCGAACGCACGGGTACGCCGATAACGGGCAACGTGGTCAGACCGGCAATCACGCCTGCCAGATGCGCCGCACCGCCGGCACCGGCGATGATAACGCTCAGTCCCCGCCCGCGTGCACTCTCTGCCCACTCCATCAGGGCATGCGGAGCACGGTGGGCACTGATAACGCGTTTGTCCACCTCTATGCCGAACTCTTCCAATGTCTTGATAGCGGGCATCATCACGTCCAAATCCGACGTACTGCCCATAATTACTCCTACTTTCATTGTTGTTTATTGGTTTAGAAGTTGATGAGTTTATGCGTAGTTGAACCGGTTCATAAGTTGATACGTCCAACTCCCCATCTCATTCATAATTCTTCATTCATAATTCATAATTTCCCCTTACTCCCATTCAATCGTTGCGGGCGGCTTGGAGGAGATGTCGTAGCAGACGCGGTTCACGCCCTGCACCTTGTTGATAATCTCGTTGCTCACTTTTGCCAGCACCTCGTATGGGATATGCGCCCAGTCGGCAGTCATCGCGTCCGAAGAGGTTACCGCCCGCAATGCCACGGGGTTCTCGTACGTACGCTCATCGCCCATCACGCCCACACTCCTTACCTCGCTCAGCAGGATTGCCCCCGCCTGCCATATCTCGTCATACAGCCCCGCCTCACGCAGGTTGCGGATAAAGATGTCGTCCGCGTCTTGCAGGATACGTATCTTCTCGCGCGTGATGTCGCCCAAGATACGCACTGCCAATCCCGGTCCGGGGAACGGGTGGCGGGTAATCAGGTGTTCGGGCATACCCATTGACCGCCCCACGCGGCGCACCTCGTCTTTGAACAGCCATTTCAGCGGTTCGCAGAGTTGCAGGTGCATCTCTTCGGGCAGTCCGCCCACATTATGGTGGCTCTTGATGACCTTGCCCGTGATATTCAGGCTCTCGATACGGTCGGGATAGATAGTTCCCTGCGCCAGCCATTTGGCGTCCTGTATCTTGCGGGCTTCCTCATTGAACACCTCCACGAAGTCGCGACCGATAATCTTGCGCTTGCGCTCGGGCTCCTTCACGCCCGCCAGGTCGGTGAGGAATTTCTCACTCGCGTCCACGCCTATCACATTCAGCCCGAGACACTCGTAGTCGCGCATTACATCACGGAACTCGTTCTTGCGGAGCATGCCATGGTCCACAAAGATACAGGTCAGTTGGTCGCCAATCGCTTTGTTGAGCAGCACTGCCACCACCGACGAGTCCACGCCGCCCGACAAACCGAGAATGACGCGGTCAGTGCCAATCTGCGCTTTCAGTTCGCGCACCGTGCTCTCTACAAACGCGTCCGCACTCCATTCCTGCTTGCTGCCGCATACGTCCACCACAAAGTTACGCAGCAACAGCGTGCCTTGCAGCGTGTGTGCCACCTCGGGGTGGAACTGTGTACCGAAGATCGGTGCCTTCGCATTGCCCTCGGGGGCGGCAATATAGTATGCCGCATTGCGTACCGTCTCGGTAGAGGCTACCACCTCCGCCCCTTCGGGCAAACGGGTGATACTGTCGCCATGCGACATCCATACTTGCGACCCGTCTTCAAAACCCTTGAATATCGGGCAATTCGTATTGATATAGGTCAGGTTCTGCCGCCCGTACTCACGCGTACCGGCACTCTCTACCTTGCCTCCATAGATATGGCTCATATACTGTGCGCCGTAGCAGATACCCAAGATTGGCAACCGCCCGCGGATATGCGACAAATCCACGTGGAAAGCGTCCTCGGCATACACGCTCAGCGGCGACCCCGAAAGGATAACGCCTATCACATCGGAGTCGTCCTCGGGATATTTGTTGTAAGGCAGAATCTCGCAGAATGTATCCAGTTCGCGTACCCGCCGCCCGATCAACTGCGTAGTCTGACTGCCAAAATCTAGTATAATAATTTTCTGCATATTATTTAGTACTATAATTGGGGGCTTCGGAGGTGATAGTAATATCGTGCGGGTGGCTCTCGCTCATACCGGCAGCGGTGATCTTCACGAACTTCGCCGTCTGCAGTTCCGCCAGATTGTGCGCTCCCACATAGCCCATACCCGAGCGCAAACCGCCGAGCAGTTGGTATATCGTCTCCGACACCGTCCCTTTGTACGGCACGCGTCCCACGATACCTTCCGGCACCAGTTTGGATATATTGTTTTCCCCGCTCTGGAAATAACGGTCTGCCGAACCGGCTTTCATCGCGTCTATCGAACCCATACCGCGGTAGGTCTTGAACTTGCGTCCGTTGTAGATAATCGTCTCTCCCGGTGCCTCGTCCGTACCGGCGAACATCGACCCGCACATCACGCAGTTGCCACCCGCAGCCAGTGCCTTGACCACATCGCCCGAGTAGCGCAAACCGCCGTCGGCAATCATCGGCACACCCGTGCCGCGCAGCACTTCCGCCACCTCGAAGATAGCCGTCAGTTGCGGCACGCCCACCCCCGCAATGATACGCGTCGTGCAGATAGAACCGGGACCGATACCCACTTTCACGCCGTCCGCCCCGTTTTCCACCAAGTATTTGGCAGCCTCAGCCGTGGCGATATTGCCCACCACCACGTCCAAATCCGGGTACTTGGTTTTAATCGTGCGCAGCGCATTCACGATGTTCTTGCTGTGTCCGTGTGCCGAATCCAATACCACTGCATCCACGTTCTCTGCCACTAAGGCATCCACTCTGTCCATAAAATCGGGCGTGATACCTACCCCCGCCGCACAGCGCAAGCGTCCCAACTCGTCCTTGCACGCATTCGGATAATCTTTCAGTTTGGTGATGTCGCGGTAGGTGACCAACCCGCGCAGTTTGCCGTCGGCGGTTACCACCGGCAGTTTCTCCACCTTGTGCGTCTCAAACGCCTCCATGATCACATCGTGGTCGGTCGATTGTATCGTGATCAGGTTTTCGCTGGTCATCACCTCGCGGATAGCACGCTCCATGTGTGTCTCAAAACGCAGGTCGCGGTTCGTAACGATACCTACCAGGTTGTTCTCCGCGTCCACTACGGGGATACCGCCGATATGGTTCTCCGCCATCATCTGCAACGCATCGCCCACGGTGCGTTCCGCCGTAATCGTGATGGGGTCGGCAATCAGTCCGTTCTCCGCACGTTTCACCCGACGCACCTGAGCCGCCTGCTGCGCAATCGACATATTCTTGTGTATCACGCCTATACCGCCTTCGCGGGCTACCGCAATCGCCATCGGGGCTTCGGTTACGGTATCCATCGCCGCTGACACCACAGGGATATTCAGCGTTATATGACGGGAGAATTGCCCTTGCAGGGACACCTCGCGAGGCAACACCTCCGAGTAAGCGGGAATGAGCAGTACATCATCGAAGGTCAATCCCTCCATCTGTACACGTTCGGTCAGTTGAGACATATTATTGTAGTTTATTTGTTTACGAGTTTATGAAATTAAATCAGGTGGTCGCAATAGAAGCAACGAGTATTACCTTCGCTGTCCACATACACCTTGTGCGGCACGGGTTCAGTGGTTACGATACAGCGGTCGTTGTGGCAGAGCGTGTCCGTCAGGTGCGTCTCAGGCTGCATCTGCTGTTCGTTTTTCCATTGCAGCAGCGTATAAATCAATGCCATACGCACATACTTGCCGTTCTCTACCTGACGGAAATATGCGGCACGCGGGTCGTTGTCTACGTCCACCGTTATCTCGTTCACACGGGGCAGCGGGTGCAGCACAATCATATCCTTTTTCGCCAGTGCCATCTTCTCCGTATCGAGAATAAACGCATCTTTGAGCCGCTCATACTCGTCCTGATCGGCAAAACGCTCCTGCTGTACGCGCGTCATATAGAGTACGTCCACCAGCGGCATCGCCTCCTCAAGCGTCTGCACCTCGGTGTAGTTGTCGCCAAGTTCCTGCTTCATATAGTCGGGCAGGCGCAGTTCGGCGGGCGAAATCAGTACAAAATGCGTCCCCTCGTAGCGGCGCATTGCCTTGATGAGCGAATGGACGGTGCGCCCGTATTTCAGGTCGCCGCAGAGACCTATAGTCAGATGGGCAAAGCGTCCGAGTTCGCGTCGTATAGTCAGCAGGTCGGTCATCGTCTGCGTAGGGTGGCTGTGTCCGCCGTCGCCCGCATTGATGACGGGAATACGGCTGTACTCGCTCGCCACGCGAGGTGCACCCTCTTTGTAGTGGCGCATGGCGATGATGTCGGCAAACGACGAGATAACACGCACCGTATCGGCTACCGTCTCGCCCTTGCTCACCGAACTCGACTTGGCGTCGGAGAAGCCCAGCACGTTGCCGCCGAGTTCCATCATTGCGGCTGTAAAACTCAGTCGGGTACGGGTACTCGGCTCATAGAAAAGCGTTGCCAACTTCTTGCCGCGGCAAGCGTCAGCGTACTGGACGGGGTGGGCAATGATGTCCAACGCACGATTGATGATATTCTCAATCTCCGCTGTGGTCAAATCGGTCGGGTCTAAAAGATGACGCATATATGGGGTTTGTTTGTTCGTTAAAAACAGGGTAAAGTCTCGAGAAAGTCCGCTGTCGTTGCCGTCTCGTTGCCGTGTCGTTGCCGTAATTGACCCGACAAGGACACGGGGATTACCGCTTCATCCAACTCTCGTCGCTCGGATTGTTGCGGAACTGTATCAGGCGGGCTTTGTCCTCGTCTTTAATGTAGCCCTCTTGGGCTGCTACTTCCACCAACGTATCGAGACAGGAGAGGCTGTGATTCTCCACGTGTGCCTCTGCCAGACGGTCAAGCCCTTTCTGCATACCATAGGTGAAGATAGACACCACGCCGAGCACTTCCGCACCCGCCTCGCGCAGCACGTTCACCACCTCGATGCAACTGCCCGCGGTGGAAATCAGGTCTTCTACCACTACCACTTTCTGCCCTTTCTCCAATCGTCCCTCAATCTGGTTCTGGCGTCCGTGGTCTTTCGCGCCCGAGCGCACATAGCCCATCGGGAGGTTGAGTTTGGTAGCCGTGATAGCCGCATGCGCAATACCGGCTGTCGAGGTACCCATCAGTACCTCCGCCTCGGGGTAGTAGGTGCGTATTGTCTCTGCCAGTCCGTTCTCCACATCCTCGCGCACCGCGCAATCAGAAAGGGTCAGACGGTTGTCGCAATAGATGGGGCTCTTGATACCGCTTGCCCACGTAAACGGCTCTTCGGGACGCAGAAATACCGCCCGTATCTTCAGCAGGTCTTTGGCTATTTGTTCACTCAAATTCATATCATTCCTAATTCTTCATTCATAATTCATAATTAGCCGAGAAATTCTCGGTAGCACCGCCGATAGGCTGCCACTGGGTCTGCCGCTGCGGTGATGGGTCGCCCTACCACGATATAGTCGCTGCCAATCTCTTTGGCGCGTGCGGGCGTGGTGATTCTCACCTGGTCGCCCGTCTGTCCATCGGCAAAACGGATACCCGGTGTTACGGTCAGGAAGTCCTGTCCGCAAGCGGCTTTCACCATTCCTGCCTCGAGCGGCGAGCAGACCACCCCGTCTAATCCCGCCTCTTTGGCACATTGCGCATAGTGCACCACCACATCGCCAATCTTGCCCGGTATGAGCAAGTCCTCGTGCATGCGTTCCTCACTGGTAGAGGTCAGTTGCGTTACCGCCAACAGGATAGGACGGGTGCCGTCTTCACGGGTCAAGCCCTCCAATGCGGCACGCATCATCTCTTTCGTCCCTGCGGCATGCAGGTTCACCATATCCACGTCCAAACGCGAGAGCACTGCCATTGCTTTCTTCACGGTGTTGGGTATGTCGTGCAGTTTGAGGTCGAGGAATATCTTATGCCCGCGTGCTTTCAGTTCGCGTACAATAGCCGGTCCCTCGGCGTAGTAAAGTTCCATACCGATCTTTACAAACGGTTTCTCTTCCGTGAACCGGTCTAGGAAAGCATACGTGGCTTCCGCACTCGCAAAATCACATGCTATGATTACATCTCTTTTCATAATTCTTTTTGCTAGTTCAACTATATATTCTAGTTTTTCTAGTTTCTCTATTTATTGACTATCCCTACAATCTCCTCCAGCCGCTCTATTTTCAGTTCATCCATCAACCTCGGCAGTTCCTCGATCATCTCTTTGCACACCATCGGGTTGACCAAGTTCGCTGCCCCTATCTCTACCGCCGTAGCCCCTGCCATCATCATCTCTATCACCTCTTCCGCCCTGCTCACACCGCCGCAACCGATAATCGGTACCCGGCACGCCTGTGCCACTTGGTTCACCATCCGCAGTGCCACGGGGAATATACCGTTCCCCGAATACCCGCCGTAGCGGTTTGCCAGTACGGGGCGGCGACGGCGTATGTCTATCCGCATGCCGAGCATTGTATTTATCAGGCACAGCCCGTCCGCCCCCGCCTCTTCGCACGCCCGTGCTATCGAGACAATGTCCGTTACATTCGGACTGAGTTTCATATATACAGGCTTCGTCGTAACGGCTTTTACGGTGCGTGTAACCTCCGCCGCGGCCTCTGCACTCGTACCAAACGCCATACCGCCATTGTGTACGTTGGGGCAACTGATGTTCACCTCCAAGATAGCCGCATCGGTCTCCTTGTCTATCCGCTCGCACGTGTAGGCGTAGTCGTCAATTGAGAAACCACTGATGTTCGCAATAATCGGACCGCTGTATATCTTTCGCAGTGCGGGCAATTCGTGCGCTATCACCTCGTCCACACCGGGGTTCTGCAACCCCACGGCGTTTATCATACCGTAGTTACCACACTCGGCGATACGCGGCAGCGGATTGCCGTAGCGTGCCTCGCGGGTGGTACCCTTGCACGAGATAGCCCCGAGTATATTCAGGTCGTAGCACTCTGCCAACTCCTGACCAAAACCGCACGTACCCGATGCCGGTATAACAGGGTTCTTCATCTCCACCCCCGAAAGCGATATATTCAGTCTGTTGTCCATTCTTTTAGTTGATTGGTTTATTGGTTGATAAGTTGATGGGTGGTTAAAAACGTTGACAGGTTGAAATGGTTGAACGTATCAACTAATTAAACCTACTAAACCACGCATAAACCCATAAACTTATAAACTCATAAACTTATTTCCCCCGCCTCAAACACCGGTCCTTCTTTGCAGACACGTTTGATGCCGTTCTTCGTTTGGATACTGCACCCCACGCATATCCCGAAACCGCAACCCATTCGCTCCTCCATACTCACCTCGCCGGTCGTTCCTGCCGCCTGTATCAGCGCACGGAGCATAGGCAGTGGTCCGCAGGCGTAGTAATAACAAGACCCCTCCGGCTCCCCTTCAGAGGGGAGGGCATTGGTCACAAATCCTTTTATACCGTAAGAGCCGTCTGCCGTGGTAACCTTTACCTCGCAGCCCAAGCGGCGGAACTCGTCTTCGAAGAACACTTCCTCACGGGTATTGAAGCCCAGTATCACCCGCACTTGCTTGCCCTTTGCCCGCAGTTGTTTTGCCAAGTAATAGAGCGGCGGCACACCTACTCCACCCCCTACCAACAGCGGGTGTTCTCCTGCTTTGTCAAGATTGTAGCCATTGCCAAGACAAGTGAGTATATTCAGCGTGGCACCCGGTTGCAACTGCGACATTGTGCGAGTACCGTCCCCCACCACCTTATATATAAGGGTCAGCACATCACCCTCCACATCACACACCGAAATCGGTCGGCGCAAATACTGCCCGGGTACGGCTATGTCCACAAACTGCCCCGCCCGAATACCGTCAGTCGCCCCGCGCAGCCGCATCTTATACACGCGGCTCGCAATCTGTTCATTGGACAAAAGGACAAATACAGCAGTTTGCATAAATTCTTAATTCTTAATTCATAATTGAATACACCACTTCTCCGTTATACACGGTCTCCACGCAGCGTCCATAGACCTGCCAGCCCGCAAAAGGCGTGGAGTGTCCTTTGGACAGGAACTTGTCGGGGTCTATCTCGTAGGGTGTCTCCACCTCAAACGTTGCCCACGATGTGCCTTGCGGCAGTCCCGTTATTTCCCGTGCACGGGTGGACATCAGTTCCACCAGCCGCTCCAACGTGATAAAGTCCGTGCGCACCAGATAGGTGTACATCAGCGGGAAAGCACATTCTATCCCCACAATGCCAAACGCACTATGCTCCAGACCGCGGCTTTTCTCCTCGGCGGTATGCGGCGCATGGTCGGTGGCAATCACATCTATCGTGCCGTCCTGTATGCCCGCCAAGAGTGCCATTCTGTCGTCCACACCCCGCAGCGGCGGGTTCATCTTCCAGCAGCCGTCCTCGCCCATACACCGCTCATCCAAAAGCAGATAATGCGGTGCCGTCTCGCAGGTTACTTTCGCCCCGCGGGCTTTCGCCTCACGAATGAGTTGCACACTCTCTTTGGTGGAGATATGGCAGATATGCAGGCGGCATCCGGTCTCCTCACTCAGGCGGATATTCCGCTCCACCTCGCGCCACTCGCTCTCGGAGCAGATACCCCGATGCCCGTGCGCACGTGCGTACGCCCCTGCGTGTATATACCCGTTGTGCAAGAGGCTGTTCACCTCGCAATGCTCCACAATCATACTCCCCACCCTTGCACAACGCTCCATGGCTTCGCGCATCAGCGGCTCGCTCTGCACGCCGCACCCGTCATCAGAGAAACCCGCCACCAACGGGGCAAGTTGTTCTATATTAACGAGTTCACCCTCGCCTTTACGGCCGAGGGTGATTGTGGCATAGGGGTGCACGCCGATAAGGCTGTCGCGGGCAATAATCCCTTGTTGTATTTGCAGATTTTCTATGCAGTCAGGAGCGGGATTGAGGTTAGGCATCGTAAACACGTCGGAGTAGCCGGCGCACATAGCGGCATTGCTGCCACTACGGATGGTCTCTTTCTGGGGGTAGCCCGGCTCTCGGAAATGCACATGCATATCCACCAGCGCGGGAATCCGTATTTGCTTCGTCCTGTTCTGTTCCATTTGCACCTGTTTATAGAGTGAGGTTCTCTTGAATCCGCTGGCACATCGCACTATACCAACACACAATTCCAAACGCTACTTACAGCAATCTGCCACCGAATTCGAGTACAAAAGTACTACTCTTTCCCGACATACACAATAGCCAAAACAATTATTAACCAACTACCCTAACAATTACACATCCCTAACAGAATACACCTTGTTTATAGCATTTTATTTATACACTGCAAAACAATGCAACCACCTGTATATCAATACATTTCGCTCTTATGTTTACTCTCATAATGCAGCACCTGCGCATTGGCAATGCGCAACATCTCTTCCAATTGGCGTATATCTTTCATCAAAAAACCGAACTGATAGGTCTGCACCAAGGCCTTCTTTTCTTTGTCCGTCAGATAATACACCCACACCTTGTCAAGAGCATCTCCCTCTCCTTTCACACGCACACGACTGTCCGCATGCGTACTGACAAAATTCAGCAGTTGAAGAGCATAGGTATCTTCCAAAGTCATTATCTCATGCCAACCCTCCGCGTTAAAACTATGGTTATTCCCACGAAAGGTCACCTCCTCACCATTGGCTGACAAGAACAGCGATTGTTGCCCCACCGGTCTGGCACCATAATAGTAACTCTTCACAATCGTCATGCGGTCATCGCGCACATACGCCTGCAGGAAATTGCGAGATGTATTGCTGCTCGTCGCTAACAAACGCGACACATATCGCCCATGGTCCTCATAGCGGTCATCTTTCTCATATCGAAACTGCCGCAGCAGTTCATCAGCCTGCGGTAGCAGCAACTGTAGCAGCGAGTCCGAATAAGCGACAGAACGCTGTGCCTCCATATAGGTGATACTGTCGCCCAACGCTTTGGCTGCTCGGCGCTGCACCACCTGTTGGGGATACGTTTTGTGCAGCGAATCCAGCACAATCCGTGCCTGTCGCCACTGCCCGTTTTCCACCAGACTCTGTGCTTCTGTCACCAATGCCGAGGCACGCTGTTCCTCACTCGGCTGGCAAGCCGTCAACACCGCTACCATTATTGGCAGCACCAACAACCATTTCATATTCAGTTTCATCTTATCTTGTTGATTAACACTTATCCAACGACACAATCCCCGTTAGCACTCTTTCCGCACAGTCACCCGACAAAACACTCTGATGCCCCCGCTTTTCTCCTCTTTGACAACACTTTTTTCACCGGGATATCCTGCTGCTAATTACGGCAACGACACGGCAACGAGACGGCAACGAGACGGCAACGAGTGCGGACCCTTTGAGGACGATACCGCAAAGGTAAGCAAAAATACGGGAATACACAAACGCGCCTTGCATTTTGCTGCAGTACAATGTCAGCACAGACCACAAACAAAGAGTGCGAACCTTCACAGGTTCGCACTCTCAACACACACTTTAATTATGAAAAACATTCTTTCCTCTATTCTTATTCTTTGCGTATTTGCCTGTTATCTCTCAAAGAGGATTACATATCATCGTGAGCATGCATCTGCTGCACATAGATGGCGTGCATCATACGCTCGCGCTTGATTTCCGACGGTTTCTCAAATTGCTGGCGACGACGCAACTCTTTCACAACGCCTGTCTTGTCGAATTTGCGTTTGAACTTCTTAATGGCACGTTCAATGTTCTCGCCTTCTTTTACCGGTACAATAATCATCGCATACACCTCCTTTTCGGTTACTCTCCGGGCATTTGGCCTGTTCCGAGTGATAGCGGCTGTTTAAGTCTGTCGCCTGACCTTTTTATGGTTCTACAATCTTGCTCACATTCATGAGCACTATTCTATATTCTTTTCCACAAAGACTGCCTAACATATCGTCAGGCAGTCTTCTGTACCCAGAGCCGGGGTCGAACCGGCACAGGGGTGAACCTACTGGTGTTTGAGACCAGCGCGTCTACCGATTCCGCCATCTGGGCCACTCCTTTGAGTCACCGCTCACCTTACGATGAACCGTTTCTCACGAAAGCGGCTGCAAAGGTAGTGCTTTTTTTTCACGTGTGCAAATAAACATATACATTTTATTCACTTTTCCACTACAATGATATTGGCACATGTTTGCCTATTCCAGAATATACCATTACGCACTACGCACAAGCCCCTACCCTACTTCACCACCACATGGTACGTAGTCTGTCGGCTTTTCTCGTCCTGTATGGTCAGCAGATACATTCCTTCCAAATGGGGGGCATAGATACCTTCGCCGCCAAGTATAGTCTGCTCGTCAATCACCACACCATAAATCGTCATCCAGCGTGCCACACCATTTACCGAAGACGCATACCGCCCGATAATAGGCACACGTTTGCCCTTCTCAACCAGCGTAGGCACATTCGGCACTTCCATCTCAGATATCAACTGAGGCACTATGGCACAGGTCATCAACTGCAGGCTATCCCCTGCGCGAGTCAACAGCGCACTATATTCAGCCTTCGCGTCCAATCCCTCCTGCACATAGTAGTACGACTCCGTAGCCCCTTCAATAGGTTGCCCGTCCTTGTACCACTGATACCCGACAAATTCAAAACCACCATTATACTCCTCATTGCGCACTGCCAGCACATCATTCCAACGTTGGGTCAAGACTTCACTATTATAGCGCAACTCCAGCACAAACGGTATCGTTACATCCCCACTGATACTATCCACAAATGTCATTTGACCATGATATTTATCAGGGTGCAAAGTCGTGGGCAAGAGAATATCCAACTCGGTTTCAGAGTGCAACGTATCATGGTGAACAGGTGTGAATTGTGGTTCCTCAAATATCAGTGAATAAAGGTTGGTCCACCCCTGTGTAAACCGGTAATTGTATGTCACAGACGGGTCCCCATGACATGCATACAATAGTGTGTCACCCGTGACTTTCAAACTGTTGTACACTCTCAATTTCAGAGTTACCACACTATCACACCCTGATGTAGCGATGAGCGGGATTCTATAAACGCCTGTTTCAGAGAACGTTTGGTTTCCGACTGTGTATGTCTCATCACGCATAATCAGTGTATCTATCAGAGTATATAGTGTATCCGTCATATTCAGATTGATAGTCACCAGACTATCGCACCCTGTATAGGCTTTGAGCATGTACGTGTACAAGCCGGATTCTGTGAGTGTATCTGTATGGGATTGGTTCACAGAGTCTGTGTATGTGTACGTATAGTCCGTGCCAAAGCATTGCTGCACAGGAATGGTGTCATATTGCGTACCGATGGCAGGCAGATAATCGTTGATATGCAATGTGTCCACACAGGTTGATATGTGAGCAATCAGTTTGACATTCATCTTTTGTCCACTATTGGAGAATACGTGCGTGGGGTTATGCTCAAATGATGTGGTGCCATCGCCGAAGTCCCATAGTATCCAATCAACAGGCTTACCGGTATTGGTCTCTTCACCGGTGATTTGGTTAGTCTCTTTCACATAACTGACGTTAGTGAATTGTACTTCATTGATGCAATCGTGAGGAGTACGTTTGTAAGTTGCTTTTGCAACCGGCTGATAAGGCTGTGCAGATGCCGTCAATGAGAAATAGCAGGTTGAGTCTTGTGCAAACATCAGGTCCACCTTGTAGTGGCAGGTATCATTAGGTGTTACTTCAAACGTCTGTTGACGCCCTAATATCTTGGTAGGCTCTGTCACTTTGTACCAACGATAATTGAATCCGTCGGGTGCAGTGAACTTCAGATTCTCGGTGGCGCACGACATACCCGACAACTGCCCATCAGAGCAACCCAATGTGAAATAAGCATAGCCATAATGCCCACCGCCACCGCAGTCGTAGGTGGTCAGTTGAACAGTAAGTGTCTCTCCGTCATAGTCAGCCAAGTTCACCCCTACCGTAGTCCAGTCTTTCCAACGTACTTCGATTGATTTGGTGCATGCATTCCAATCTGCTGCCGCAGCAGCCTTGAAGTCGAAATCTGCAGATGCACACTTGGACACCAAACGCCCGTTCTTATCCAACACACGTAATAGGAAACCTGGATTCGGGTGACAAGTCTCACCTGGTTTTTGAAGAACAACAGCATACTTAAGTACCAACACAGGATTAACTGAAGCATCTACATGAAACTTATACTCTATGCGTTCAGCCTCTCCGCCCGTATTCCAGTTACCAAGACGCACAGAGGCAATCTCTCCATCGGGAACAGTTTTAAGTCCTCCACAGGTACGTGGGTCCATTTCGTCTTGACGTGTATGAATGGTATGACGACTACCTTGAGAAGCATATCCATAGTCCACTTTCTTGGGACTCCAAGTTAAGTCTGCAACTGCCGTTCCTTGTACCGACTGGTCGGAAACAAAGCAGTTAGTGCTATCCAATGTAAGATAATCAATGCAATGATTATTCGGGTCATACAGGAACTCAGATATTTGTGCTGATATACTTTTCAGGCTATCTTCACACAGAGCACTTACATAGAAATCACATACGCCATCCGGTATGCCAGAGAAAATGGCTGTTGTGTCAGACACCACTTGGGTTGACCATGTTTTGGTAGTATGCGCATAACATCGTACTTCATAGTTGGGACTGGTTCCTTCCCAATCCACTTGTATTCGTTGATTGCCCAGTTTTGTTGTTTTTAAGGATGTTGGAATAGGACATTTCCCGCTATGTATAATGGATATATTGTCCACACATGCACCAGGATTAAATACAGTATAAAGGCTATTTGTGACCCAGTAGAATGCCAACCGGTGGTGTTTACCATCGGATGTTATTTTAGTACGATATGTTTTCCAAACACCACTGCCTGCCAAGCAATCAGGTTCACCTTGTTCCGGCAATGCACACCTTTTCATATCATCCGTAAGAGTAGCACTTTTATTATAAAACAACTCAACGGGAGAACCTAATAATTCATCCGGTGCCCATGCCACATACAAGCCCTCGGCACCATCAGAATAACCCAATGCACACCAGTCAAATGCAATGTCATACGTACCGGCATCCAACGTAATATCGGTATAGGCTACTGCCACAGAAGAGAATGCTACGTATCCTGCTGTCCTGCCTGTATCTGCAGTAATATACAGACATTGCGCACCTCCATTGTTGATAGCACTACCAATAAACCACTTGTTAGGCACTTCCTTCGCCTCATAACCATTCTCCAGTACCCATGTTTTGTTTTGGATACTATCTTCAAAATTACAAGTGTACGAGGCTGCAACTTGTGCCTGCATATATGTGATGCCCAATACGGCACACATCAAAATAATATATCGACTGACTTTCATAATCTGTTTATAATGAGTTTTACTATTTAATTTATAACTTCCAATTATTGAGTAACCGTAAGATATTGTGCATGCGATTCGCCATTTAGGAATTGCATCTCCACCAAATAACTACCTTGTAATGTTGGTGCTATGACATATCCTTCACCATCCAGAATAATGGTGGAAGAATAACGTTGTCCCTGCATAGTATAAATGTTTACTAGCGTAACAACTGATTCAAACGATGCTCTTCGAATCGGTAAACGCTGTGCTGCAGTTGCTAATGTAGGAAAAGTCATTTTGTCTGTCCGTATAGTAGGCATAAAAGCGCAGCTCTTAATGGTGGTACCATCTGAACGAGTGAGTGCGACACTGTATTCAGAGGTGGTATCCAAAGGCTGATAGAGATATGGTCCTGTCTCCCCTGTTAAAGGCATACCATCTTTGTACCACTGATATGCTGTGAATGTATAGCCTCCATTGTACTTATTATTAAGAATAGCCAATACATCGTTCCACTTCTGCTCCACGATAGAGGCACGATACTGCACATCAAAATCCAAGTCAAATACTTGGTTTCCACACGAATGGTGCTGGTAGAACTCGAGTTGCACATGGTAGTGGTCGGGCAGAATACTGTCAGTATAGGGATATACGACTTGTGTTTGGAGCGTATCATATATCATTTGATCATAGAACACAGACTGCGGTGTCGTGGTTGTGAACCGAATGGCGAGACTATCAAAATGCCCCTGCATCATTGTGTAGTCAATAACAAGTTCCTCTCCGTCTGCACACAATGCAGGCAAACTATCCACCTCTACCACGAATTTGTTTATTACTTGAAGTGAGAGATTGACAATACTATCACATCCATACATATTGAGTAAGTTCTGCTGATATGTATCCGAATAGATATAACTCAATCCGTTAAGAACATACGGCAAGTTGGATGAACATACTGTATCGCTAATATATTGTATCGGACTTTTCTTGTGAACCGTCAAATCAAGGAATGTAATACTATCACAGCCTGCCATGTTCAGTTTAGAGTCTTGGTATATGCCCGTTTCGCTATATCCTTGCTGTGCGAAGATATACGTTTCACCTTCACAGATAGATGCCACAATGGTGCTGTCTTTCGTTTTGATAGAAGGTATGATAAGTGTATCCAGCAATGTACTATCACATTGCCCGCCTCCCAAAACAGCACGCAAAGTTACTATGATAGTATCCCCATCTGCATCACACTCCACTATAGGATTGTCAGCCGGTGTGCTTGAAGAACCTGCTTTCGTAGTAAAATCCCATGTAATTTGGTCACAAGCCTCCTGTGTATGCTTTTCTCCATCTGCATATCGTATCAAGACATGACTACGATTGGTGAACTGAATATAATTCCTGCATTGTTGCGGGACTTGTCTCCACTCAAACTGCGGTGCAGGATAGCGCGGTGCCAAGTCCGTGGACAGCAGAAAGCAACAATCAGAGGCTTCTTTCATACAGGCCTCACAAGTATAAACTTCATAGCCTGCGTCCGCTTTGAGAACACGGTCGTGTCCTTTGATATTTCCCTTAGAATCAGTCCATGTATAGTTGAAGCCATCAGGAGCATTGACCTCAATCTCGGAACTACTGCCGCAGTTGTCCGTTTCCAACGATGCAGAAACACAATCCAACACATAATAGGCATAACCAAAGTGCCCGCCCTGTCCGCAGTCGGTAGTGGTAACGCGCACTTTGAGTGACATACCATGATAACGGCGCAAGTCCAATCCCAAAGCCGTCCAATCCTTCCAATAGATGTCATTATAACCTTCCTTGGAAGTCTTATTCCATTGCGAGGCATTATCAAACACAAAGTTGGCTTCACCACATGTGGGGTCAATCTTCCTGTCCAATGAATCTAATACCACGATGTTGAAAGAACACTGCTTGCCCGGGTGGCTTGGGTCTTCAAACACAATGGCGTATTTCAGAATAAGAATAGCCTGTGATACTGAATCCACAACAAAGTTATAGGTAACAGATTCGCTTTCACTACCATTTTCCCAGTTTCCCAAGCGTACCGAAGCCAGATAGCCATCAGGTATAGTTCGTAACCCGGGGACACTTTTCCCATAGGCATCCCTGCTGCCTGTGGTAAGCGGGTCCACTCTGTCCTCAGTCCAATTGATAGTATGCCTACTCTCTACAGCCTCTTCTCCGAAGTCAAGAACTCCGATTGTTTTAGGATTAGGCCATACGTCAGAACCTCCATAGCGGCACTTTGTGTCCGGACCTGTCAAATCAATATAATTGATACAATGATTATCAGGACACCAATAAACCACGTTATTCAAACTGGTATAAGCACTGATTTCAGTACCCCGATATCCTCTAATGCGGATATTGAAATTTCCCTCCTCGCGCATGGGAATGGCATACGTTTGCACTATATCATCTGACGCCGTAATATTGGTAAACTTACTCCATACAGTAGCATTCACATTCTTGATTTCCAAGTCGTGGATGGGGGAATTAGACTTCCAGGATACCACTAATGTAGAGTCCTCACAGTGCATCTCTGCTGTCATATTGGTCGGTTTCTTGATAGTGGCAGACGCAATCTGTATATTATCAATACATGCTCCTGTGCGGCAAGAGTCCTTCTCCGTATTGTTGTTAGCCCAAATAAATGCCAAGACAAACTCTGTATTCAATGCAGAAGAGTTGACACTAATACTCGTTTCGGGATTAGCACCATCTCCCCGAATGGAATAGTTCTGCCATTTCTTGCTGCCATATAAGAACTCATACGTGTTGGTGCCATCCGTAAGTTTGCTCATTCTGGACAGTACATTGCGGTTGGTGAACAATCCTGAAGTCTCGCTAACACAATCCAATAAGCCATGTGAGCCTTTATTGTCGCTGTACATTCCTGTAGAAAGCCATATCTTGGGTATGATGCATACATACAGTTTTGCCTTGCTCTCATCACCAATACACTTCCAATCAAAGGAGATATTGTAGGCTCCTGCCTTGGGGAAGCGTATGGTTTGGTATGCCATTACCACATTTGGTTTGTCGCCATATTGTGTGGTGAGACCATTGTTTGTAGAGATATACAAAGAGCGTTCTCCGTCCGAGAACGTGGCATCACCCACGATCCATTGGTCATTCGCTTTTTTACTATCAGGATTAAGCGTCCACATCTGTTGTATCTCCGTGTCATCCTCAAAACTGCATTGAAAAGGCACAGTTATAGGTTGCTGTGCCCATAACACAGAGATTGAAAATAGAAACGATATGAATATAAGATATTTACGCATACAATGTTGCATTACTGAATTTGCTGAATGTCTTTGCCGGCGGTGCCTGTGATTTCGAATTCGACACGGCGGTTCTGAGCACGCCCTTCCTCGGTATCATTGGAAGCGATAGGTTCGGTCTTGCCCTTGCCATCGTATTCGATGCGGTCGGCATCAATACCACGGGCTATCAAGTCGGCACGGACAGCCTTCGCACGGCCTATGGACAACTTCATATTAGCCGCGTCGGAACCTATGGCATCGGTGTGACCCGTGATGCGGATGGTTACCGTGGGGTTCTCACGCAGGAAGTCCGCCAAGTCGCTCATCGCTGCTTCGGACTCCGGCAAGATAACGGTCTTGTTGGTAGCAAAGTAGAGGTGGTTTATCTTCACCTTGATACCTTCCTTGATACGTGTCATGAAGAAGCGAAGGGTATCCTGCTCGAATTGTACCGTTTCGGTGAGCGGCATGTAGCCTTGACTGAGGGCATTGATGGTGTATGCACCTGCCAACATATCGCTGACGAAGAGACCGTCCTCATTCGTGGTGCCGCGGTAGGTGACGGTGGAGTCGGCTGCGGATACGATACGGACATCGGCTTCGTTGAGTGCCAGTTGCGTCTCGGAGTCAAACACATAGCCGCACAAGGTGTAGATGATTGGCTTGGGTTCGGGTATGAGGTTGAAACGGAGCGTATCACCCAAGTCCATGGTATGGCGATAGTCCATGGTATCGCTCGGGAAGAAGCCGAGTTTGTTGGCGGCAACCCTATAGGAACCTTTGGCAAGGCGGGTCATAATGGTACCCTTGCCATTGGTAGCCTTGCTGACGGTCTTGCCCGAAGGCTGTTGCTCGATAGTGATTTGTGCGCCTGCGATAGCCTTGCCCGTCTCGGCATTGGTGACCAAGGCAGCCATACGCGGTTTGGGTTCGACAGGCATCGGGCGCATCTTCTTGTCCTGACGCGGCAGTTCGTAGAACATAGCCAGTTTGACACCCACCATGAAGGGGTTGAGTTTGGCAGCCATAGCGGAGGTAGTAGCCAGCGAGGAGGTGTAAGCCACATTCTGATATAGTTGCTCGGGCTTTGCCAACTGCTGTCCCAAGACAGGGGTGAAGTCGGCGGGCATGTCGTTGAGGGTGCCGCCGATGATGTTGGCGGGGCTTTGTATGTTGAGTACACCGTATTCGGCAAAGAGTGCGACACGGTAGCGGAGGTTCTCGGCTATCTGTTGTCCCTTTGTCTTTTTGCCCTGCTTTTTGGCTTTCGGGGTTACCCAATTCTCTATGTTGAGTCCTATCTCGGCAGCGACAGCAGTGTTGAGTCCGAACTTGACGGATTGCTTGAACTCGGGCACAGCATAGTCGTCCACAAGGGCGTGGGTGTACATATTCTGCAGGTCGTCTATGAGTTCCACATCGTTGATAGAGGTGGAGAGTGTGGAGGTGAGAGCCGATGAGCCGAGGATGTTCATACCGACCTTGGCACCCGCCTGCCAGTACCATTTGTCGAGTTCCATACCGAACATGAGGGGGATTTGGATATAACCCGCCTGCCATTGGTCGCGCATGTCGGTGTAGGAGTAGGTGTACTCCATGGAGGGGTACTGCTCGACGGCGAAGGTGCGCGAGAGCGGTGCGATATTGGTGATGGAGTTGTACATCTGGAACTCGGCACCCGTGGTGAAGAGGAAGCGTTTGTAGCGCAGTTGGTAGCCGAGACCGCCGCCACCTCCTACGAAGCCTGCGGCTTTGGGGTCAAAGCCGAGAGCGTTGTCCGCGTCGTAGGTGAAGGCAGAGGGGAAGATAGCGGAGTAGCCCGCCTGTCCCCAGATGCCGAGACGGTGGGCGATGTCGCGGTTCATATAGGCGGCGACCTGCGCGTTGTAGCGTTGTACCTCCTCTACGCGCTCCTGATAAGCCGCTGCCTCCTCTTCGGGAGTGAGGTTCTGCTTCGCCGGTTTGGTCTGCGGTTTGGAGGTGGGTTTGTTGCTCTTTGCCACTTGGGACTTCCGAGTTGCGGGTTTTGTTGCCACGGGCTTGGATGCCTGTTTCTTGGCTTTGGGCTTTGCTGTCTGCTTTTTGGCTTTGGGTTTGGTTTTTTGTTTGGTTTTTGAAGCCGTCGGCTTCTTGGCGGCAGCAGGTTTCTTGGGTGGCGCAGCATTGAGCGTTGCCACAGCGTCCGAGCCCGTCCACGTAAGGATGGGGCTTGCCGTCATCGTGAAGATGAGGAAGAATACTACCAATAATCGTTGTCTCATATTTTGTTTTTAGTTTATTCGTTGTTGCAAGAGCGGGAGGATATGGGTGGTCTATGCCTTGCTTATCCCTTGCGTATCCCTTGCTGAATCACCTACTCAAGCCTCGATATCCTCCCGAGATTGTCTGCTGTCGTTACCGTCTCGTTGCCGTGTCGTTGCCGTAAATGACTCGAAGTTGACTCGAAACGATATCGAAAGATGTACGAGAATGCTTACTGTTTATTGTCAGTCCTTATATATATTGTTCTTGCGGGGCTTGCCCGAAGAGAATTTTCTACGTAAGTCGTCCTTGCAGAATACGCAAGGTTTCTTCTGCGGCAACTCGAAAAGGATGGTTGCCTTGATGCCAAAACTATACTGGTGGATAGTGGCATCGCCCATTTCGTTGCTCATCACCGCGGGGGTGAGTACAAACTGCGGTGGAGCAGCGGTCGGGTCTGATTGGATACACTCCAAACGATTGCCCGCGGGAGTGGATGTGCGGATATTCAGCAGACCATAGTCCACGTAGAATGCGAGGTAGTACCGCTGCTTGGGCTTTGGTATGTCCGCGCCCGTGAGGAAAATGACATCACCCAAGCGCGCACCGATTTCGGCATGGGCGATGATGTCCAGATTCCATGAGAGTTTCTGCGCTCCGCTGGTGATGGAGCGGGTCTCGAAATAATGGTTGGGCATATTCTCGAACTCGCCGATATAACGCTCGTAGTCGCCGCGTGTGGTCAAGGTGCCTTTGGATTCGGCTTGCCCCCAGATGTTGTAGGAGAGTTTGGGACCAACCTGGAAGTAGAATCGGCGGAACTCACCGCCGAACAGCAACGGCAGGTTGACGCTTACGGAATGGCAGATATCACTGCCATCCGAAGCGTCTGCCGTCATGCGGAAGGGGTCGCCCTCCGTGTCAATCATATCCACCGCGAGTTTCGCGTCGGACATGGAGTGAGCGTTGAGCATATAATACCCCTCGACCCCTGTGCTGAACAGGAAATTGTTGCGGAAGAGTCTATACCCAACGCCGATAGTTGCCGCCATGCCAGACCCAGACTGCAACTCGGAGGAGTTGTTGGTCAGGGAGGCATAGCCTAAGGAGCCGTCAATAGAAAGGAAATGGCGCTGCTCAGGCGTCAGGCGCGTGAACGCACCTGACACTTGAGTAAAGCCTAATAGAATGGCTATAAGGATATTACAACGCCATTTCATAACTAATCATTAAATGGTTTATACGCTCTTATTTAACAATGACTCTGCCGATGAACGGATTGCCTTGTTCGTCGGTAATCCGAATGGTGTAGAGCCCTGCTACATTGAATCCGCTGATGTGAATAGCATGATTGCTCATCTGCTCATGGCTCACGCAATGACCAACCATGTCGTAAACCTCAACAGTAACGGTTTGTCCGACAAAGTTGCCGTTAGCCACTACCACCTCGCCGATGTTGATGATATTCGGCTGCAATGAGACAGAACCGACGACAGTGTTGTTCACGCCATTGCCACCCTCTACGGTGAGACGGTGAATGAGGACATAGTCGCACTGTGCATCCTTGCCTTTGACAAAGATGGTGTCCGTGTAGGTGCCGGGTTCGGTGCTCAACGGATAGGTGATTTGCGTATTCGGGTAGAAGTACGGCAGGTCAGCCACCTGAATGAGCGTGTCCACACGGATGGTGTCGGTGTCGTAGAACGACAAGTTCAACCAAATAATACTGTCGCAGCCGAAGCGGCTTGTCTCTGTGACAGAATACAGACCTTCCTCAGAAACATCGAAGCCATGCTCTGTGGAGGAACGTCCCGGGCATATACTTGCCACGATGGTGTCAGAGTAAACAGGTGCTACCTCCAAATAGAGTGTTCGGATGCTATCACAGCCATATACGGATGCGAGGTGAACAGGATAGATACCGGATTCGGTGTATTCTTGTCCCTCGAAAGTAACTGACTGACCATTGCAAATGGTGTCATAGACCGGAACATTGATAACATCAGATACCGTAAGGTTCAACGTAACAATACTATCGCAACCCTCAACCGTCTTCACGGTGTCCATATACACACCAGTCATAGTCAGCGACGGATAGCGCGGTGTGAAGTAGTACGGAGTGCCGGTGCAGGTGTAAGCCTCGACCTTGGCCGTGATAGGCGGATTTACCGTGAGAATGAGTTTGGTAATACTATCACAACCCGTGGTGAGGGTTGATAGCGTATCAACGTAAACACCCGTCTTGTCGTACTGCTTGCCATTGAACTCGAATGATGTACCCGAGCAGATGGTCTCCTCGACAGTAGAGTACTGGCGCGGAATGACGGTCAAGTTGAGCGTAGTGATACTATCGCAACCAGTAATCAATGAAGTCGCCTTGCGTTTGTAAACGCCCGATGTGGTGCGCTCCTCAAAGCCCCAATCGATGCCAGCGGATTCACCCTCGCAGATAGTCTTGTTGATAGTTACCTGCGGAGCCTCATTGTAGATGGCAGTAAGTGTGTACAATGTATCTACTTGGGTGTTAGATTCGGCAGTTGCCAACGCAACCTTGGAGAACAGGTGGTCGCCTCCAGTGACATTATCACCATCTATGTGGAATAATCCCATGGACTCTATGTCGTCGAACTGGCAAGCGGTTTGTTTGTCTTCGCGCTTAGCAAAGTAGTTGATATGCACGTTGCCCACATGAATGCCGTTGTATGCATTCTTGATAGTGGACTCGACATAGAAACCGACTTTGATGGTCTTGCCCTTGTATTGGGTGAGGTCAATGGTGACAGGTTCGTCCTTAACGGCACTATCAGGTAATTGATTGAGCACATAGTCTCCCTTACCATACACGTAGTGTGCATTGGCTTCATCATCAGATGTCTCGTTGTTCCAAATGGTAGCGTTCTCGCGTTTCCACGTCTTGCCGCCATCGTCCGAGATAACTACCATAAACTGGTCGTCCCAACCTGTTTGTTCGGCAGCGTCCGCTTTGTTGAAATAGGTGAGTGCAACGTTGAATGTAAGCCAAGCGTCTTGTGCATCGTTCAGCACAATAGCCGGAGTCATCAACCACGATTTCTTGGTAACTTGCGATCCTGTTTCTGTATAACTGGAGTTCAGCGGAGCCTGCATGTGGGGCCCCTCGATGCCAACAACTCCTGTCGGGAATGTACGAGTCCAGTTACTGGTATAGGAGCCGGAAGTAATGCGACTGCTCATGGCAGCACCTGCGAACACATCCCTGGCGCGAGTGCCATCCATAGTCCAATCGGCAGGTAGAACAATATCTTCGATGAACATCTCGTTGAACATCGGCACGCGCAAAGTATTGAATTGCTCTGCTGCTGCGATAGATACCATGTTGGAAGTACACTGTGTGGCTACTGACCAGTAATAGGTAGTGGCAGTATCCAGACCGGTCACAACAATGCTATTGGAGGTTACCACTTCGTCGCTGAGAATAAAGGCATCGATGTTGCTGAAGGTAGCATCGGAAGATACATTTACAACGAACTGCACATTTTCATCTCCATCCCAACTTAACGTTGCACTTGTCAGTGTAATATCGTTTGTTGCCAAATTGGTAGGTGTTGGGCAGTTGTTAACATGTTCGAGTGCGATGTCATCAATATACAACGATGTTCTGATGCTGAACTGTTCGTACTCGGGGTGCGACTCTATCCAGCCTTGTGCGTCGGTGCGGAAGGCAATATAATTGCCTTTACCCCTCATACCAGCAAGAGGTACCTCGAAACGCTGTGCCATATACTCGTTGGCGGCAGTAGCCACCGCACCGGTAAGGTTACGAGAATAGGTGCAGGTATCCAAAGCCACGAATGTAGAGAGGTCATTCGGGTCGGACATAACGCCCACTACAATGGTATTCAAGGCAGCACTCTTGGCGATAGAACCTGTTTGCGGATTGTAGGAGCCGGGCAGGGCATAGAACGAAAGTTGCAATGTATCCAAATCTACATTATCCAACACAGGCATTGCTATCCATTGGTCGTAGTAGTTAGCATAGTTGGAACTTGTGAGTTCTTTGGCACCATTGCCTTCGAAACGTAAAGCCCAAACATCTTTCAGGTTGCTGCTTAATGTGTTGTGTGAATACCAAGAGGTGCCTGATGATTCAACCAACCGAGGAACGTGGTAGTATGGGAAATTATCTACTATACCTACTGCTTTGCCATAGGTTGTACCCACTACCCAGCATTGTGGTTGATAATAACCATCGTTTGCCTTAGGTAGGAGTACGTGCTCATCCTTATTTTCAAAACTATTGGTGTAGCCGCCCATAATCTCGGCGCACTCTGTGGTGAACGATTGAGCCATAGACCACTCATTGACAAGGTCGCAATCTTGGCGAACACGATAGTAATAGGTGGAAGTACCATCCAAACCTGCTACAATTGCCTTTTGTTCTGCCAGAGTGTCCACGAATATCAAGTCTGTAGTACCAAACGAAGTGGTTTTGGATACTTGGAGGATACACGGCACATCTTCGTCTGCTGCACTCCAACTCAATGTTGCCGAATGACCGGTGATATCGGTAGCACGCAGTTTGGTCGGTTTGAGGCAGGTACGTTTGCTGAACGTAATATCGTCAATATACCATTGTCCTGCTACCGGCGCGGAGAATGCCAAGTATTGCCCGGCACGCCCTTTTAGGCGGAGACCGAATTTCTCCCAGCCATTGTCAGTGAGGTTCTTCACCAAATCGGAAGTCGAGACAGCCGCATTGGAGTAGAAGAACGAGTCGATTGGCTCGAATGTAGCAATGTTGTTCGGGTCGGTCATTGTACCTACTACGAGAGGACGGTTGTTGTAGGCTGTTCCTACTTTACCGTCTTTCTTCTGATAGAACGGACGTGCGTAGAAATTCACTTGAATCGTATCATAGTCTGCATCCAATACCGGCATAGCAGCATACGCACCAAGATGTGTACCATACGTGTTGTATAGTTGCAAAGCACGAGTACCTGTATGCGCTGCCACGGCACCACTTGCACTACTTGTAGAAGTAGCATCATAGTTGTTCAACAAGGCACCCGGTTGTTGCAACGCTGCCGTAGAAGCATCGTTGCCCACATACCAGTTCTGAGGTACAACCAGACGACCTGTCTTGCTGTCTTCAAAGGAAATGGTGTCACTTGTTGCCACCTTGACATCTGCCGGTGTTACAAACGTGCGACGTGCAGAAGTAGCACCCAAGCCGTCAGCCTCTGCCACTTGTACAAAGGCGAAGTACTTGGTGTTTGGCGTCAATCCTTCGAAAGTTACCGTATTGGCAGTAACGGTTTGCTTAGCCACGATATCTGCTTCCTTCGCACTATCAATGGGAAATACTTCCGCGCTCTTGGTGAGATATACATTCCACTTGGCAGAACCATTGGCATCCCAATTGAGAGTCAATGTAGTCGGTGTGATGGAAGTCTTGCCGATGACAGGCGTTTGGTAGCCTTGTTTCTTCTCAACGTGCAAGTTGTCTATATACAATTTGAGGCTGATAGGTTGCCTCATCATAAAGACTATGAATTTATCTTTAATACCCATTGGCAATGGGAATACCACTTGATCGAAGAGTGCATTTTTGACAGTCGTTACTTTCTCCGCATTCTCGTAGTCCGTGGTCTTATAGGTAGCCAGCGGTTGGAATGAAGTAAGGTCATAGTCTGCGTCAATCAAGCCTATCTCCAATTCCACAAACGGGAAGGTCTTTGTCCTGTCAATCTTTGCTGTCTTACTTGCAGCCACTTCTGCCGCACGCATATCAAAGCGTATCTGCAATGTATCCGAACCAAGTATTTCCGGTAATGCTACAAAAGTGGGTGCTGAGTACTGGTTGTTGTGGTAGAAACGCAATGCCTGTTTTCCAGAACGAGGATATGCAGTTCCATTGTATTGTGTAGGCCAGAAACTGGCTATTTCGCCATAAACATACAAACTGGGATGTATATAGTACTCACCCGGTGAACCGGTATTCCAACTATAAGAAACCCTCTTTTCTTCTCCATCTTCTTCCTCGAAACTATAGTACATACCGGCACCTATTTGGTACAATGTACGGAATGGTACAGCATCTTCGCTCCACTCACTGATATCACCGGCACCACAATTGGTACGAACAAAGATGTTGTAGTAGGTAGAAGGTTTCAGTCCTTTCACAAGGAAAGTGGTATCGGTAGAAGATGCCTGAATGGTATCGGTATAGTCGGCACTGATACATAGCACATCCCATGCGTTGTCAGTAGTGAAGTAGGGGAGTACTGTTACTTTCACTTCCTTGGCACCGATACTGTCCACTCTAACTTTCGGGACATAGCAGGTAGGTGTCTTCTGCACTTTGAAGTCGTCCATATACACGTCCGTGGTATTCTTGTAGAGTTCGGTAAGAACAATATACACGTTCTCACCCGTGCAATCCTCCATGGTGCGGATAATCTCCGTCCACTCTTTGGAATTAGCCAAAGGATAGACTGTATCTACATACTGAACGGTGTTGAGCAGACTATCGATGTTAGTAACATCGGTAGCATAACCAATAATGATACCATTGGGGGACGCTACAGCGGAAGCAGTCTTCAGTTTGAAAGAGAGCATCATTTTGCTGATGTCGCCGCCAATGGGCAGTGTAGCAGCCGTCGGACGCTTGTCTTCTGCGCTATTAGCACTTGTTATCTTCCATTGCAGACCGTTGCCCGTGTCGCCATACTTGGCACTTGAATAGATGCAAGGATATGATGCTGCATCATCCATATTGCCTGCATAGAAACGATGCCAACAAGCCGGATAGTACTTGGCACCGGATGTGTAGCGGTCGAAATTATCTCTGTATGGCAACGCTGCAACCTCGGGGCACTCGGTGGTGAATGTTACACCCTCCAAGCACCATTCGCCATCACCTCCATCGCAAAGCGATTTGACATACAGGTAATAAGTGATATTACCATCCAAGCCTGTCAATGTATAGGAGTCTCCCTTTACGGTATCATTGATGGCATAGTTGCGATTGGTCTCCCATAACTTGGAATCCAATTCAGATGTAGTAACCATAACACGATAGGTGTCGTTGATACCCTTCCATGAAGCAAGTGCCGAATTGTTGGTGATATTACTTACATTCAAAGACAAAGGAGTGCCACAATCCGTGATAGTATCAAATTTGATATTATCAATGAAGAAGAAGTTTGATTTGTCAAACTCGGATAAGAATACCACATGTTTGCCCTCCGCCTTGCCGTTTGTGCCGCGATAGGTATTGAAACGTACAATCGACTTATGCACAGCATTGTCGGTGTGAGTAATCGTGTCTATGGCACGGAATGTACCCATATCCGACGGGTCTTCTGCCACACCCACAATGATGCTACCGGCATAACTACTGCTAAGCGGTTCTATCTCGGTAACAGCGGAAAGTTGGTGACCATCATAAGCGCGTCCCAAGAATGATATTTGCAACCGTGTGATACTATCCACATTCACCGCCGGCATGATGGCGTAGGCTCCATTTTCGGTAGCCTTCGTGCCTGTACGGAAGCGCAAGGCTGCTTTTCCATCAGGTGCAATCTCTCCGGACGTTAAGAATGGTACATACAGATAGTTCATGGCTCCTTTCTTACCAATTGTCCAGCAAGGTATTACGTGCACATCGGAAGAACCACCATTTGTTTCCAAATCAAAGCCCTCTTCAAAAGTGATAGTACCCGTCTCGCCTGCTGTCAATGGAGCACAGAGGGTCTGGAAAGATGTTACATTCCAGAGTGCTTCGCCTTCTTCGCACAATGTCTGAACCGCCACGTAGTATGGTGTACTGCTCTCCAAACCATTCAGTATCAAACCATAATTGTTTTGGATAGTCGTATCTGTCAACATAGCCGAAGATTTGATTATTCTCTGCAAATAAGCAGCACCATCGGTCTCAGAATTAAGGCTATCTACATAGATAATCATATTTTTAGACATCAGCATCCGCACATTGATATTCTTGGAAGCATACAGCAAACGCGCAGAATTGTCGGTCAGGCGTGAGATAGTCGGATAGGCCTTCGGGCATGCCGATTCTGTAATCTCGATGTCATCGATTTGGAAAGAAGAACATTCAGGAGAAACCAAAGCGGCAGGGGTAGAGAACGCAATATAGTTACCCATGCCCTCCTTATAGTTCGTGAAGGTAAACTCCACCTGATGCCAATTGCCTTTATCTTCCGGTGTGTATGTATATAGTGAGGTGAATGTACTCCAGTCGTCTGGGTCTTTCATCACGCCAATATACAGTTCTTTCAACGAACTATCACCGCATTTTGCCCAGAAAGAAACCATCACATTTGCCATATTCTGTGCAACCACTTCCGGTGTAGCAAACCATGAAGGTCCGCCTGCCGATGAGTTCGCAGATATATAAGCGGAGGCTAATCCTGTATATGCATAATCACCGGGAACCTTGGAGCCTGTCTTTTGCTGTTTGATGAAAGGTACATAACTTGGCTTTAATTTATATTCATCACCGCCATGACGTACCCAACATTCGGGGAATGTACTCTTATCATACGAAGTGATTGCTGTAGAAGAAGCAGTAAGCCATCCCTCAAAGTCCTGGTGTGCTTTAGCCGAGTTAGGTACTAATTTAACACATTGCGTCCAAGCATTATACCCTTCGCTCCAATCTTCACTATCTATTGCTTTGAGGTAAACCCAATAGCCTGTTTGTGGTTTTAATCCCATGATAGTAAATGGATTTGTAGTGATAGTGCTATCTTTGATAATGATTTTGGAGGCATCCACCTTATCCAACTTGTCGG